>NZ_JBIWAE010000022.1:0-140366 GCF_044759865.1 Streptomyces sp. NPDC099050 | reverse complement strand
GGCGTCACCAGCCCTGCCCGGAGCCACTCACGACCTGACCGCGGCCCGAAGCCATGGCATCGTCGACGCGCTCGCCTCCGTGGGCCTGAAGTGCTTGGCGGACAAGGCCTACCAAGGCGCCGGCCGGCACATCCGAGTCCCCTTCCGGGGCCGCCGGCTCAAGCGCTGGAAGCGACGGCACAACAGCAGTCACGCCAAGATCCGCTGCGTCGGCGAGCAGGCCATGGCCGTGCTGAAGGGTTGGCGCCTCCTGCGGAAGCTCCGCTGCAGCACCAACCGGATCACCGACATCGTGAAGGCCATCCTCGTCCTCCACCACGCCTCAACATGAGGTTGGAAAAGGCTCATTGTCGCCACACGAATTTAACGCCGTCGATTTCCTTTTCATACTGCCGCCATTTTCGCGTCCCGTATTTCGGGCCTGTCATTTCCGAGGAGCGCCGGCGTGAAATTCCTGGCCATCACCCTGATCACGGACGGCACGGATCCGGCGACGGGCGCCCCCACCCCCACGCACGAGCGGTTCCGCCAGGTGGTCTCCGCCGCCCTGCTGGCGGAGGAGCTCGGCTTCGACGGGTTCGGGGTCGGCGAGCGCCACGAACGGCCGTTCCTGTCGTCCTCGCCGCCCGTGGTGCTCTCCCACATCGCGGCCCTGACCCGGCACATCCGGCTGTACACCGCCGTGACCACCCTGAGCCTGCTCGACCCGGTGCGGGCGTACGAGGACTACGCGACGCTCGACCACCTCAGCGACGGCCGGCTCGAGCTGATGATCGGCAAGGGGAACGGCACCGCGCAGCGCGAGCTCTTCGACGTGAGCTCCGAGGACCAGTGGGAGCGCAACTCGGAGGGCTACGAACTGTTCCGCCGGATCTGGAGCGAAGACAAGGTGACGGCGCGGCCCCGCTTCCGGCCCGCGCTGACCGGCGCCGAGGTGCTGCCCCGGCCGTGCCAGAAAACGCTGCGCGTATGGCACGGCAGCGCAACGAGCCGGGAGTCCGTGGATCTCGCGGCGCGCTACGGCGACCCGCTCTTCTCCGCGAACGTCACCCACCCGATCGGCCCGTACGCAGCGCTGATCCGCCACTACCGCGAGCGCTGGGAGCACTACGGGCACGATCCGGCCCACGCGGTCGTGGGCGCGGGCACGGCGGGCTTCCACACGGCGGCCACCTCACAGGGTGCGGTGGCCGCGTACCGGCCCGCCTTCGCGCGCTACCTCGCCGCCCACGCCGCGCAGGGCCTGGATCCGGTGTTCCCGACCCTGGAGGACTTCGTCGGGCGGAGCTCGGCCCTGATCGGCAGCCCCGCGCAGGTGATCGAGAAGGTGCACCGCTACCACGAGGAGTTCGGCCACACGGTCCTGCACCTCCAGGCCGAGCCGGGCGGGCTGACCGAGGCACAGCACCGGGACTCCCTCACGCTGTTCCAGTCGGAGATCGCGCCGACGCTGCGCCGCTCGATTCCGGACCCCGCCTTCGCCTGAGCCGGCGAAGGACAGTTGACAGAAGCACTCCCCTGCACCACCCTTTCACTACTTGCCTAGTGAAAGGGTGGTGTTGTCGTGCTCGAGTACCGCATCGATCGGCGCAGCGGCATCGCCACGTACCTGCAGATCGTCCAGCAGACCAAACAGGCCCTGCGCCTTGGCCTGTTGGAGCCGGGCGACAAGCTGCCGACCGCCCGCGAGGTCGTCGAGGCCACGGCCATCAACCCGAACACCGTCCTCAAGGCCTACCGCGAGCTGGAACGCGAAGGGCTCGTCGAGGCGAAGCGGGGCCTGGGCACCTTCATCCGCAAGTCCCTGGGCGGCGCTCCGGCGGAATCACCGCTGCGCGCCGAACTCGCCGACTGGGCGCGGCGGGCACGGGAGGCCGGGATGGAGCGGGACGACGCGGCCGCGCTCTTCTCGGCCGTACTGGAAGAGCACTTCAAGGGGGACGAAGACGCATGACGCACATCGTGATCGAGGCGGACGGCCTCGGCCTGCGCTACGGACGCCGGGGAAAGTGGGCGCTGCGCGACTGCTCCTTCCGGCTGCCCGAGGGCCGGGTCTGTGCACTGGTAGGACCCAACGGGGCCGGAAAATCCACCCTGTTGACCATCGCCGCCGGGCTCGTGTCACCGACGGAAGGTCACCTCCGCTCGGTGCTGCGCGAGGAACTGGCCTACGTGGCCCAGGACAAGCCGCTCTACCCGCAGCTCACCGTCGGCGAGACGCTGCGCATGGGAAGCGAGCTCAACCCCGCCCGCTGGGACGCGGGCAGGGCGGAGCAGATCGTGGAGGCGGGTGACCTCGACCCGCACGCGAAGATCCGTACGCTCTCCGGCGGGCAGCGCACCCGGGTCGCCCTGGCCCTGGCCCTCGGCAAACGCCCGAGCCTGCTCCTGCTGGACGAGCCGATGGCCGACCTCGACCCGCTCGCCCGGCACCGGCTCATGGGCACGCTGATGGCCGACGCCGCCGAGAACGGCACCTCCGTGGTGATGTCCTCGCACATCCTCACCGAGCTGGAGGGCGCCTGCGACCACCTCCTCCTGGTGGACGGCGGCCGGGTCCGACTCTCCGGCCCCATCGACGAGCTCGGCGCGGCGCACCTGCTGCTCACCGGCCCCGCCGCCGCCCGCGAGGAACTCTCCGCGCACACCGTCGTCGAGGCCCGCACGACGGGCCGGCAGCTCACGGCGCTCGTACGGCCCCGCGGCCCCGTCGACAGCGGCACCTGGCAGACCACCCACCCGTCCCTGGAGGAACTCTTGCTCGCCCATCTGCGCGCGCCCGAAGCCCCGGCGTTCGCCGTGTACGCCGATGCCGCCGAGGGGGTGGCGGCATGAGCACGCTGATGCTGAAGGGGCCGTACTGGGTGGTGGCCTGCCAGCACCGGCGGGTGCTGTGGGCGGTGCCCGCGCTCTTGGGCGCGAGCCTCATCGCAATGATCGCGTTGCGGGCCTGGAGCCGGAATCCCGAGTTCGAGCCAATCGACGCGTCGGTCGAGTACGAAGTGTGGGAGTTCCTCCGGCTCTGCATCATGTACTCGGGCCGCACCTTGCCTTTCCTCCCGCTGCTGGTGGGAGCCCTCGTCGCCGGTCCGATGGTCGCCCGCGAGCTGGAGAGCGGGACCTGGCGGCTCGCCCTCACCCAGTCGACGACGGCGAAGGCCTGGCTCGGCTCGAAGGTCCTGGTGGCGGCCGTGGTCTCCGTGTTCGGTTCCCTCGCCCTGATCGGGATCTACCGCCTCGGATGGGTCCGGGTCTCCGACACGTCCTCGCTCCACTGGTACGAGCGCGGAGTGTACGAGGCCACCGGCCCGGTGCTCGTCGGCTACTGCCTGCTCGGCGTGGCTCTCGGCACCCTGGTCGGACAGCTGATCCGGCGCACCCTGCCCGCCATGGCCGTCACCGGTCTCCTGACGGGTCTGGTGCTGCTCGTGCTGGGCGCACTGAGGTGGTCATTCCTTCCCATGGTGACCGCTACCGCGCCTTACACCGTGGAACCGGAGTCGCTGCTGTCGAGCTCCGTCAAGCGGGGTGGCACAGGGCTCATCAGCACCACGGGCGAACGTATTCCCGGGTACTACTGCGCTCCGGAAGCCGAAACCCGGGGGTTCTGTCGCGCCGACGTGGACGTCACCGCTTCGTACGCCGATTTCCACCCGTCCTCCCACTACTGGCCAATCCAGCTCATCGAGACCTCCATCCTCCTCGCCCTGGCCGCCGCGGCCCTCTACGCCGCCTTCCGCCTGGTGCGCAAGCGGCATCCCTGAACCTCCCGCGACCAGCGCGAACGACCCGTTCGGCCCGGGGCGAAGGTCCCGGCCGGGCGGGTCTTCCGGTGCTGCCTTCGCGACCATCGCCGGGTGCCCGTCCCGTCCGCCGGGAAGTCCACTGGAAGGAGGTCCGCGAGCAGGGAGAACGTCGTGTCCGTGTGCGAAGAGAAGAGGGGTTTCTGCACCCTCTGCAAGTCGCGCTGCGGCGCGATCTTCACCATCGAGGACGGCCGCCTGACCGGCGTGCGACCGGACCCCGACCATCCCACCGGCGCGGCGATGTGCCCCAAGGGCCGCTCCGCCCCCGAGCTCGCGCACAGTACGAACCGGCTGACCACCCCGCTGCGCCGGACCAACCCCAAGTCCGACCCGGACCCGGGCTGGGTGCCCGTCTCCTGGGACGAGGCGATGGAAGAGATCGCCGAGAAGATCGGGGCGATCGCCGCCGAGAGCGGCCCCGAGTCGGTCGCCTTCGCCGTGGCCACGCCCTCGGGGACCATGGTGTCGGACGCCACCGAGTGGATCGAACGCTTCGTACGCCTCTTCGGCAGCCCGAACACGGTGTACAGCGCGGAGATCTGCAACTGGCACAAGGACTTCGCCCACGCCTTCACCTTCGGCTCGCCGATCCCGCCGCCCGACTACGCGAACGCCGACCTCGCGCTCCTCTGGGGCTTCAACCCGGCCAAGACCTGGCTCGCCCAGTCCGCCGCCCTCTCCGCCGCCCAGGCGACCGGCACCAAGCTCGCCGTCGTGGACCCGCGCCGCTCGACCAGCGCGCTGCGCGCCGACCACTGGCTGCGGGTGCGGCCCGGCACCGATGCCGCGCTCGCCCTGGGCCTGGCCCACCTACTCATCGCCGACGGGGGCTACGACCCGGCCTTCGTCCGTGCCTGGACCAACGGCCCCCTCCTCGTCCGCGCCGACACCGGACGCTTCCTGCGCGCGGCGGAGCTCCCCGGCACACCCGGGGGACCCACGGCCTTCGCCGTCTTCGACGAGGAGAACGGCCGGGCCGAGGCCTACGACACCGCGCGCGCCGCCGTCCGCCCCGAGCGCTTCGCGCTGCGCGGCACCCGCCCGATCACCCTCCGCGACGGCTCCGTCGTCGACTGCGCGCCCGCCTTCGAGCGGTACGCCGCCGCCTGCGCGCCCTGGACTCCGGACCGGGTCGCGGCCAACACCTGGATCCCCGAGCGGGAGATCCGCGCCCTCGCCGCGGAGATCGCGGCCGCGCCCTCGGTCACCTACTACGGGTGGACCGGCGTGGGGCAGAGCGCGAACGCCGCGCAGACCGAGCGGGCCCTCGCCACCCTGTACGCGCTGACCGGGTCCTACGACGCCCCCGGCGGCAACCACGTCGTCCCCGCCCCGCCCTACAACCCGGCCGCTTCCTTCGGCCAGTTCGCCCCGGAACAGCGCGCCAAGGCCCTCGGGCTCGACAAGCACCCGCTGGGCCCGCCGGCCTTCGGCTACATCAACTCCGGCGACCTGTGCGCCGCCGTCGAGACGGGCCACCCGTATCCCGTCCGCGCCCTCATCGGCTTCGGGTCCAACCTGGTCGTCGCCCAGCCCGACTCCGACCGCACGGCGCGCGCGCTGGGCACGCTCGACTTCCAGGTCCACCTGGACCTCTTCCACAACCCCACCAGCAGCAGCGCCGACATCGTCCTGCCGGTCAACAGCTCCTACGAGCACGAGGCCCTGCGCTTCGGCTTCGAGGTCGGCCACCGGGCCCAGGAGCAGGTCCAGCTCCGGCCCCGGATGGTCGAGCCGCAGGGCGAGTCCCGCAGCGACACCGAGTTCGTCTTCGATCTCGCCTGCCGCCTGGGCATGGGCGCCGACTTCTTCGGCGGGGACATCGAGGCCGCCTGGAACTGGCAGCTCGAACCCCTGGGCCTGACCGTCGAGGAGCTGCGCCGGCGCCCGGGCGGCGTCCGGGTGCCCCGCGAGGAGTCCTACCGCAAGTACGCCGCCCCCGTGGCGGACGGCGGAAACAGCGGCGGCGGTGATGCCGTGACCGGCTTCGCCACGCCCACCCGGCGGGTGGAGCTGTACTCCGAGCGGCTGCTGGAGCACGGCTACCCGGCGGTGCCCGAGCACCACGACCCCGCGCCCACGGACGCCGCGTACCCGCTCGTGCTGACCTGCGCCAAGCACGGGTACTTCGTCCACAGCCAGCAGCGGTCCCTGACCTCGCTGCGCCGCCGGGCCACCGACCCCTCGGTCGACCTGCACCCGCGGACGGCCGCCGCGCACGGCATCGGCGAGGGCCAGTGGGTGGAGCTGGCCACGCGCCTCGGCTCCATCCGGCTGCGCGCCCGCTTCGACGACTCCCTCCATCCCTCGGTCGTCGTCGGCGAGTACGGCTGGTGGCAGGAGGCCACCGACCTCGCCCTCCCGGGCGCCGACCCGATCGCCGCCACCGGCAGCAACTTCAACCGGCTCATCGACCACGCCGAGACCGACCCGCTCAGTGGTTCCGCACCGATGCGGGCGGCCGCCTGCCGGATCGGCCCCGTGCGGAGCGACGGCACCTGGACGGGGACCCGCCCCTTCACCGTCACGGCCCTCACCGAGGTGAGCACCGGTATCCGGGCCCTGCGCCTGGCCCCCGAGGACGGCGGGGCCCTCCCCGACTACCGGCCCGGCCAGCACCTGACCGTGCGCGCCGAGCACCCGGACGGGACCCTCCAGGACCCTTCGGACGGCCGCAGCTACTCCCTCACCGGCCCCGCCCTGGTGAACGGCCGCACCGATTACGGGCTCGCCGTACGCCACATCCCGGGCGGAGCCTTCTCCACCCGGATCCACGAGGAGCTCCGCGTCGGCGACCGGCTCCACCTGGCGAGCCCGGGAGGCGTCTTCGCCATCCCGACGCACACCGGCAACCCGGTGGTGCTCCTGGCGGGCGGCATCGGCATCACGCCGTTCCTCAGCTACCTCGAAACCCTCGCGGCCACCGGCGGCACGGTCCCCGAGGTGGTGCTGCACTACGGCAACAACAACGCGGCCGACCATCCCTTCCGGGACCGGCTGCGCGAACTGGCCTCCCGTATACCGGCGTTGACGATCGTCGATCACTACGCGGCACCCGGGCCGGACGAGGTCCCCGGCCGGGACTACGACCGCATCGGCTTCATCACCGCCGAGGACATCGACCCGGGGCTCATCGCCCGCCGGGCCCGCTTCTACATGTGCGGCCCGCAGCCCATGCTCGACGCCCTCACCGCCGCCCTGAGCGCTCGCGGTGTCCCCCGCTTCGAGGTGTTCAGCGAGAAGTTCCGCCCGGCCCGGCGGGAGGTGACCGTGCCCGACGACGCCGAGTACACCGTGACCTTCGCCCGGTCCGGACGCACCGCAGTCTGGCGCAAGAACGACGGCCCGCTCCTTGCCCTCGGCGAGGCCGCCGGGGTCGCGATGCCGAGCGGCTGCCGGGTCGGACAGTGCGAGAGCTGTGCGTGCGGCGTGCTCAGGGGCACGGCGGCGCACCTGGTGACCCCCTCGGAGGACCTGCCCGACACCGACGTCCTGACCTGCCAGTCCCTGCCGACCTCGGACCTGGTGCTCGACGTCTGAGCACCATCGGTCAGGAAGCGGTCTCCTCCTTCGCCTCCAGCCCCTCCAGGCTGTCCATGAAGGAGGAGACGGAGAACACCGCGCGCCCGGGACCGGCCGGGCCGTAGCCGGGCGGGGAGCTCAGGCCGAACTCCTCCAGCGTCGCGCGGTAGGTCTCCAGCAGGCGGACGTGGTACTCCAGGGGCGCGCCCAGCGGGTTGGCCTTGCCCAGCGGGGTCGTCGGCTCCGGGCACCAGGTGGTGAAGCGCGGGACGACTCCGTGCGACATGAAGAACCGCAGGCCCTCCTGGGTCGAGGCGATCGCCTCGCTCACCTTGGTGAACCCGAAGGGCTCGGCCATCTCGATGCCCGCGACGAAGTTCGGGATCACGTTGCGCGGTCCGAAGACCTCGGTGGAGTCCAGGATCCTGCGGTGCCATTCGTCGCGGCCGACGTAGCGCTCCTTGCCCGGGCAGTGGAGCTTGAACAGGTACTCGTCCCACACCTCGAAGTTGGGGTGGTAGATCTTGACGCCGTGGTCGTGGAAGCGCTGCACGGCGTCGCGGGGCAGGGCCTGCGCGACGACCTTGCCGGTCCAGCGGCCGGGGAAGCGCTCCTCGATGGCCTGGGCGTACTGACCGTAGAAGTCGGCCTCGTCGCGGCCGCCGACCTGGGAGGTGATCGATCCGCCCGTGAGGGTGTAGGCCCGGGAGATGCCCGCCGTGTCGTACCGGTCGATGATCTCCAGCGCCTCCAGCACCTCCTCGACCGGCTTCACACCGGTGTAGGGGCGGCCGGCCGCCTTGTGCTGGCGCCAGTTGTGGTTGATGTCGCAGAACTGGCACTCCTCCTTGGCGCCGAAGTACTGGCACACCCGGAAGACCGTCAGGTAGATGAGGTAGCCCCACTGGATGGTCGGCGCGACCTCCATCACGGACTTGCCGTTCGACAGCTTGTGCCGGTAGTACTCCGGCATCGGCGGCAGGCCGACGTCCGAGATCCGTACGCCGTCCAGGTACAGGCCGAGCGCGCCGTCCTCCCCGCCGCGCACCACGTACGGGGAGTCCGGGTTGACCCGTACGGAGACCACGGTGCGGCGCAGCTCGTAGGGGCCGCCCGTCAGCACGATCTCCTCCGGGGGCCGGTTCAGCGCGGCGGCGCCGAGCTCGGGGAGGGTGCGGTGGTCGAAGGAGAAGATGAAGTAGGACTTCGGTTTGACGTCGGCCGAAGACCCGTCGACGCCCCCGCTGAGCGCGGACTCGTCGAAGGCCATGCCGCCCCGCAGGAGGTCTTCCTTGATCACGGCTTCCCGGGGCACGTGCGGGAAGCGCCCCATCAGGTCCTCGATCAGCGCGGTACGGCTGGGACTCTCCATCTGCGGCTCCATTCCAGTCCAGGCTCTTGCCGGACCGCGGCGGCCCGCCCCCTTGGCGTTCCGCGCGGCACGGCGGTGACCTCACTGTAATCAGAGCGCCCGGGGCCCGGCGCATCGCCTCCTCGGCGCCTGCCGGCCGCCTCCTCAGGGCATCAGCTGGTACTCCGGGAAGTTGCCCGGGAGCCGTTCGCCGGCGGGTCCGAGGGTGACCGCGCGGACCAGGAGGTCGCCGCCGACGAAGGCGCCCCGCCAGCGGTGTCCGGCCCTCCAGCATGGCGTCGATGTGGTCCACGTACCAGCGCACGCCCTCGACGGCCCGGTCCACGTCGGCGCACGCAAGGCGCCAGGGCTTGCCGATCTCCCACACCAGGAGCAGGGCGCAGATCGCGGTGTTCGGTGAGCACGTCGAGGGCGGCGGCGACCCGGGCCCGGCGCTCCGCCGGCGGAACCTGCCGCCAGGCGCAGTGCTGGTCGAGGGAGGCCCGTACCGCCTTGGCCGCGGTGCCCGCGTCGAGCCGGGGCGGGCCCGCGATCGGACTGCCGTCCACGGGGCTGGTGGCGGGCAGGGCGTGGCCGTCGCTCTGCCAGGCGCCGGCCCAGAGGTTCAGGACGCGGTCCTCCCGGAAGGCCTCCGGGGCCGCAGCGAGCGCGCGCCGCCAGGCATCGGCCCAGGCCGTGCCGGGCTTCAGGGCGAGGGGGGTGGGCTGTGCCATCTGTGAGTCTCCGCTCAACGTCGGGCGGGGCGGGTTGCTGCCGGGGGCGGGGGCATGGCCCGGACGAGTGCTTCGACCGTACGTACCTTCCGTAGGGCATCCGTGTTCTCCGGCGTCGGCGGCGCGTCGCGTCCGTCTACCAGGGCGCCGAGACCTGGGTGGTCAGGATCACCACGGGATGAGCGCCGGCGCCGTGGGTGTGCGCGGGGGCGGAGTCCAGGGTTCCGCCGAGGCGGGCCCGGGCCGGGGCCAGGGCGTCCGCCGAGGGCGCCGTGATGACCCAGCGCTCGCCGACGAGGTACGTGCCCCCGTACTGCCGTGATTCCGACAGCCAGGCGGCACGGCCCCGCGCCGTGCTGAAGGTGGCCAGCCGGAAGGCCTGCGCGCCCACCGCGCAGGCGCCCTCGCGGACCTCCTGCGCGTCGACCGTCACCTCGGGGCTGCAGCCCAGGGCGGCCGCGATCCGGTCCAGCGGCTCGGGGGCGGGGGCGGGGGGCGGGGGCGCGGCGCTGCCCGCGCCCGTGTTTCCCGGTCCCGTGCTGCCCGGGCCCGTGCTGCCCGCGCCGGCCGTGCAGCCCGTACAGAGCAGGGCGGCGAGCAGGGCGATCGCGCGGGGCGCCCGGAGCGTCCCGATTCCCGTGCAGGTCACGGCCGGTCAGCCCGCCGCCGGGATCTTCTCGCCGGCGTCGTTCACCGCGAACCAGAGCCCCTGGAGGCCGTGTCCGTTCGTCTGGCCGGGCGCGGTGTCTCCGGTGTAGAGGTAGACCGGCCAGCAGTCGATCGTCAATTGGCGCGTTCCGTCGGGACGTTCCACGGATCCGACGAGCCCGGCGGCAATTCCCACGGCCTTTTCCCGTTCCACGGGTGCGGCGGGTTTCCACGTGTTCAAGCAGGAGTCCAGGCAGCCGAATTTCATCGGCCAGGCACTGTCCTTTCCGAACCGGTAGAGGGTGCGCCCCCGGGCGTCCACCATCAGCTTTCCGAGTTTCGCGTCGTCCACGGCGGAGAGTGGCGCGGATTCCTTTCCGGCACCCTCCGCCGGTCCGGCTTCCTCCGCCTCTCCGGCACCCTCCGCCTCTGCCGCGTCCGCCGCCTTCTTGCCGTCCGCGGCCAGCGCGTGCCAGGTGCCGCCAACGCCTTCGCCCTTCGCCTCCCCCGGCCGGGTGTCCTTCGCGTACCGGTACACGGGCCACCCGGCGAGCGTGAGCTGGCGGGTGCCGTCGGGCCGGTCCACCGAGCCGAGCAGCGCCGCGTCCGTGCCGGCCGGGGCCTGCGCCCCGTCCGCCGGTACCGCGGGCCAGAGGGTGGCGCAGGCATCCTCGCAGGTCGAGCGGGGCGGCTGGGCGGAGTCCTTGTCGAACCGGTAGAGCGCGGCCCCGGCCGCGTCCGTGACCACGCTGCCGACTCCGGGGATCTCCCGGACCGACAGCTTTCCGGCCGGAGTCAGGTCCGCTTCGGCTTCGGCTTCGGCTTCACCATCCGCGTCCGCTTCCGGATTCGCGCCGTACCCCTCGCCGTCGCCGTCGCCCTCGCCTCCTCCGGGGCCGTGGCCCACCGCCCGTTCCGCACCCGCCGCCCGGACCGTCACCGTGCGGGCCCCGTCGTCACCGCCACCGCATCCCGACGCGAGCAGAAGTACCGTCAGCACCGATCCCGCGGCGGCCGCGGTCGCCCGGCTCCTGTTTCCCATGGTTCTCTCCTTCGGTTTCCATCCGGAGCAATTCCTTCGGGATATTCATAAGGGCTGCGGGGGCCTCCGCATTCAAGGGAGCGGGAATTTGTCAGATCTCGCCAAAGCGTGAACTCATTCCTGGATGCGGAGCGCGAGTGCCGGGCAACGGCGCACCGCGCGCAGTGCCTTCGGCCGCAGGGGACCGGGGACGGGCATCACCCCGCGTGCCGGGTAGCCGTCCTCGTCGAGCCGCACCACATCGGGCAGGAGGTCCACGCACAGGCCGTGACCCTTGCACAACGTCCAGTCCACGACGAGCCGTTCGGGGCTCTCGTCCGCGGGCAGCGGCAGGGCGCCGAGGACCCGGCGTCCGCAGCCGCTGCCGAGCGCGTGGTCGCGGAACTCGTCGGGGAAGACGGCGAGCGCGGAGGCGACGAACGAGGAGGTGCCGTCCGGGTGGGAGCAGGCTCCCCGGCCGCGCACCCCCCGCATCCGGGCCTGGACCGCGTCGAGGGCCGCCCCTCCCCCGCCGGCCACGAGCCGTTCCAGGGCGTCGGCGAGCGAAGGCAGGCCCCGTACGCACGGGCCGCACTGGCCCGCCGACTCCCGCGCCAGCCAGCGCGCGACCCGGGCCACCTCGCCCGCCGGGCAGGTGTCCTCGGGCAGCGGCAGCACCGCGCCCGCGCCCAGTACCGCGTCGTACGCCGCCAGCGATTTCCGCGAGATCAGCGCCTCGCGCGCCGCCCCCGGGTCCAGCCAGCGGCCGTGGAAGCCGCCGATGAGCACGCCCTGTCCGGGTACCGTGCCGCACAGGTCCAGTACGTACGCCAGGGACGTGCCCAGCGGTACCTCGACGACGGTCCTCCCGGCGACGGTGAGCAGGGTCGTGCCGGGCTCGTCGGGCAGGCCGGCCGTGCCGTACTCGCACGCCCCGAGGCGGGCGCCGACGGCGAGCTGGGCGTACGTCTCCGCGTTGGACAGCAGGGTGGGCAGGCCGCCGAGGCCCCGTGCGCTGGTCCGCGTCCGGTCTCCGGAGGGCAGGGCGGGGCCGCCGTCCAGGCCGTTCACCAGTGCGCTGCCCTCGCCCGTGACGAAGCGTTCGGGGAGCCGGACGACGCGCACGCGCCGCCCGGACGGGCCCCGTTCGGCGACGGCCTCGGTGAGCGAACGCTCCACGTCCGGGCGGGTGACGCCGACGACCACGTCCTCGGCGCCGAGCGCGGCGGCCGCCACCAGCGCGCCGTCGAGCACGAGGTGCGGAACGTAGAGGAGCAGGGCGGCGTCCTTGAGGCAACTTGGCTCGCCCTCCGTCCCGTTGACGACCACGGCGGTGCGCCCGTCCTGACCCCGGGCGGACCGGGTGACGGCCCGGAGTTTGCGGGCGAAGGGGAAGCCCGCTCCCCCTCGCCCGCCGAGGGCCATGCCCTCGGCGAGTTCGACGAGCCCTTCGGCGGGGTAGCGGGGCAGCGCGCCGTGCACGCTCAGGTGGCCGGCCCGGTCGAGTCGCTCGGAGGCGTCGAGTCCGGCCAGCAGCCGCGGTCCTCCGACGCAGCCGAGCGCGGGCCGCGTCCCGGAGCCGCTCACCGTCCGCTCCGTACGCCGTCGAACGGGTCGGCGGACGGCCCGGCGGAGAGCCCGGCGGAGAGCCCGGCGGACGGCCCGGCGGACGGCCCGGCGGACGGCGCGCCGTTCAGCCCGGCGGAGGACCCCGGGGCCGGGCCCGCGGCCCGTTCCGGGCGGCCGGGGAACACCGTGGCGCCGGGCTGCCGGGTCAGGCGCGCGGTCAGCAGCTCCGCCGCCCACTCCGCGGGCCTGCGCACGAAGGGCGCCGGCCGGTGCGGCGGCGCCTGCCCGGGTGCCCGGGAGGGTACGGGGGGCACGTGCGGCGGGGACGGCGCGGGCGGCGCCGCCGGCGCGGCCGGTCCGCCGGAGGGCCCTGCGGGGTCCGCGCGCAGCGGCGTACCGGCCCGCGTGCGCGGCGCCTCGCCGGCGAGCGTACGGAGCTTCGCGCGCAGCCGCAGCGCCAGCAGGGCGGCGACGGCGAGCAGACACAGGGCGTACCCGGCCGTCACCCAACCGCTGGCGGGACGACCGGACTTGAGCCCGTGGACGAGCGAGGCCCCCCAGGCCGGGTACGCGGCCATGTGCAGGGCGCGCCACCAGAGCGAGCGCCCCCGGGTGGCGAAGGCACCGCGGACGGCGCCGGAGACGGCCACGGCGACGAACCCGTAGCCGGCCAGGCTGCCGAGGCCGATGAGCAGGGGGCGCTGGCCGTCCGCGAAGGGCAGGACCACGGCGGCGGCGTCGGTCCGGGACCGCCCGACCTTGATCCACACGTGCAGCAGGAGGAAACCGAGTCCGGCGACGGCCAGGCCCCGGTGCACGGCCTGGGCGACGAGCCGGTGCCCGGAGGCGAGCAGTCTGCGGTCGGTGGCAGCCAGGCCCCACAGGACGGCGCCGGTGAGGCAGACCAGCGAGAGCACACCGGCGCCGTAGTCGAGGAAGTCCCACAGCCGGGTCAGTGCACCGGCGCGGGCCGCCACGAGCAGGGCGGCCGCGCCCGCGAGGGCCGCCGCCCCCAGCGCGGCGGGGTGCGGCCCCCCGGCGGCGGACAGCAGCGGCGGACGACGTACCGCCCGCCGCCCGGAGGCGCTCGGCGTCGCCGGCTTCGACGCCGCCGGGGACACCGCGCGGGACGCCGGGCCGGATGGTGCGGGAGACCGCGCTCCGGCGTGGCGCCGGGTGCGGCCTCTCGTACGACGGGCCCGGTGCGAGCGGCCGGACAGACGGGGCTGGAGCAGGGGCATGTGGTCTCCCATACGTCCGGACCCGAGCACTTCCACCTCGCGCTCGGCGCCCGGGGGTCGACGTCGCAACCACTCCTCGGCGGGCGGGAGATGGGCACCTGACCCACCGGGCCGGCCGGGAGCGGGGGCCGGAGTGCAGAAGCATCGTGGAGGTATGCAAGCCGTCCACGAGATTTATCGAAACGTGATAATTTCTGGCCCTCGCACAGCCATCGCATCGAACATCCCCGGAAGATTCCCTTCCAGTGGTGCGGTTGCGACGGGGTTGACGCCTGATCCGCCGCCGCACCTCCCCGACGGCGATCGAGCCGACGCCGCGGGACTGCGGGCTTGCCACCGTCCCACGGTGCAGGCCATACCCCGGCTTGAACGAGGTAACAATGTGCGAACTTCTGAACCGCATCTGGTCCCGCCCGCGCGGCGAGTGGACCCGGGTCCTGCGCAAGGAACTGCCCACGGTGGCTGCGGGGTTGGTGGAGGAGCTCCGGGAGACCGTCCCCGGATTCCCGGAGCTCGTCGAGGACATCGGCGACGAGGTGGTCAGGCGGAGGATGGAGGGGGCCCTGCTCACCGTCCTCGGTTACCGCGAGGGCGCCGGCGGCCCCGGAGCCGGCTGCACGGGCATCGACGGGGCCGGCGAGACGGGCGGGAGCGGCGCAGTCGGCACGAGCCGCGAACAGGACCCTCCGCACCACCACGGGCAGACCCGGTCCGGCCCCGGACCCGGCCCAGGACCCGCCACCCCGACGGCCGCCGACTTCGAGGCCGAGCACGCCCGGCCCCACCCGCACGCCCATGCACACCCTCACACCGCTTTCCGGGGCGGGGAGTCGCCACCGCTCCAAGCCGTGCCCTTACAGCGGTTCGGCTCGGTCCGCGAGCACGCCCGGCGCGAGATCTTCGCCCTGCTCACGGGTGACGCCCCGCACCGCGAACCGGCCCTCGCCGAGCTGGCGGGTCCGGCCGGCTGGCCCCTCCCCGTCGCCGTACGGGCCGTGGCCCTGGCCTCGCCCGGCGAGACCCAGCAGCTCGCGGCCCTCCTCGACGACTGCCTCGGCGGGATGGTCGCGGGCCGGCCCTGCCTGCTCGTTCCCACCGCCGACCCGGAGGCCCGTACCGCCCTGGACGGCGTGCTGCGCGGCCGGCTCGCCGTGGTCGGCCACCCGGTGGCCCCCGGCGACACCGCTTCCTCCCTGCGCTGGGCGGTCCGCCTGCTCGCACTGGTCCCGGTCCAGTCCCGGTCCGGCCCGGACGCCCGGACGGTCTTCGTGGACGACCACCTCTCGACCCTGCTACTGCTCCAGGACGAGCCGCTGGCCCACGCGCTCGCCGCACGCTGGCTGCGGCCGCTAGCGGACCTCACCCCGCGCCAGAGCGAACGCCTCGAAGTGACCCTGCTCGCCTGGCTGGAGGGCGGCGGAGCACCCGAGGCGGCCAAGGCGCTGAGCGTGCACCCGCAGACGGTCCGCTACCGGATGCGCCAGCTGGAGAAGCTCTTCGGACCCGGCCTGCGCGACCCGCGCACCCGCTTCGAACTGGAACTGGCTCTGCGCAGCCGCCGGTTGATGGCCCAGGTCCGGCTGCGGCCGGCCCGGGGCGGCCGCCGGGCGCGCCTGGTGGCCGCCGACTTCCGCCCGACTCCGGGTGACGACCGGATCGCCCGCGTGAACGGCCTGTAGGGAATGCAGAGAACGCAGAGAAGAAGACGCGACGAGGCGGTGCCGGTCCGGAGTGCGCTCCGGACCGGCACCGCCTCTGTGTTCCGTCAGCGGCAGGTGCGTCCGTCGTTGACGCACCGCACCGCCCGGGCCATCAGCTCGTCCGGCATGACGTTGATGAAGTCCCCGTGGTCGGTCACCGGCTTGTGGAGCTGCTCGGGGAAGCTGTCCACCGCGAAGCGTGCTCCGGGGGGCGTCGCGTAGACGATCCGCTGCACCAGTTGCGGCACGGCCTTGAAGCCCGCCGGGCAGGAGCCGTCACGGCCGGCGAAGGCCACGTGCGTGCGGTGGTTGGCGCTGTCCGTGTTCTTTCCGTCCCAGCAGCTCTGGAAGGCGAACGTCCGCACCACGTCCGTCCCCTTGGGACAGATCGGGTACTTGTCCTTCAACTGCCGGTTCTCGAAGCCGGTGCAGCTCCACGAGGCGTTGGCGTTGGCCGGGCCGTTGGTGAAGGCCTTCGCGTCGCCCGTGATGATCCGCAGGAAGCGGGGCATGACGGTGACGCGGGAGACGGGGCTCCCCTTGAAGTCGATGGTCACCTGTTTCGGCCGCAGGATCGTGCCCACGTTGGCGTCCTGGCCGCCGCCGGGGGCCCCCGCGTCCTGCTCGGCCTTGCCGTCGCGCAGCCTCAGCACCGGCCAGTAGTAGGTGGACAGGTCGCCGTTCGTGCAGGTGGTCCCGGAGGCCGCGAGGCTGTTGTTGGTGGAGAAGGCGTCCGTGGTCCGGTTCCCGACGTAATCGTGCATGTGGTGGGCGCCGTTGCTCACACCCGGGGCGACGATCACGTTGTCGGGGTTGAGGTGGCGCTCTTCGTTGCGGCCGCACCGCACCGAGAAGGATCCTTTGGAGGCACCGGACTCGGGGGCCGGGCGGCGCACGTTCGGCTTGACCGAGCCGATGGGGACGAAGTCGGCGCGGGCCGGGCCCCCCTTCGGGGCGCCGCCGCCCGCGCCGCCCCGGGCGGTTTCCTCCTCGGCGGCCGGCGCCTCCCGCATCGCGCAGGCGCTCAGCTCCGCCAGCCCGTCGGGGCGGGCGGCGGTGCGTCCGATCGCCTCGGAGACCCGGCCGATCGAGGCGCCGCGCCGCTCCTTCAATTCCCCGAGCAGCGCGTCGGCCGGAGCCCTGCCGGTGGCGAGCCGCTGGTAGGCCTCGGCGATCTGGGTGTCGAGCCCGGCGAGTTCCCGGTCCACTTCGCCGCGCGCCTGATCGGGGACCTCGCGCAGCCGCTCGCCCACGTCGGGGCAGTCGATGGTGGCCGTCACCGGCGCCCGGCGGGGCGATTCCTGGCCCGCGGAGGCGGCCTGGCTCGCGATCACGACCCCGCCGCCGCCCAGGACCAGTGCGGTGGCGGCGGCGAGCGCCTTGTACAGGGGGCGAGTCCTGCGTTTGTGTCCTCCTGACCTGTCCCGGCGAGCCGGGCCTTCCCTGGAGTCGTTGTCGCGCATGTGATCACTTCACTTCCTCGGTCGGGTATCGGTGGGAGAAGGGTCCGCGGGAGGGACGGCGGTGGGCGGGCTGTCCGCCAGGCCTTCGAAATCGACCAGCCCGCTCGCCTCGAGGACCGCGATGTGGTCCAGGACCGTGGCGTTGGCATCCGTGGCGAGCTCGCGGACCACGGAGTTGCGGGTCTGCGCCCGCACTTGGGCGACGAGCGTGAACACCTTGCCGTGCGCCCGCCGCAGCAGCTGCACGAACAGCCGCTCGTACGTGCCTCCTTGGGCCCGGTCGAGCTGGTCGAGCCAGGCCTGCTGCTGGCCCGACGGACGGTCCGGCAGTTCGACGCCGAGTGCCTCGCCGACCTCCAGAACCCGCCGGTCCAGTTCGGTGTGCCCTTCCACGAGGTGCTCGCCGGCCGTCCGCACCGACTTGCGGGTCCCCCGCTCCTGGGCCTGGCTACCCGCGGGGAGTTCCCACAGGCCGGCGAGTCGGACCTTGCGCACGAACTCGCGGTCCTGTGGGGTCAGCGGCCCGAAGGCCGTGTTCATCACGCCGGCGCCGTCGTCGTCCGCGGGGGCGGAGGCGGAGCCGGGGGCGGGGGCCGCGGCGGGCGGGCCGGTGGGGGCGGGCGACGGGCCCGGGGCGGCCACGGCGCTCGTGCCGCCGAAGCTCCGCACCGGGATCAGCAGCGCGATCAGCGTGAGGGCGAGGGCGCCGATGACGATGCCCGTGCCCATCACGTGCCGCGAAGCGACCGACATGCCGCCGAGGTTCGTCCGACGGATTGACAGCACTGTGCCTCCTTGACTGCCGGGACGGCCCGGGTGCCAAGGGACGCTAGTGCCGGCTCCGGCTCCCCCGCCGAAGGCCCATCCGGACCGGACAAACATCGGGGCGGGGCCCCGAAAGACTGCTACGGTGCCGCGCGCCCGGCCCCCGTACGCCCCGCGCCCCGAACCTGACGCGACGGCAAAAATTCCGGCGCGTCGGCCACTTGTCCGGATTTCCGGTCATTCGCGAGGAGTAGACGGCGCCGCCCCTGAGGTGGATTCGCCCGGACCGCGGGGTGACCCAGGGTGGGTGCGGACCACCGCCCACCCGAAAGGAACGGCCCCCGTGCGCAAGAAACGACTGGCTTCCCTCCTGGCCGCCGCAGGCCTCCTCGCGAGTACCGTGCCGCTGCTCGCCGCCGCCCAGGCCTCCGCCCTGACCACCGACACCGCCACCGGCGTCGACACCGCCACCGCCACCGTCCAGGCGGACGCCGCGTACCTGCGGCAGAGGCCCGCCTGGCACCGGTGCAGCGCCGAGCAGCCGGCCTCGTACGAGTGCGCCACCATCAAGGTGCCCCTCGACTACCGGCGGCCCGCGGGACGGACCCTGGACCTGGCGATATCCCGGGTGCGGAGCACGAACCCCGCCAAGCGGCACGGGGTCCTCCTGATGAATCCGGGCGGGCCGGGCGGGAGCGGGCTCGATCTGCCGGTGGCCTTCGGCGAGGCGGTCCCCGCGGAGGTGGCCGAGCGGTACGACCTCATCGGCTTCGATCCGCGCGGGGTCGGCGCCAGCAGTCCCATCAGCTGCGGGCTGGCCGACGCCGAGCAGGGCATCGACCGGCCGTACCGGCCCGGCTCCTTCCCCTCCGACGTGACCTGGGCGCGCACCATCGCCGAGAAGTGCCGGGAGAAGGCCGGCTCGGTGCTCCCGTACATCACGACCCGCAACACCGCCCGCGACATGGACACCATCCGGGCCGTCCTGGGCGAGCGGAAGCTCTCGTACCTGGGCTACTCCTACGGGACGTACCTCGGCGCGGTGTACGCGCAGATGTTCCCCCGCCGGACCGACCGCTTCGTGCTCGACAGCGGCGTCGACCCGGAGCTGATCTGGCGGGGCATGTTCCAGTCCTGGGCCACGGAAGCCGAGCCGGCCTTCGCCCGGTGGACGCGGTGGGCGGCGGAACGCTCGGGCGAGTACCACCTCGGCGAGAGCCCGGCCGCCGTGTCGAAGACCCTCTGGGACCTGGTGGCGCGCGCCGACCGGGATCCGATCGTCTTCCAGGGGGAGAAGATCAGCGGTGACGACATCCGGGGAGCCCGCGCGCTGTTCTTCTATCCGGCCCAGGTCACCCCGCTGGTGGTGGCCCTGAAGGACGCCGCGGAGGGGAAGCCCGCCGTCACTCCCGGCGCCTCCGGGCCGGACTTCGACATGAAGCGGGCCCTCGCCGGCCGGTCCGGGACCGCGGCGGAGCCCGCCTCCGACAACGGCGTCGCCGTCTTCTGGAGCGTGGTGTGCGGGGACACGGACGCCTGGCCGCGCGATCCCGAGCGCTACCGGCGCGACGCGGTCCGGGACAAGGCCGCGTACCCGCTGTACGGGGACTTCGCCTCGAACATCAAGCCCTGCGCCTTCTGGCCGCGGCCCATCGAAGCGCAGACCCCGATGAAGACGCCGGCCCGCGTGCTGACCGTGCAGAACGAGTGGGACTCGCAGACCCCGCTGGCCAGCGGCCTGGGCCTGCACCGGGCCCTGAAGGGCTCGCGGATGGTGCTGGCCCTGGGCGGTGAGGGCCACGGCGTGTACCTGGCCGATCCCTCCTCCTGCGCCGCCGCGCCGGTGACCGCGTACCTGGCCACGGGGCGGCTGCCGGCCCGGGACATCACCTGCCGTACGCCGTCACCGGGCGCGGACGGACAGGGGGCGTCGCCGTCGCCCTCGCCGGTGAAGCCGCTGCCGATTCCGTCCGGCCCCGGACGCTTCTGACCGTGTGACCCGGACACCGGGCTACCCGCGCCCCGCCACCCGTTGACCCCGTGACCGGGTGGCCCGGTGACCGGCTGACCGGGTGACCCGGCCCGGTCCTCACTCCGGCCGCGGGGACGCCTGCGCCGCCGCCTTGATCCGGCGGCCGAAGTCGGGGGCGTCCTTGCGCGCCGCGCTCAGCGCCAGGCCGACCAGGAGGCGGCCGAACCCGTGCCCGGTCAGGGTGTTGAAGACGCGCAACCGCGTCCGTCCGCCGGGGAGTTCGGCCAGGTCGTAGCCGCCCTCGGCGGTCACCAGGTTGTGGCTCAGCTCCGTCCAGCGGATCCGCACCGGCGCGTCGAGTTCGGTGATCTGGAACTCCCTGGCGGTCTTCATCCCGGCGTCCTTCACGGTGCTGCGGAAGACCGTCCCGACGGCGGTCGGGCCGTCCGGGGTCCGGGTGATCCGGTGGACGCGCGGGCTGAACTCCGGGTCGTTCCGACCGTCCGCGAGGTACGCGAACACCTCCGCGACGGGCCGGTCGATCTCGACGCTCGCCTCGAACAGTCCGGACATGACCGCTCCTCACCACACGCCCCAGCCGGCGGAGCCGGTACCCCTGCTTCCACGATCGCAGAGCCCCGCCCCGGCCGCACCACCGCGCACTCAGGCCCGACCGGAGGCCAACTGCCCGCCACCGGGCCCGCCACCGGCACCGCCACCGCCACCGCCACCGGCCGCGGCCCCCCGATCGAGCAGCGCCAGGTCCGCGGTCAGCGCGTCCAGCCACGCCATCGCGGTGTAGAACACGGGCGGCGCGCCCTCGGGTCCGGGCCGACGCGGGGCGGGGCCCGAGGGACCGGGCTCCACGGGCCCCTGGGCGTGTACGGGATCGGCGGCCGCCGCCGCGCGGCGCAGGCCGGCCGCCACCCAGGCCCCGTACTCCCGGACCACCGCCTCCTCGCGCGGGCCGGGCGGCGCGCCGGTTGGTCTGCGGCCGCCCCAGAGGACGTGGTGGCCGGTCATCATGGCGGCCTGCCAGTCCTCCCCCGCGGCGGCGGCCGGATGCCGGCGCTCTGTCTGGTACTGGGCGTACGCACTCTCCGCCAGGGCCAGCGCGTGCCGCACCCGCTGGTCGGGCTCCACGGCGCGGGCCCGCCCGAAGGCGGCCGTGGCCGCCTGGACGTCGTCGGCCGCGGCGTGCAGCAGCTCGGCGACGGCGCGCCCCAGTTCGTCGTGGGCGCCGCGCGGCCAGGCCAGCAGTCCGCACACCATCCCGATCGCGCTGCCGACCAGTACGTCCATGAACCGGACCTCGGCCAGCTGCCAGGTCACAGGGGCGAGCTGGGCGAAGGCCATGGCCACCACCAGGGTGAACATGGCCTGCGCCCAGCCCACGCCGCGCACGGGCCCGACGCAGAACGCGAACAGCATCAGCGGCGGCAGCACGATCGCGTACACCGTGCTCGCCTCCCCGGCCAGCGCGAGGACCCCGCCGGCGGCGACCGCGCCCACCAGGGTGCCGATCAGCGCCAGCCGGACGGTGGCCCGGGTCTGCTCGGCGTTGGTACGGGTCAGGCTGAGGACGGCGAGCATGGCCCAGAAGCCGTGCGGCAGCGAGTCCACTCCGGCGACGGCCCGGGCGACGGCGAGGGCCACGCCGATCCGGACGGCGTTCTGGAAGTGCACCGACCGGGGCCCGGAGTTCCCGGCCAGCCGGTACCACCAGAGCCGCACCGGCCCCTCCCCGGCGTACCAGAACCGGTCGGCGGGCCCGGCCACGGGCCCCACCCCCGGCCCGGCCGCGTCCACGGCCCCCGCACGCCCCGCCACGGCGATCCCGGCGGCGCCGCGCAGCACGAGCGCGGCGTCCGCCAGCTCCACCAGGGCGGCGTCGCGGAACCCGGGCCCGGGTCCCGTCATGGGGGTCCGGGCGAGGGAGACCTGCAGGTCCCGCAGCCCGGTGGAGTCCGTGGCGGGCGGGGTCCCCGACCGGAGCAGCCCGGCCGTCCCGGCGGCCGACTCGCGCACGGCCCGTACGAGGTCCATCCCGCCCGGTCCGCCGGCCGGCCGGCCGGGCTCCGGCGGGGGCAGGGACCGGAGCCGGGCCAGCAGGGTGCGGGCCGCCAGCCCGGTGTGGGCCAGCGCGCGTTCCCGTACGCCGGGTCCCGCGGGCCGCTGCGCCTCATCGACGTGGGAGGGCCGCAGGGCCTGCGCCCGCTCCGACGCGCGGGCGATCTCCGCCGCGGGGAGGGCGTGCGGCGGCCGCTCCAGCACCTCGGCGCACCGGGCCGCCTCGGAGGCGGCCGCGGCGGCCAGGTCCCGGTAACCGGGGACGGCCGGGTCGGGCAGCACGGTGGCCTCGGCGACGATCAGCAGCAGGATCCCCGCGACGGTGCCCGTCAGCCGCTGGCCGAGGGTGTCGGGGGCGTACGGCGGGAAGCTGGGCAGGATGTAGAGCAGCTGGAGCCCGGGCGCGGCGCCCGCCTGGCGGGGTCCCGCCGCCGAGGAGAAGGCCACGCAGAAGCCGATGACCAGCATGCCCGCCACGGCGGCCCAGGTCCGCACGGACAGGTAGGTGCCCAGGACCACCAGCGCGCAGGCGACGGGGAGCACGCGGGCGACCATCCGGGCCCGGAGGTGTCCGCTGCCCGGTATCCGGGAGAGCCCGGCCAGCGCGACGGCGGCGAAGAGCGCGTAGGTGGCCTCGACGGGCCGGTCCAGCCCGTACAGGAACGCGTAGAAGCCGATGCCGGTGGCGAGGGTGACCCGGACGGCCCGCCGGGCGGCCGCCGGCCAGGGGCCGGTGCCCGTACGGAGCTCCTTCAGGGCGGCGCGCACCCTCTCAGCGTCCCACCGGGCGCCCGGTCGGTCCTGCGGTACCGCTTGACACTTCGTCAGGGAGGGCGCAATTTATATCGGCAGCCCGATATAACAGACCAGCGCCCAGGAGGCCCGGTGGAGCCGTCCCGCACCCAGGACCCCAGGAGCCGCGTCCCGCAGGCGCAGCGCAAGTCCGAGAGCCGCGCCCGCCTCATCGACGCGGCGGCCGACCTCTTCGCCCGCAAGGGGTTTCACGGAGTCTCCGCCGAAGCCGTCGCCGAGGCGGCCGGGCGCACCACGGGCGCGCTCTACAGCCACTTCGGCGGCAAGGAGGGCCTGCTGCTGGCGCTCCTGGAGGTCTGGAAGGAGCGCACCGGCGAGGAGCTGGCCGCCGAGATCGCGGCCGGGGATCCGGCCGACCCCGCCGTGCACTTCTCCGCGATGTGGGGCAGCCTCACCCGCCCGCACCCCGAGCACGGCGACTCCTGGCTGCTCCTGGAGACGGAGCTGTGGCTGCACGCCGCCCGCGGCCCCCTCATCGGAGACCGGCTCGCCCAGCGGTACACCGAGATCCGTGCCCAGCTCGGCGAGGGTCTGGCCGACTGGGCCGGGGCCACCGGCACTCCCCTGACCCGTACGCCGGAGGAGACCGGCGCCCTCGTCCTCGGCATCCTCCTGGGGCTCGCCATGCAGCACCGCCTCGAACCGGCCGCCGTCCCCGACGGGCTCGTCGTCGAGGCCCTCGGCGCCGTCCTGGGACTCGGCGGAGCCCACTGAGCCGTACGGCTCCGACCGGCGCCGCTCCCGATCGGTCGATCGCTCGATCCGTGCCACGTCGAGCCCGTGCCACGTCGAGCCCGTGCCGCGTCGATCCGTGCCGCGTCGATCCGTGCCACCCCGACCCCCGACGCCCCGACCCGTCGACCCGTCGACCCGTGCCACCCCGATCCGTCCGACGAAGGGAACCGCCCCGTGCTGCCCACCGGCGAGATAGACCTCCTTGAGAACACCTGGGCCCGTGAGGTCCCGCACGCCCAGTTCACCCGGCTGCGCCGGGAGAACCCGGTCCACTGGCACGAGGTGCCGGGCCGGCACGCCGGCTTCTACGCCGTCACCCGCCACGCCGACGTCAAGGCCGTCAGCCGCGACCCCGAGCTGTGGTCCACCGAACTCGGCTCGTTCATGATCCGCGACCAGAACCCGGAGTCCCTGGAGACCCTGCGCCTGGTCCTGCTGGGCATGGACGCCCCGCGCCACTCCCGGTACCGCTCGCTGGTCAGCGCCGGGTTCACGCCCCGGGTCGTACGAAGGCTCGCGGCCCGGATCCAGGAGCGTGCGGTAGCCCTGGTGGAGCGCGCGGTCACCCCGGGCCGGGACATGGACTTCGTCGCGGAGGTCGCCGCATGGCTGCCGATCCAGACGATCTGCGAGATGGTCGGCGTACCCGAGGGGGACGAGCGGCTGATCTTCGAGTGGAGCAACCGGATGGCCGGCTCCCAGGACCCCGAACTGTCGGCCGGCAAGCACGACAGCGATCTCGCGGCCGCCGAGATCTACGCGTACTGCGACGCGCTGGCCGACGAGCGGCGGATCCGCCCCCGGGAGGACATCCTCTCGACGCTGGTGCACGCCGAGGTCGACGGGGACCGGCTGTCTCCGGACGAGATCAACATGTTCTTCGTGCTGCTCTGCGTCGCCGGGAACGAGACCACCCGCAATCTCCTCTCCGGCGCCCTGATGGCCCTGATCGACCACCCCGCGGCGCGCGCCGAACTGGCCGCGGCCCCCGGGGACGAGGCCCTGTGGACCACGGCGACGGAGGAGTTCCTGCGCTGGGGCGGCTCGATCCACAACTTCCGGCGCACCGCCACCCGCGACACCGTCCTGCACGGACGGCCCGTCGCCGAGGGGCAGAAGGTGGTCACCTACTACACCTCCGCCAACCGCGACGAGGACGTCTTCACCGACCCCTTCGCCTTCGACATCCGCCGCACTCCGAACGACCACCTCACCTTCGGGGGCGGCGGCCCCCACTTCTGCCTGGGGGCCGGCCTCGCCCGCACCCAGATCAAGGCCCTGGTCCGGGAGCTCCTGCGCCGCCATCCGGAGGTCTCGCTCACGGGGGAGGTCCGCCGCCTGCGCTCGGACTTCATCAACGGGGTCAAGTACCTCCCGGTGCGTTTCGGATAGCTGCCGGCCGCCGGCCGGGAGCCGCCGGCCGCTCCGGGGGGACCTTCGCCCCTGCCGGGGCACTCGCCGCCGCTGTTACAGTTGTGGGCAGCGAAGGGGAGTAGTCCCGAAAACCGCTGGTCGACATACTGGACGCCCCGACGGGTCCCGGCCACCGGGCCACCGCGCTTCAGGCGCGGGGCGGACGAGACCTTCGGCCAAGGCATGACCCGTCCCACATCATCGTGTGGGCCGCTTCGTCGTGCCGGGCCGAGTGGTTCTTCCCGTCGCCTCCCGCTGGGTGCCGATCGAGCCATCAGAGCCCGGCTCCAGCAGAAAGCAGCACCCGGAATGGCTCTCGACCCCGTGGCGATCTTCACCGCCTTCGGTCTGATCTTCCTTGCCGAGCTCCCCGACAAGACCATGTTCGCCTCACTGGCCATGGGCACCCGGATGCGGCCGCTGTACGTGTGGTTCGGCACCTCCACCGCGTTCATCGTGCACGTGGCCATCGCGGTCGGCGCCGGAAGTCTGCTCAGCATGCTGCCGAACATGGCCGTCAAGCTCACCTCCGCCGCCCTGTTCGCCTTCGGCGCCGTCGTCATGATGCGCTCCGGCGGGGACGACGACGAGGCGGACTCGGCGGCCAAGGCCGTCACCGGCTTCTGGCCCGTCTTCACCACGGCGTTCATGGCCGTCTTCATCGGCGAATGGGGCGACCTGACGCAGATCACCACCGCCAACCTCGCCGCCACCAACGGCTGGCTGCCCACCGCCATCGGCTCCGCGGCAGCCCTCATGTCGGTGTCCGCCCTCGCCCTGGTCGTGGGCCGGTTCATCGCCAAGCGGGTCCCCCTGAAGACCGTTCAGCGCTTCGGCGCCCTGTGCATGGCCGCGCTGGCCGTCTGGACGCTCATCGAAGCCTTCACCGGCTGACGCCGACCGCCCGGGCCGGCGTCAGCCGGCCTGCGGCGCCGCCTCGAGCAGGGCGAACACCGCCCCGCTCGGGTCCGCCAGCCAGGCGATCCGCCCGACGTCGGGCACGTCCGCGCCCGGCAACAGCACCGCGCCGCCGCTGGTCCGCGCGGTGCCCACCGCGGCGTCCACGTCCGCGACCGCGAAGTACGGCACCCAGCGCGCGTCCGTCTCCCCCTCCCTCAGGGGTGCCACCCCTCCGAAGGAGGCTTCCTCCTGGTCCCCGTCGGCGGTGCTGAGCACCTGGTAGGTCATGCCGGGCGCGTCCATCTCCCGTGAGCGCGTCCCGAAGAGAGTTCCGTAGAAGGCGAGCGCCGCCATCGGGTCCGGCACGTGCAGTTCGACCCAGCACAGCGCGTTGTCGGCGGAGGTCAGCTCCAGTCCCGGTGTCCGGCCCGGCTTCCAGACCGCGAAGTCGGCGCCCTGCTGGTCGGTGTACTGCGCGAGCCATCCCGCCCCCATGACGTCCATCGGCTCGACGCGGACGGCGCCCCCGCCGCCGCGTACGCCGCGGGTGGTGGCCTCCGCGTCGTCGGTCCGGAAGTACACGGTCCACGCGGAGGTGGCCCCGGGGTCGAGCTGCCCGACCGCGGCGACGGTCATGCCGTCCACCTGGAAGAACCCGTACCCGCCGGTCTCGGGCCCGAGCAGGTGGAACTCCCAGCCGAAGACGGCCCGGTAGAAGGCCGCGGCCCGGGGGATGTCGGGGCTCCCGAGGTCGATCCAGTTGGGCGAGCCGGGGCGGTAGTCGGTACCGAGCATGGGTTCCTCCTGCGTTCGGGTTTCGGATGCGAGGTACCCGCATAACGGCCCCGCCCCCCGGCTTCCCCGCCCACCGCCACACGTACGGTCCCCCCGGCGCACCGCATTCGGCCGGTGGCCGCGGCTGTCCGCCTGCACCACCGGGCCGGCCCTAGTAGGGGCCTCCGCGGAACAGCACGCTGCCCTGGTGGCGCGGGCGGTCGCCCCGTTCGTGGGCCGCGTCGGAACGGTCGGCGGGGGCCGCGAGTCCGGCGAGGGTCCGCAGGGTCTCCAGACCGGCCATGACCTCGTCACGGCGTGCCGCGGACTTCATCCAGGCCGGCATCCGGGCGAACATCGACAGCGTCGGGGAGGTGTGCCGCTCGCGCAGCCGGGCGCCCACGTAGGCGGCGAGGGCTTCGACGTGCTCCTCGTCGTACGCCCACAGGATCCGTCCCGCACAGCGGGTCTGCAGCCAGAGCGGACGCCGGAAGAAGGGGTCCTCGGTGCCTCCGACCGAGACCCCGACCAGGGCGGCGCCCCGCTCCTGCGCCGACCAGTCGGCCGTCGTCCCGCATGCCGCGCAGGCGAGGCGGCGGGGCTGGAAGAGCAGGGCACTGAAGTACTTCGGCTCCGCGAGGCCGGGCCGCGGCAGGACGATCGCGCGGCCGCCGCACCGGGGGCAGACCACGAGCACCCGGCCGGTGAACCGGACCAGCCACGTGCCGTGGTCCTGGTGCCGGAGGGGTTCGGCGGGTGCGGGTGCCGCGGGTCCGGGTACGGCAGGCTCGGGTACGGCGGGTCCGGGTACGGCGGGTCCGGGTACGGGCTCGGCGGGCTCGGAGCCCGTGGAGGGGAGGGACGGCATGCCCGCCATGCTGCCAGCCCCTCCCCCACCAGGCGCCTGCCACCCCGCACTCGCTCACCGCAGGGTGGGCGTGGTCTCCGTGTCGACGTGGGACAGCTTCTCCGGGTTGCGGACGAAGTAGAGGCCCGTGATGCGGGTGTCCTCGACGCGGACGGCGATGACTCCGTCGAGCTCTCCGTCCACGTGGACGGCCAGGGCCGGAGTGCCGTTGACCATCGTGTGGGCGAAGGAGAGCCCGATCCCGGCCTTCCCGGCCTTGCCCGTCATGCCCGTGAACAGGCGGGCCACATGGAGGGCGCCCACGACCGGCCGCAGCGCGGCGTGCTTGATGCCGCCGCCGTCGCCCATGTAGACGACCTCGGGGGCGAGCACGTCGAGGAGGCCCTGCAGGTCCCCGGTCTCGAAGGCCCGCTGGAACAGTTCCACGGCCACCCGCGCTTCGCTCGCGGAGACGGCCTGGCGGGGGCGGCGCGCGTCGACGTGCTTGCGGGACCGGTGGGCGATCTGCCGGACGGCCGCGGGTGTCTTGTCGACGGCTGCCGCGATCTCCTCGTAGTCGAGGCCGAACACCTCTCGGAGCACGAACACGGCCCGCTCGGTCGGCCCGAGCGTCTCCAGGACCAGCATCATCGCCATCGACATGCTCTCGGCCAGTTCCACGTCCTCGGCCACGTCCGGGGTGGTGAGCAGCGGTTCGGGCAGCCACTGGCCGACGTAGGCCTCCTTGCGGCGGCTCATGGTGCGCAGCCGGTTCAGCGCCTGGCGGGTGGTGATCCGCACCAGGTAGGCGCGCCGGTCACTCACCGTGTCGAGGTCGACTCCCGCCCAGCGCAGCCAGGTCTCCTGCAGCACGTCCTCGGCGTCGGCCGCCGAGCCGAGCATCTCGTAGGCGACCGTGAAGAGCAGGTTGCGGTGGGCGACGAAGGTCTCGGTCGCCGTATCGGGGGCCCGCGGGGGTATGTCCACAGCTGATTCTCCTCCGTCGGATTCCGTGGCAACTGATCTTGTCAGGCGTTCTGTTCGGCGGCGACGGCGACCCACAGCGCGGTGTCGTCGCGGCGGGCGAACCGGAAGGTGCGGCGCCGCGGCCCAGGCTGACGCACTGGCCGGGGGACATCTGGTTCAGGTGGTCGGGCCGCTCGTCCGCGGCGGTCAGCCGGCCTTCCCGGGAGCGGCGGCCGTGGCCCGCAGCAGGTCCCTCAGGAGGACGAAGTCGATCTTCTCCGACGTACGGAAGCGCAGGCAGACCTTGCCCATGTCGTGGTCCGCCAGCCGCTCCTCGAAGGCCTCGCGGACCTCCTCGCGCATCAGGTAGAAGGAGACGTACTGCTTCTGGCTCGCGAAGGCGATCCCCCCGACGCCGTCCCGCTCGTACACGGGCATCCCGTACGCCATCGCTTCGGTGAATCCGCGAAGCTCCGTACGGCACAGCTCGCGCAGGCGCACCAGTGCCTCCCTGCGCCCCTCGGGAACCTCCGCGAGGTACGCGTCCACGTCTTCCGCCCGGCTCTGCACCATGGGTCCGAGCGTAGGCGAACCCGTACGAACCATCCTCGTGCAACCTCACGGTTGCGGGTCGGCGAGGGACGTGCAACTCTGGAGTTGCACCGAATCACCCGATGGCTTGCGACGAAGGAGTCCCTGATGAACGCGGACCGGATCGAACGCGACACCCTGATCGAAGCATCCCTGGAACGGGTCTGGTCCCTGGTGGCCGAGCCGGGCTTCTGGGTGGCGGACGAGGGGAGCCTGGCCGGCACGGTGGCCCGGGAGGGCGAGTCGGTCGTGGCGCGGAACAGCGAGTACGGCGAGTTCCCGGTACGGGTGGAGAAGGTGGACCCGCCGACCTATCTGGCGTACCGGTGGGCCAGCGCCTTCCCCGGACAGGAGCTGAGCGCGGACAACAGCACCCTGGTGGAGTTCACCCTGAGCCGCGAGGGCGACAAGACGCGGCTGCGCGTCGTGGAGAGCGGATTCGCGGCCCTGGCCGGGTCCGAGGAACTGCGCGCCAAGGCGCTCAAGGACAACACCGGCGGCTGGCCGCAGGTGCTCGACGCCTTCAAGAAGCGCGTCGAACAACCCGCCGCGTGAGCGAGGCCCCGGCGGCCGAGGAGGCGGTCGACCAGGTCCTCGTGGCACTGGCCGACCCGACCCGCCGCCGGCTGCTCGGCCTGCTCGCCGCTCACGGCGAGGTCACCGCGACCACCCTCGCCGAGGGGCTGCCCGTCTCCCGGCAGGCGGTGGTCAAGCACCTCGCCGTCCTGGACGCGGCCGGGCTGGTCTCCGGCAGCCGGGTCGGACGCGAGGTCCGGTACACCGTGCGGCCCGCGGCCCTGGACTCGACGGCCCGGTGGATGGCCACCCTCGCGGCCGACTGGGACCGCCGGCTGGCCGCCGTCAAACGGATCGCCGAGGCGGCGGAACGGGATGCGGGCCGGGGCGCCACGGACCGATAGTGGGAACTGTGGGAACCGTGAGCGGCAGGCCAGAGGAAACCGGACGAGCCGGGCGAGCCGAACGAGCCGGGCGAGCCGGAACGGGCGGCGCGGACCACGGCGGCGGGCGGGAGCCCGTCGCCTGGTCCGGGCCGGAGGGCGCGCGGGCCTTCGCCTCCGTGGAGGCGGCCACCGACTGGCTGCTCGGGTATCCCTTCGTCTTCCGGGCCCTGGCCCGGTGGGTCGGCAGCGGATCCGTCCTGGTGGACTACGGATGCGGGCCCGGCAAGGTCGCCGACCACGCGGCCCGGCTGCTCGGAGCGAAGGTGCTGGGCGTGGACACCTCCCCCGAGATGCTCGCGCTGGCCCGCGCCTCGGGGACGGCGGTCGCCGAATACCACCTGGTCACGGACGGACGTGCGGCCTGCCTGGCGGACGGCGGCGCCGACGCCGTCATGTGCAACCACGTCCTGGCGTCGCTGCCCACCGAGGAAGCGGTGCTCTCGGTGTTCCGGGAGATCCGCCGGATCCTGCGGCCCGGCGGCCCGTTCGTGCTGCTGGCCACCGATCCCGCGTGCGGCGGGACGGAGTACGCCTCGCTGAGCATCGGCGAGCCGGGTGCCGCGTACGGCCCGGGCGACGAGCTGCCCGTACGGCTCCGGCGTACGGACGGCAGCTGGCAGGTGATGCCCAACCACGCCTGGCCCGTGGACTTCTATCCGGCCCTGCTGGAGCGGGCCGGATTCACCCTCCTCGTCCAGCACCGCCCGACGGTCGAGGAGGCCCTCGGCATCCCCGGCCTCGTCGACCAGGACCTCGCCGCCGGCCGCGGCTGGGAGGCGGAACGGGCCGGGCCCCCACTGGTGATCACCACGGCGGTGGCGGTCTGAGGGTTCGGGTCCCGCCGGGACCACCGGACCGCACCGCGGTCAGCAGGCGCAGGAGATGCCCGAGCGCGGGGCGGTCAGATCGTCGATCGCGCGCTGGTCGGTGCCCCGAGCCGTCTCGAAGGCGAAGCCCTCGCGGACCCAGTACTCGAATCCGCCGAGCATCTCCTTGACCTGGTAGCCCAGGCGGGCGAAGGCCAGCGCCGCCCGCGTGGCGCCGTTGCAGCCGGGGCCCCAGCAGTACGTGACCACCGTCAGCGCCGGGTCGATCAGCGAAGGCGCCAGCTCCGCGATCCGTGCCGTCGGAAGGTGCAGCGCCCCCGGGATGTGGCCCTGGTCCCAGGCGGCCTCGCTGCGGGAGTCGACCACCACCAGACCGGGGACGCCGGAGAGCAGGTCGGCCCGTACGTCCGAGACGTCCGCCTCGAAGGCGAGCCGGGCCGCGTAGTGGGCGGCCGCGAGACCCGGAGCGGCGGCCGGGACGGAGAGGACGGCGCTGGTGATCGCGGTGCCGGTGATCGCGGTGCCGGTGGTCCCGGACGGGGCGATCTCGGCGGAGCCGGCGATCTCGGCGGAGACGGTGGACGTGGCGGAGACGGTGGACGTGGCGGTCGCGGACATCGGGGAACTCCTCGTACGGGGTGGAGGGCGGGGCTCGCCGGCCGGGTGGACTCCCTTGCGGCGATGACTCCATCCTCTGCCCCCGTCACTCCCGCGACGAGTGGCGTAAACGCCTTCACTCGTCAAGATCCCGCCAGGGGTGCGGCGACCCGGACGAACGCCTTCCGGTAGGCCGTCGGCGTCGTCCTCATCTGCCGGGTGAAGTGGTGGCGGTACGTCGCGGTGGCATCGAAGCCGACCGCCGCGGCCACCTCGTCCACCGTCCCCTCGCCCGACTCCAGCAGCGGCAGGCTCGCCGAGATCCGCTGGGAGACCACCCAGCGGATCGGGCTCACCCCGTTGCGACGGGTGAAGTGGCGGAGGAAGGAGCGCTCCGACATGTTCGCCGCACGGGCCAGGGCCGGGACGGAGAGCGGACCGTACAGCCGCTGAAGGGCCCAGGACATGCTCCGGGAGATCCCGTCGTCGGCGCCGTCGGGTCCCAACTCCCCGACCGCCGCCTCGATGAACTGGGCCTGCCCGCCCTCGCGATGGGGCGGCACGACGAACCGGCGGGCCACGGTGTTGGCGACGGCGGCGCCGTGGTCGGCGCGGACCAGGTAGAGGCAGAGGTCGATGCCGGCGGCGCTGCCCGCGCTGGTCAGTACGTCGCCGTTGTCGACGTAGAGGACGTCCGCGTCGACCTCGACCGCGGGATGCCGCTCGGCGAGGGTGCGGGCGTAGCGCCAGTGCGTGGTGGCCCGGCGGCCGTCGAGGAGACCGGTGGCGGCGAGCGCGAAGGCGCCCGAGCAGATGGAAACCAGGCGCGCACCCCGGGCGTGGGCCTCGAGGAGGGCGTCGACCAGCGCGGGCGCGATGGCGCCGCCCGCCGGGGAGACTCCGGGGATGATCACGGTGTCCGCGGCGGAGAGGGCGTCGAGCCCGTGCTCGGCGCGGAGCGTGAACCCGCCCACGACGCGCAGGTCCCGCCCGGGTTCCGCCGAGCAGACCCGCAGCTCGTACCAGGGCAGGTCCCCCAGCTCGGGGCGGGCGAGGCCGAACACCTCGACCACCACGCCCAGTTCGAAGGGGGCCATGCCGTCGAAGGCGAGTACGGCCACCACATGGGCCGGAGCGGGCTTCGTGAGGTGAAGGGGTACGGCCTGGGACGTCATGGCCGTACTGTAGCCAGCCGTCTTCGCCGGGCCATCGCGCACTGCCTGGAGCAGACGATCGCCGAACTGTCCGACCGCCTGGAGGTCACGCGCAAGACGCCCGGCGGCATCGGCCGGGAGGCGATGGACCGCGATGCGGAGATCCACCGCCTGACCAGCCGGCTGCGCACCCTGCGCCGCTTCGGGCTGGACCTGTGCCTGGGCCACATCGTCCCCGCCGACGGCTCCGCGCCCGTGTACATCGGACGCCTCGGCCTCACCGACAGTGCGGGCGACCGGCTGCTGCTGGACTGGCGCTCCCCCGCCGCCGAACCCTTCTTCGCGGCGACGCACGCCGTCCCGATGGGTCTGGCGAGCCGCCGCAGGTACCGCTGGACCCGCGGGCGGATCAGCGACTACTGGGACGAGGTGTTCTGCGCGGACGGGCTCGAAGGGCGCGCCGCACTCGACGACCAGTCCGCGTTCATCGCCGGCCTGGGCGGCAACCGGTCCGACCGCATGCGCGACGTGCTCGCCACCATCCAGGCCGATCAGGACGCCATCATCCGGGCCGGATCCCGCGGCGCCCTCGTCGTCGACGGCGGCCCGGGTACGGGCAAGACCGTCGTCGCCCTGCACCGCACGGCCCACCTGCTCTACTCCGACCCGCGGCTCGGCCACCGCCGCGGCGGCGTCCTCTTCGTCGGCCCGAGCCGGCCCTACCTCGCCTACGTCTCGGACGTGCTGCCCAGCCTCGGCGAGGAGGGCGTACAGACCTGCACCCTGCGCGACCTCGTCCCCGAGGGAGCCGCCGCGACGGTCGAGGCCGACCCGCGCGCGGCCCTCCTCAAATCGTCCGCCGACCTGGTGAGGGCGATCGAGGCGGCGGTGCGCATCTACGAGGAGCCCCCCACGGAGGGGATCACCGTCTCCAGCCACTGGTCCGACCTCTGGCTGAGCGCCGACGACTGGGCGGCCGCGTTCGGGGCGGTGGAGCCGGGCACCCCGCACAACGAGGCGCGCGACCAGATCCTGGAGGAGCTGCTCACGATCCTGATGGACCAGGACGACAGCGACGTCTCGCCCCAGCTGCTGCGCCGTTCGCTGCTCCAGGACCGGGACCTGATCACCACCCTCCACCGGGCGTGGCCGATGCTCGACCCGGGCGAGCTCCTCGCAGACCTCTGGTCGGTGCCCGCCTACCTGCGCAAGTGCGCTCCGTGGCTCGGGCCCGACGACGTGTCCCTCCTCCAGCGCGCCGACGCACAGGCCTGGACGGTGTCGGACCTGCCGCTCCTGGACGCGGCCCGGCAGCGGCTCGGCGACGCCGAAGCCTCCGTACGCGAGCGCCGCCGCGGAGCCGCCGTCGCCGCCGAGCGGGCGCGGCGGTCCGAGGTCATCGACCGGCTGCTCCAGGACTCCGAGATCGACGAGAGCCAGGGCGCGGTGGGGATGCTGCGGGGACGGGATCTGCAGGACGCCCTGATCGACGGGGACGCGCTGCCCGGCACCGAACCCGACCTGCTCGCGGGCCCGTTCGCGCACATCGTGGACGAGGCGCAGGAACTGACCGACGCCGAATGGCAGATGCTGCTGACCCGCTGCCCGTCACGGAGCTTCACGATCGTCGGGGACCGCGCGCAGGCCCGGCACGGGTTCACCGAGTCCTGGCGGGAGCGGCTCGAACGCGCCGGGCTCGACCGGATCACCATGGCCTCCCTCAGCGTCAACTACCGCACGCCGGAAGAGGTCATGGCCGTGGCCGAGCCGGCCATCCGCGCCGCGCTCCCCGACGCGAACGTGCCCACCTCCGTCCGCGGCAGCGGCATCCCGGTCACGCACGGCCGTCTCGCGGAACTGTCCGCGGTCCTCGACGACTGGCTCGGCGCCCAGTCCGACGGGGTCGCCTGCGTCATCGCCACCGGCGACGTCGACACCCTCCCGGCGCCGGCGTCGGCGGACGACCGGGTCCGCGTGCTGACGCCGGCGCTGTCGAAGGGACTCGAATTCGACCTGGTCGTCCTCATCGACCCGGACACCTTCGGCGAGGGCATCGAAGGCGCCGTCGACCGCTACGTCGCGATGACCCGGGCGACCCAGCGCCTGGTCATCCTCACGAGCTGCTGACGAGCCCCCGAGCGAGCCCCCGCCCGGCCCGCCGTTCTAGCGGAGGGCTGCGAAGGCCTTCGTGAAGGCGAGCGGCTGCTGGAGGATCGAACTGCACGTCGCGTCCGCGTAGTTCACGACCCCGGCCGGGCACTGCCGGTCGCGGGTCGCGGACCACATCCCGAGCCTGCCGATCCCCTTCTCGCTCGCGAAGTCCACGAGCTGGGCGGCGTCGGCGACGGTGAAGATCTCCGTCGTGACGTCGTTGACGCCGATCATCGGGGTGACGGCGACGGTCTTCCAGGCCGCCGCGTCGGTGAGGCCCAGTACGCCCTTGATCTGGGCCTGCGTGGCCGTGGCGGCCTGGATCGCGTACCGGCCCATGTCGCCGCTGTAGGCGGGGCCGTAGTCCATGGCCATGATGTTGACGCCGTGGATCCGTACGCCCGCCTTCTTCGCGTCCGCCAACAGGGCCACGCCGGGCTGGGTGAGACCCTCGGGCATCACAGGCAGGGTGAAGGCCACGTCGAGTCCCGGGTGGGAGCTCTGGAGCAGGGCGATGGCCTGTGCGCGGCGGGTGTTGGCCGCGGTGTCGGGCAGGGCCGCGCCCTCGATGTCGAAGTCGACCTTGGTCAGCCGGTACTGGTCGACGACCTTGCCGTAGGCGGCCGCCAGGTCCTGTGCGGAGCGGCAGTTCAGGGCCAGCTCGTGCCCGGCGGCGCCGCCGAAGGAGACGCGTACGTCCCCGCCCTTGGCCCGCAGGGCCCCGATCTGCGCGGCGACCTTGTCGTCTCCGAGCCCGGTGACCCCGCCCCACAGCGGGGCGCAGCCGCCGCCGGAGGTGATGAAGGCGAGGTGGAACTCCTTGACGCCGGTCCTGGCCGCCGTGTCGAGCAGGTCGTAGGCCGGGTACAGGGAGGTGTCCACGTACGGCGCGAAGCGCGCGCCTCCGGCCGGGCTCCCGGTCGGGGGCGGGGTCGTGGCGGTGGCCGTCGCGGTGGGCGGGGCGGGCTTGGTCGGCCGTCCGGAGGGCGCCGCGGGCGTGGGGCTCGCGGGAGCGCCCGTGCCGTCGGTCGGCGCCGGTGTCGGCGCGGTGGTGGGGGCACCCGTGGGGGCGGTGGTGGGGCGGCCGCCCGGCGGGGGTGTCTGGCCCTGGTCCGCCGAGCACTTCGCTCCGTTGATCCGGCAGGACTTCGGGTTGCCCGGGGTTCCGCTCGCGCTCGTGACGAAGCCGATCGTGACGGAGGATCCCGCGGCCAGCTCCTTGTTCCACGCCGCCGGCTTCACGGTGACGTGGCGGCCGCTGACCGTGTGCGAGGCGTTCCACAGGGAGTCGATCGTCGTGCCGGTGGGCAGGTCGAACTCCAGGGTCCAACCGGTCTGCGCCCGGCTCTTGTTGTTGGTGATCACGTACGTGCCGGTGTAACCGCCGTTCCAGGAGCTCGACTTGGTGTACACCGCGCCGACCGAGGAGGCCTGGGCCGTTCCGGTGAAGGCGAAGGCGGCGGCCGCGATCAGCACGGCCACCGCGGTCCCGCCCGCGGCCTTGGCCTTCTTGCTCGTCATGCGCCGGTGACCGGTCGTGCTGCCCATGGCGTGCCTGCCTCTGCGTTGCTGGGGAGTTCTGCGTTGCTGGGGATTTCTGAACTGCTGGGTACTTCTGAACTGCTGGGGAGTTCGGGGTGCGGCAGCACGCTAGCCGCCCCGAAACGGACATTTGATCGATTCGGAGTGGCGACGACGAACCTTAGGTTCCACTTAAGGAAGCGATCGGGCGACCTTAAGACGGCGGCCTCGGGACCGCGGGCGCCGATTCGGCCGAAGCTCCGTCAAGTCCACTCCGTGAACAGTCGGTTGATCTTCAGGGCGCGCGCGGCCGCTGCCGCATATGCTCCCTCCGTACCTCAATGCGACGTACATCCGTCCGACCCGCATCCGAACGTCTCGCGAGCCGTAAGGGGACCGCCCCGTGAGTGTCCGAATTCAACCCTCCTCCCAGGTCGACGAGACGGCCGAGCTCGGGGAGGGGACCACCATCTGGGATCTGGCACAGGTGCGGGAGGACGCCACGCTCGGGCGCGACTGCACCGTGGGACGCGGGGCGTACGTCGGTCCCGGCGTGCGGATCGGGGACAACGTCAAACTGCAGAACTACGCGCTGGTCTACGAGCCCGCCGAACTCGGCGACGGGGTGTTCATCGGCCCCGCAGCGGTGCTCACCAACGACTTCTACCCGCGGGCCGTCGACCCCGACGGCCGGCAGAAGCGCGGCGGCGACTGGGAGGCGGCCGGGGTCATCGTGGCCGAGGGGGCCTCCCTGGGGGCCCGGTCGGTGTGCGTCGCGGGGGTCCGGATCGGGCGGTGGGCGCTGGTCGCGGCCGGCGCCGTCGTATCCCGGGACGTACCGGACTTCGCGCTCGTGGCCGGAGTGCCGGCCCGGCGCATCGGCTGGGTGGGCCGGGCCGGGGTCCGCCTCGCGGAACGGAACGGCGAGCCGGGGGTCTGGGAGTGCCCGCGCACCGGCGCCCTACACGACGAGACCGACGGAACCCTGGCCGAGCGCAGTTGACGCAACGTCGGCAATTTGGGTCAACGGCATTTCCTCAAAACCACAATCAATGAACATCCTTGGGCATACCTTGTCCCTGTACACGGGATCTGAGCAGGCAACAGGCTGTGTTCAGTGGGGGGTTGTACACGACGAGGGCAACCACGGACGAGGTGACGACCGGCGCGGGACCATGCGCCCGTCCGCCGCCGCCGTCCGCGCGCGCCCCGATCCGGAATATCGCTGGAGGGGGATCCAGCGGGCCCGGACCGCTCGTGCCATCGGGGGGATCACACCGTAGGCACGCGCAGCGTCATGCGCAGTCCCCTCCGCCGGACGACGACCGCCGGGTCTGTCCTAGGAACGATTTTCAGAGGGGGTAGGTGTGTTGGAGCAGTACGGCTACAGCTCGGACATACAGGGCGAGCAGGACGCACGCGGAACCGGGGTGGGACCCCGGTGACCGCCAGACGATTAGCAGCACTGGCCCACGAGGACCCGTCGCTGCACGCCCTTGCCGAGCGGCTGCTCGCACTGGCCGAGGCGGGGCTGCCCGAGATGTACCTGCCGGGCGCGGAGACCTTCGTCTTCACCCGGGTGGGGACCGTCTCCCCCGACGGCGCGAGGCGCGTGGAGCGGCGCGGGACCAGCACGCGGTACGCGGCCATCACCGCGCTGGGCGCGCGGTTCCTCCCCGAGGAACGGCAGCGCGCCCTCTTCGGCGGCCACAGCGCCGGGGAGTTCACGGCGCTCCTGGTGGAGCGGCTGCCCGCGGTGACGAACCTCGGCGACGCCGCGCTCATCGCCTGGGCCGCGGCCGAGACCGGCCACCCCAAGCTCGCGGACGCCGTGGCGAGGGTGGCCGAACTGGACGTCCCCGGGCGTCCGCAGTACACGGTGGAAGCCGCCTGGGTGCTGTCCGCCCTCACCGCGGCCCGCGGCGCGGTGGACGTCGAGCACCGGCTGGCCGCCGCCCGCGACCGCCTGCTGGCGGCCCGGGTCGGGGACGGCCCGCTGTTCCCGCACGCCACCGGGCCCGGGCTGGTCCCCGGGTACCGCTCCCACGTGGCCTGCTTCGCGGACCAGACCTATCCGCTCCAGGCCCTGGCCCGGCTGCACGCCAGTACCCCGGATCCTCGGGCCCTCGCCGCCGCCGACGCCTGCGCCGCCCGGATCTGCGCCCTGCAGGGGGACGGCGGCCAGTGGTGGTGGCACTACGACGCCCGCACGGGCAGCGTGGTGGAGGGCTACCCCGTCTACAGCGTGCACCAGCACGCCATGGCCCCGACGGCCCTCTTCGACCTGGCCGAAGCGGGCGGCACCGACTTCGGCGCGGAGATCCGCCGGGGTCTGCGCTGGATGACGGAGGTGCCCGAGATCAGCGGGCCCGACGGCACCCCGCGCGAGTCCATGATCCGCGAGGAGTTCGGGGTCACCTGGCGCAAGGTCTACCGCGGCGACCCCGCCAAGGCCGTGCGCGCCGCCCGCGGACTCACCACCCGGGTCGCCCCGCGGGCGCGGCTGGCCCCGCTCGACCGGATCTTCCGCCCCCTGGCGGTGGACCGCGAGTGCAGGCCCTACGAGTTCGGATGGCTGCTCCACGCCTGGCTCGGGGGGCTCGGCGGATGAACCACAGACGGTCCCTCTTCGGAGTGTCGCTCGACCCCTTGACCATGGACGAGACGGTCCAGCGCTGCCTCGACGCCGTCGAGCGCGGTGAGCAGATCGAGATCGGCATGGTCAACGCGGCCAAACTGGTCAACATGCGCCGCGACCCCCGCCTCGCCGCGGCGGTCGCCGGCTGCGACCTCGTCTTGGCCGACGGCCAGGCCGTGGTCTGGGCCGGCCGCGTCCTGGGCGTCCGGCTGCCCGAACGGGTCGCGGGAATCGACCTGTTCATGCGGCTGCTTGCCGCGGCGGAGACCGCCGCGATCCCCGTCTACCTGCTCGGCGCACGGCAGGACGTACTGGACCTCATGCTCGACCGGATCTCCGATCGGTTCCCCGCGCTGCGCGTGGCGGGCAGCCGCAACGGCTACTTCGAGGACTCCGAACAGGGCGGGATCGCCGACGCGGTGGCCTCGAGCGGGGCCCGCATGCTGTTCCTCGGCATGACCTCGCCGAAGAAGGAGATCTTCACCGCCGGCTACGGCAAGCTCACCGGCGCCCACGTGGTGCACGGCGTCGGCGGCTCCTTCGACATCCTGGCCGGCATCACCAAGCGCGCCCCCCTGGTCTGGCAGCGGATGGGGCTCGAATGGTTCTACCGGGCTCTCCAGGAACCGCGCCGCCTGGGCAAGCGCTACCTCACCACCAATGCCGCCTTCCTCCTCATGACGGTCCGGGAACTCTTCCGCCGCACACCGTCCACACCGCCTTCCGGTTCCGCGAACAGGAGTCACTGATGCGCGTCGTCGTCGTGGGACAGGGATACGTCGGCCTTCCGCTGGCCATCAGGGCCGCCGAGGTCGGACACCAGGTGGTCGGGTACGACGTGGACGCGCGGCGGGTCAAGAGCCTCGCCGCCGGCGAGTCGTACGTGGAGGACGTCACCTCCGCGCGGCTGGCCAAGGCCCTGGAGCTGGGCACGTACCAGGCCAGCGACCAGGCCCGGGACTGCGGCGGGTTCGACGTCGCGGTCGTCACCGTCCCGACCCCCTTGCAGGACGGTGCCCCCGACCTGCGCTACATCGAGGAGTCCGCGCACACGCTGGCCCGCTTCCTGCGGCCGGGAGCCACCGTCGTCCTGGAGTCGACCACCTACCCCGGCACCACCGAGGAGCTGTTCGGCCCCATCCTGGAGGACGGTTCCGGTCTCACGGCCGGCGTGGACTTCCACCTCGGCTACAGCCCGGAGCGCATCGACCCCGGCAACAAGGTGTGGGGCTTCCAGCAGACGCCGAAGGTGGTATCCGGAGTCAACCCCCTCTCGCTCAAGGCCGTGGAGACCTTCTACGCGGGCCTCGTCGACACCACGGTCCCGGTGCGCTCCCCCAAGGAGGCCGAGCTGGCGAAGCTGCTGGAGAACACCTTCCGGCACGTGAACATCGCCCTGGTCAACGAGATAGCGATGTTCGCCCGGCACCTCGACATCGACGTGTGGCAGACCATCGAGGCCGCGTCCAGCAAGCCGTTCGGCTTCATGAAGTTCACGCCGGGCCCCGGCGTCGGCGGGCACTGCCTGCCCATCGACCCGTCCTACCTGTCGTGGCGGGTGCAGCGCGAACTCGGCCAGAACTTCCGCTTCGTGGAGCTGGCCAACGACATCAACAGCCACATGCCCGAGTACGTGGCGCGCCGCGTCATGGACGCGCTCAACGCCAAGCGCCGCTCGGTCAACGGCTCCCGGATCCTGCTGCTGGGGCTGGCGTACAAGAAGAACACCGGCGACGCCCGGGAGTCTCCCGCCGTACGCGTCTCCCAGCTGCTCCTGGACATGGGTGCGAAGGTGCGCGCGGCCGATCCCCACGTGGTGGAGAGCATCAAGGTCGACGCCCGCCTCTCGCGGGTGGAGCCGACCCGCAAGGAACTGGCCGCCGCCGACGTGGTCGTCCTGCTCACGGACCACGACTCCTTCGACTACCCGATGATCACCGAGCACGCCTCGCTGATCCTCGACTGCCGCAATCGGCTGTCGGGACCGACGGTGGAGGTGCTCTGACTCCATGCCCAGAATCATCTGCGTGGCCGGGGCCCGGCCCAACTACATGAAGATCAAGCCGGTGATGGACGCCCTGGAGGCGCGCGGCGCGGAGGTCGTCCTCGTCCACACCGGCCAGCACTACGACGAGTCCATGAACGACGTGTTCTTCCGCGACCTCGGCATCCGCACCCCCGACCGCTATCTGGGCGCCGGGTCCGGCAGCCACGCCGTCCAGACCGGCCGGGTCATGGAGGCCTTCGAGCCGCTGCTCGACGAGCTGGTCCCGGACGCGGTCGTGGTGGTCGGGGACATCAACTCCACCCTGGCCTGCGCCCTGGTCACCGCGAAGGCCGGACCGCTGCTGGCGCACGTGGAGGCCGGACTGCGCAGCCGGGACTGGAGCATGCCCGAGGAGGTCAACCGGGTCGCCACCGACCGGGTCAGCGACTACCTCCTGGCCCCCTCCCCCGACGCCGCCGCGAACCTGCGGTCGGAGGGGTACCGGGAGGACCAGATCCACGTCGTCGGCAACGTCATGATCGACACCCTGTTCGCCAACCTGGACCGGGCCCGGCGCTCCGACGTCCTCGACCGCTACGGACTCACCCGCGGCGGGTACGGCCTGGTCACGCTGCACCGGCCGGCCAACGTGGACGATCCGGACGCCCTGCGCGGCCTGCTGAAGGCGCTGGGCGAGATCGCGGGCCGCTGCCCGCTGCTGCTGCCGGTGCACCCCCGGGCGGCCGAGCGGCTGTCGGAGATCGGCGTGCCCGGCGGCATCCGGCTCCTGCCGGCCGCCGGATACCTCGATTTCATCGCCCTGCAGGATGCGGCCCGCGTGGTGCTCACCGACTCCGGGGGCATCCAGGAGGAGACCACCGCGCTCGGCGTGCCCTGTGTGACCCTCCGGGAGAACACCGAGCGCCCGATCACCGTCGAGCAGGGCACCAACGTCCTGGCGGGCACCGACCCGGACCGCATCACGGCCACGGTGCACCGGGTGCTGGACGATCCGCCCGCGCCCCGCTGCCCCGAGCTGTGGGACGGCCGCGCGAGCGAGCGCATCGCGCAGGTGCTCCTGGAGGGCGGGAGCGCGGCGACCCGGCCGCGGCCCACCGACCTCGTCGCGGCCACCGCGCCCGCCTCGGCCACAGCGCCCATCGCGGGCACCGCTCCCATCGCGGGCATCGCGCCCGTCGTCTAGCGCCGTGGCCGGAAGGGACTGCCGGAGCCCGGCGGACCCTTCCGGCCACAGCACCGTTTCCACCCCTGTTCCACCTGGATCGAAAGAAGGCTGATGGACCTCGCGGAGATCTGGCGGGTCATGCGCAGGCGCTGGTACGTACTGCTGCCCGGGCTGCTGCTCACGGCCGCGCTCATCACCGGCCTGTACCTGCTGGTCCCGGTGGAGTACCGGTCGCAGAGCACCGTGAGCCTCCTCAACTCGGACAAGGCCACGGTCCCCTTCGACGGCAACCCCTTCCTGAGCACCCAGGCCTCGCTCACCGGCATGGCCGACGGGCTGGCCCGCAACCTCAACTCCGATGATTCCAAGGCCGATCTCAAGGCCCACGGACCCGGCGGCCTGTACGAGGCGAAGATCGCCGACAACGCCCTGGGGCCCTTCATGTGGCTGAGCGTCACCGGCACCGACCCGGCCGCCGTGCTGGAGGCCGACAAGTTCTTCACCGCGTACGCCGAGAAGCGTCTCCGGGAGTTCCAGGCCCAGCAGTCGGTGGCCCCCGACGCGATGATCCGCATGGTGACGATCGTGCCGCCGCAGAAGCCCGAGGCGCAGACGAAGACCCGGCTCCAGTACCTGGTCATGGCGGGGGCGCTGGGCTTCGTCCTCAGCCTGGTGGCCACCTTCTTCGTCGAGGCCCGGCGCCGCAAGGCCGACAAGCCCGGCCGGCGGGGGCCCGTGGCGGGTGACCCGGAGCCGCCCGCGAACCCCGGTCCCGACGACCTCGGCAGCGCGCTCGACCCCACGGCGACGATGGCGCTCAAGGTCCTGCCCTCGTCGGCCTTCCGCTCCAAGGCACCCCGGTGACCGCCCCCACCACGGACGCCGGCCCCCAGGAACCCTCCGGAGGCCGGCCGCAAGCTCCGCCCGAGGCGCCTTCCCTGGGGCGCAAGGTGGGATCCGCCGCCCGGTGGAGCCTGGTCAACACCATGGTGATGCGCCTGGGCAACTTCGTCACCGGCATCATCCTCGCCCGCTTCTTCCTCGGCCCCGAGGCCTGGGGCGTCTACGGGATCGCCCAGACGGTCCTGCTGGTCCTGCTCTCCGCGAACGAGCTCGGCGTCTCCCTGGCCATCGTGCGCTGGGAGGGCGACCCCCGCCGGTTCGCACCGACGGTCCTCACCCTGAGCGCCGCCTCCAGCCTGTTGCTGTACGCGGGCCTGTTCGCGGCGGCCCCCCTGGTTGCCCGGGTGCTCGGCTCCCCCGAGGCCTCCGGCGTGCTGCGCGTGATGTGCGTGTGCGTGGTCCTCGACGGGCTCTCACAGGTGCCCGCCGGCTTCCTCACCCGGGAGTTCCAGCAGGGACGGCGGATGGCCATCGACGCCGTCAACTTCGTCCTCAGTACCGCGGTGACCCTGCTGCTGGCCGTCCAGGGCTGGGGGGCGATGAGCTTCGCCTGGGGCTCGGTCGCGGGCAACGTGGCCGCGCTCGCCGGCTGCTGGCTGGCCGCGCCCGGCACCCTGAAGTTCGGCTGGGACCGGGAGCAGGCCCGCGCCCTGCTCCGCTTCGGACTCCCGCTCGCCGGGGCCAGCATGCTGGCGCTCGGGGTCGTCAACGTGGACACGATGGTGGTGGGTTCCTCCCTCGACCAGCTGGCCCTCGGGTTCTACGTGCTGGCCTTCAACATCTCCGGCTGGCCCGTGCGGATCATCTCCGAGGCGGCTCGCCGGGTCTCCTTCGCCGGGTTCTCCCGGCTGGCCGACAGCGCGACCGGAGGGGGGCCGGGCGCACTGGCCGCCGGTTTCGGCCGTGCCCTCGGCGTGGTGATGACGGGCACGGTCCCGCTCTGCGTGCTGCTGGCCGCCCTCGCCGGGCCGATCGTCGGGCTCGTCTACGGGGAGCGCTGGCTGCCCGCCGCCGCCGCGCTGCCGTGGCTGATGGGGCTCGGGCTGGTCCGGATCGGCTGCGAACTGGCCTATGACTGCCTGGTGGCCATCGGGCACCGCCGCTCCCTCATCGGGGTCCAGGGGCTGTGGCTCGTCGTCCTGGTCCCGGTGCTGGTGGCCGGCGCCGGCGCGAACGGGATCGAGGGCGTGGCCCAGGGGCACGTCCTGGTCGCCGGGGCCGTCGTGGTGCCGGTGTTCCTCTTCGCCCTGCACCGGGGCGGCGTCGGACTGGGCACCGTGGCGCGCGCCTGCGCCTGGCCCTTCCTGGCCGGGGCCGTGATGACGGGCGCGGTCCTCGCTCTGGAACGGCTCCTCGGCGACGGCGTCCTCGCGCTCCTCGCGACCGGGGCCGGCGCCACACTGGCCTACGCCGTGTGCGTCCTGCCGAGCCTCGGCTTCCTCCGCGGCAGCGCACCGGCCGCCGCGGCCACGACGATGAAGGACTGACGCCCATGGCACGCCTTCGCAAACGCTTGTGGGCCTGGCTGCTGGCCGGGTTCTTAACGGTGGCCGCCCTGACGCTCTACCAGGCCGAGCGGACGGGGCGCAGCGAACCGGTGGCCGGTTCCTGCCCGGAGAGCGCCCTCGAATGCCCCGGGGAGGAGAAGCCCCTCCCCCTGCCCGTGCCGGTCGAGCCGTCCGTCCCGCCCTCCGCGTCCGGCAGCCCGAGCCCTTCCGCGACCCCGGGCTCCCCGTCACCCGCTCCCCCTCCGAGCAGCGGCAGTGCACCACCCGCCCCCGCACCGGCCCCCGTCTGCAACGCCACCTCGCCGGGCGCCTGCGGCTTCCCCGACGCCCGCTCGACCGGCCCCCGGATCGCGCTGAAGCGGCACGACACGGGGAACATGTCGATCAAGACCAACGGCATGGTCATCAAGGGCTGGGACATTTACGGTTCACTGGACGTGTACGCCGACAACGTCACGATCATCGACAGCCGGATCACCTCGACCAACTGGTGGGGCGTCAACCTGCGTCCGGGCTTCAAGGGCCTGCGGGTCCTGCACACCACGATCACCGCCGTGCCGGGCAAGGGCCCCGACAACGGGGGCGTCAACTACGCGGTGTCCAACATGGGCGAGAGCTCCGTCGAGGTCGGCTGGTGCGACGTCTCGGTGTTCGGCAACGCCCTGTCCATGGGCCAGGGCGATCTGCACGACAACTACGTGCACGACATCGTCGCCTTCCGGAACCTCGGCGGGGAGTGGCAGCACACCGATGCCGTGATCAGCGGCGGCGGCAACAAGGGCCGGCTGACGGTCCGCCACAACACCCTGCTGAACTCCGTCCCCATCGACAAGGGCGCCAGCGCAGCGCTCGGACTCTTCGCCGACACCGGTGTGGTGTCCAACGTCATCGTCGACCGCAACTGGCTGGCCGGAGGGGCGTACGCGCTCTACGGCGGCGGCCCGGGGGCCACCGGAATCCAGGTCACGGACAACGTGTTCTCCACCCAGTACCACCCCAACAGCGGGCTCTACGGTGCGGTCGCCGCGTGGAACGCGGGCGGCGCGGGGAACGTGTGGCGCGGCAACCGCATGTCGGACGGGCGCCCCGTCGTACCCGAGCCCTCCCCCTGACCACCGAGAGGACATGACATGCGCCGCATCGCCCGGGCCCCCTGGGAGCTGCTCAAGCGGGCCTTCGGCTGGCTGGTGCTCTTCGAGGCCAGGAACAAGCTCCTGCTGGCCCCCTCCGCCCTGCGGCTGCGCCGTTTCGAGAACGCCGAGACCAGCCGGCTCGGCTCGCTCCTGGAGCGGCCGCCGTCCGCCTTGGTGGCCACCGTGATCGCCACCCACCGGCGTCCCGAGGCCCTGCGCGCGGCCGTCCGCTCGGCCCTGGCGCAGACCGTGTCCGACCAGGTGGTCCTCGTCGTGGACGACGGCGCCGGGCTGCCCGAACTCCCTTCGGATCCGAGGCTCTTCGCGGTGTCGCTGGCCCGGAACACGGCAACTGCCGGGGTGGTGCGCAACGTCGGGATACGGCTGAGCCGCTCCCGGTACGTGGCCTTCCTGGACGACGACAACCTGTGGGAGCCGGACCATCTGGAGCAGGCCCTGACGGTCCTGGAGTCGCCGGGCGGACCGGACGCGGTGTACACGGCGCTGCGCAGGGTGCTTCCGGACGGAACCCAGCGGGACGTGCTGTCGGTGCCCTTCGACCGCCGCCGCTCCGCGCACGAGGCCTTCCTGGACACCAATGCCTTCGTGGCGCGCCGCACCCCGGCCCTGCACTTCAGCCGCCTGCGGCGCACCCCGGACGTCCTGCCCCGGGAGGACTGGGAGCTCGTACGCCGTTACAGCCGGCGCCACGAGGTCCGCCACCTGCCCCGTCCCACCGTCCGCTACCTGGTCAATCCGGAGAGCTTCTGGACCGCGTGGGAGGGCCCGGCGCCCACCGGGCCCTCCGCCGCCGTCTAGACCCGCCGTCCAGACCCGCCCGCTCAGGGTCCCGGGGTGGCGCGCAGTGCGGTCCGGCTGGCCAGGGCCCGTGCCGCGGCCCGGCTCGCCGGGCGGCCGAGCGCCGCCCGGGAGGTTTCCCGTAGCAGCACGGCGGCACGGAAGGCCGCGGTGGCGGGCGCCGAGTTCCGGCGGCCGTAGAGGCGTACGCGGTTGAGGGTCAGCAGGGTCCACAGGCGCGGGGAGACCTGCGAGTCCCCGCCGAGGTGGACGGCCGAGGCCGCCGGTTCGAGCCGGGTGAGGAAGCCGTGGTCCCCGGCCCGCAGGCAGTACTCGGTCTCCTCCGAGTACAGGAAGAACGATTCGTCCCAGGCTCCGCAAGCGTCCAGGCACTCCCGGGAGAGCGCCATCATGGCGCCGGACGCCCAGTCGGCAACAGTCCGGGTCCGGTACGCGGCCGGATCGGTGACCAGCTCGCTCCACCGCGGGAAGCGTCCCGCGCGGCGGTTGCCGATCACGGCCTCGCCCAGGGCGCGCGTCACCCGCGATTCCCGGCGCAGCGAGTAGTGGAGCGTCCCGTCCTCCTCGTACAGCAGCGGGACGCTGATCCCGACCTTGCCCCCGCCCTCGACGAGGGCGCCGAGCGCGCCGACGAGCTGCCGCGCGCAGCCCTCACGCATCCGCAGGTCCGGGTTGCAGACCAGGCCGGCGCTGAAGCCCCCGTCCCATCCGGCGGCGGCCTTCAGGGCCGCGTTCACCCCGGCGGCATAGCCGGCGTTGCGGCCGGTCTGGACGATCGTGGCCTCCGGCGCCAGCGACCGGATCAGCTCGACGGTGCCGTCGGCGGAGTCGTTGTCGGCGACGACCAGCCGCCAGTCGGTCCCGGCCATGCCCTGCGGCAGGGAGGCGAGGAACCCGGGTATCACCTTGGCACTGTTCCAGGTGACGACGAGGACGGCTACGGGGCCGGCTGCATCCGGCCGGTCCGGGCGGCGGTCGGCTGCTGCGCTGGAAGCGGTGCTGTCGGATGACACGGGTTCTCCAAGGTTCGGGGCTCGGGCGCGGCGCGCCGTATGAAGCCGAGGTAGCTGCCGCCGGCGGCGATCGTCAGGAAGAACATCCCGGCGAACATCGGGAAGCTGAGGGCGTCGAAGGTGGCCGCGCTGACCAGGGCGACGAGGGCCGAGGCGAAGAAGGCCTGGCCCAGCTCCCGGTCGGACTCGGTGGCGGCGAGACGGCGGATCGCGCCGCCCTGGTGGATTCCGGTGAGGAACAGCGCCAGGAGCGCGAGCAGACCCAGCAGGCCCATCTCCGCCAGGGTCAGCATGTACTGGTTGTCGGTGAAGAAGTAGAGGTCCGGGGTGAAGGTGCCCAGCCCCCGGCCGAACAGCGGGCGCTCCTCCAGGTAGGGCACGATCGCGCTGTACTTCACGGTGCGGGCCTGGGTGCTGCTGTCGGAGTTCGACACGAAGGAGGCGAACAGCGTGGTGATCGTGCCGATCAGTCCGGGGACCATGACCTTGAAGACGGCCACCGAGCCGAGCAGCAGGCCGAAGGTGGTCCAGCGGCGCTGCGGCTTCCACCGCGGCACCATCACCAGGACCACGATGAGGGCGCCGATGATGGAGGTCCGCGACACCGTCAGCGGCAGCGCGCCGCCCATCAGCGCCACCGGCGCCCAGCGGCGCCAGCGTTTGAGGTGCGCCCGCGCCGGATCGAAGGCCTGCTGGATCGCGAAGGGCAGCAGCAGGGCGAGCATGCCGCCGAACTCCAGCGGCTGCGCGGTGGTCGAGCGCGGCCTGGTGAAAGCCCCGCGGTCCAGGGTGGTGATCTGCGCGACGCTCGACTGGAGCCCGGGGATGCTGATCTTCTCGGCGATGTTCGTCGCGGTGAAGAAGTCGTAGTAGCCGATGGCGGCGACCAGCGCCCCCATCACGACGGCCCGCCGCAGCAGCACGTCCAGGCGGGCCCGGTCCTGGATCCCGGCGGAGACCAGCACCACCAGCGACACCCAGACCAGCAGTCCGATCAGCCCGCGGTCGGCGCCCAGCACCTCCTTGTGCGAGCTGCCCCGGGTGGCGTTCGCCAGGTACGAGGCCAGGACCGATACGGCCAGCAGCCACATCGCGACCCGGGGCAGCCGGGTGCCGGGGGCCGGTCCGATCCGGCCGGTGAGCCAGGTCGCCAGGTACCAGAACAGGGCCAGGAGCGCGAAGACGTTGGCCGGGGTGCCCACACCGCCGAGGCCCGGCAGGGTCAGGTTCGAGGGGATGAAGAAGGCCAGCCCCAGATAGCCCGTGAGCAGCGCGGTGGCGTCCAGCTCGCGGTGGCGGGTCCGCCTGCGCACGCGCGTCGTGGCCGTCCCGGGCACGGCGGCGGCCGCCTCGCGCCGTCGGCGGCGGCCCGCCAGCAGGCTCTCCAGGACGAAGGAGCCGGTGAAACCGGCCACCAGTCCGGCGATCAGCACGGCGAGGACCTGCTGGTAACGGGTCTTGAGCTGCGGTTTCGGGGTCTGCGGCAGCACCACGGGGGCGGCCTGCACGTAGTACTGGCGTTTCACCTTGGCCGCCGCCTGGAGCGCGTTGAGCTGCTCCCCGGCGAAGTCGGTGAGCGTGGTGGTCTCCTTGAGCACCTTCGCCCGGTTGGTGCCCGTGACGGACAGCGTGAGCATCGGGCCCGAGGCGTTCGCGGCGAAACCGACCGTGTAGGGGTCGGTCACCCCGAGGCCGTGCAGGTCGCGGGCCGCGTCGGCGCCCGACAGGGTCCTGATGAGCACGTCTGCGGTGACCACGAGCGAACCCCCGGCGTTCGCGATGGGGTTGCCGAAGGTGGGGGCCAGTGCGGCCACGGCCGTGGAGTCGAGCAGGGCCACCGAGCTCTGCGACTGGTAGGAGACCGGGACCGACTGGTACAGCTGCGCGCCCGCGAGGACTCCGCACAGCGTCAGGGGCGCCATGACGTACCAGCGGCGCCGCAGTACCGCTGCTATCTCACCGATGTTCACTAACGCTCCCTCGCAACTGCCTTGGAACCGTTGGCGTGTTGTCCGGCGTCCTGGGAAGATCGAACACGACGGAAGGAATCCTGTGTCGCCTGGTGAGCTGTTCCGCACGCTGCGCCGCCGCTGGTACGTGCTGGTCCTGGCGGCAGTGCTCGCGGCCGCCGGGGCGCTCCAGGTGCTCCGGCCCACCACGAACTACGTGAGCACCGCGATCGTCGTCCTCAAGCCGCCGGTGACCAGCAACCAGCCGAACCAGCTGGCCAATCTGCAACCGCCGCTGGCCGCCGTGTCCCTCGCCGCGGTACAGCAGCTGGACTCCCCCGACGGGGAGGCCGAACTGCGGGCCGCCGGGGTGGCGGGCACCTACCGGCTGATCCCGCGCAACAGCGGCACGAGCGTCACCCCGCGCTATCTGATCCCCTCCCTCCAGATCCAGGCGGAGCACACGGACCCGGCCACGGCCGACCGCTCGGTGCTGAAGATCGTCGAGATCTACGGCAAGCACCTCTCGGACATGCAGGCCGAGCAGAGGATCCCGGCGGCGGGACGGATGAGCGTCACGCTGCTCGTCCCGCCGTCCGCGGTGGCCCAGCTCGGGACCAAGAGCCGCGGACTGGCGGGGACGGCGCTGCTGGCCCTGGTCGCCGGGACGGCCTGCGCCGTGTGGACCGATCGGTTCCTGGCGGGCCGCGCCCGGCGCCGGCGCGAGGGCGCCGACTCCGGGGGCGACGGGCAGGAACGGGACGCGAGCCCCGTTCCGGCGACCGCGGCGGCCCGCTGAGACAGCGGGCCGCCCGGCCGCCAACGCCCCTGGTTCAGGGCGGTGGTGCGGTGTCATCAGATCCCTCGGCGCTTCCAGGACTGCCACCAGAGCCACTCGCGCCCCCGGTCGGCGACGGCCGAGAGGACCAGCGGCTGGAGGTACGGCATCGCGCGGGCCCCGATCCGCCGGCGCCGGCGCAGGGCCCCGTACTCGGCGAGCGAGGTGTACTGCGGCAGGCACTCGGCGGCGAAGGCCTCCAGTTCCTCGACCGGGACCACCCCGGTGCGCCCGCGGTCGTAGGCCCGGTAGGCGCGCCGCAGCGCGTACCGGGCCAGCCGGGTGCGGGCCGCCGTGGACAGCCGGCCCGCCTCCGGGAGCAGGCCGCCGCACTTGTCCAGCACCGAATCGAAGGCGACGAGGCGCTGGCGCAGGTCGTCGAGCTGCCCGCCGAAGTCCGTGGTGGACATGTTGTTGCCGTGGACCCGGTAGAAGGCCTGGTCGGCGCCGCGGACGTAGCCCACGTCGGCGTGGGCCGCGAGCCGCATCCACATTTCGATGTCTCCGGCGTGCGGAAGCTCCGGGTCGTAGCCCCCGACCTTGCGCTGGAGGCTGGTGCGTACGACGACCTCGGGAGAGGTGATGCACCCGGTGCCCTCCCGGAAGCGCCGCTCCAGCCACCAGCGCCCGGGGTAGACCACCGAGCCGGTGGACCGGGTGCGGGCCTCGGGAAGCGGCCCGCCGTGCTGGAACCGCAGCGGCCTGCCGTAGGCGAAGCCGGCCCGCGGGTGCGCGTCGAGCAGGGCCGCGGCGCGCACCAGGGCGCCGGGGACCAGCCTGTCGTCGGCGGAGAGCAGGGCGACGTAGTCCCCGTCCGCCCACTCCAGCAGGCCCTCGTTGTAGGTGGCGATGTGCCCCTGGTTCTTCTCGTGGACCCGGACCTCGATCCGGGGGTCGGCGGCCGCCAGGGCGCGCGCGACGTCCGCGGAGTCGTCGGGGGAGGCGTCGTCGATGATCAGTACCCGTACGTCGACGCCTTCCTGTTCGTCCAGGACGCTCTTGACGCAGTCGGCCAGGAAATGGCCGTACTTGTAGCAGGGGATCACCACGCTGACGGTGCTCACTGGCCGGACACCTCCGTGGATCCCTCCGCGAGCGGGGCGGGGGCCGTGGTGGTGAAGACCGGGCCGACCCAGTAGTTCACCGATCCGAAGGTGTTGTTCGGGAAGACCGTGGCCGCCCCGTACTTGTAGAGGCCGTTGCCGTTGCCCGCGCCGCCGTCGGCCGGGGCCACGAGCGGGTAGGAGCGGTGCGCGGCGCCGAAGTAGCCGCCGTCCACGGAGTACTTGCCGTTCGGCGCGTGGTACGAGGCCACGTACGCGGTGTTCGCGGTGACGGCCACCGGGGTGGCGAAGTGCAGCTGCTGCCAGCCGGACAGGGTTTCGCTGCCGAAGGTGCCGGTGGCCAGGAGCGTGCCGCTCGCGGTCCAGAGGCTGCCGGTGTGGGTGCCGGTGTTCCCGGGGCCCTTGTAGAAGGTGATGCCGGTGACGTAGCCGGCGACCGAGGACTGGAAACGGGTGCCCAGTTCCACGGAGTTGGTGTCGTCGCCGACGTTGGCGGTGGTCGGGGTGGCGTTCGGACCCCACAGGGTGCAGGGGCAGGTCACCGCCGGCGGGGTCGCGCTGGTGGTGAAGGTCCAGGTGACGGGCGCGGCCATGGCGTTGCCCCACAGGTCGGCGGCCTGCACCGATGCCGTGTAGGTCGTGTTGAGCGCCAGTTCGGAGGACGGGGTGAAGGTGGCGCTGTTGGACACGTCGAGGACCTTGCTCCCGGGGACGTTGACGCCGCCGGGGCCCTTGAGGGTGAACACCAGGGTGTCCATGTCCACGGCCGTGCTGAAGGTGGACTTGACCGTCGTGGTGATCGCGGTTCCGGTCGCCGCCGACTGCGGGCTGGTGGAGGTGACGGTCGGGGGTGTCGTGCTCGCACTGGCGGTGTCCAGGACCGCGTCCACCCAGTAGTTGCTTCCGGAGGAGGCGGTGGAGGGGAAGCCGCCGGTGCCGCTGTAGCGGTAGACGCCGTTGCCGCCGTGGGTGCCGCTCTTGAGCGCGGTGAACGGAGCCAGCCCCGCGTCGGCCGAAGCGAAGGTGGTGTCGAAGGAGTACCCGCCGTTGGGGGCGAAGTAGGAGGCGATGTACGTGGTGTTGGCCTTGACGGGGATCGGCGAGGAGAAGTTGAGCTGCTGCCAGCCCGAGGCAGTCTCGTTGGTGAAGGTGCCGGTGGCCAGGCGCTGGCCGGAGGTGGTCCACAGGCTGCCCGTGTGGGTGCCGGTGTTGGCCGGGGACTTGTAGAAGCGGACGCCCGTGATCGAACCGGGCACCGAGGAGCGGATCTTGACGCCGAGTTCCACGGCGCTGCCGTCTCCGGCGTTCACCGTGCCCGGTACGGCCGCGGCGGGCCAGACGGTGCAGGGGCACTGCTGGGGGCCCACGGTCAGCGGCACGGTGGTGGTGGCGCCGATGTTGACGCTGTCGTCCACCGCGCGGACCTTGATGGTCGCGGAGCCGGGGGTGGTCGGGGTCCACTTGTAGCTCCAGGACCCGACGCCCGTGGCGGCCTTCCAGGTGGTTCCGCCGTCGGTGGAGACCTCCACCCGGGCGACGACTCCGCCGCCGCTGTCGGAGGCGGTGCCGGTGATCATCACGGGCCGCAGGGCGGGCACGGTGGCGTTCGCCGCGGGGCTGGTCACGGTGATGACCGGGCCGGTCTGATCCGTGGAGGCGGTGGCCACCAGCAGGTTGGCCTGCAGGGACTTGGGCTGGACCCCCATGTCGGCGAAGATGTTGACCGTCGCCTGCTGCATCCGCTTGTCCTCGGTGACCACCGCGTCGTCCGGATTGCCGGTCGGCATGTTGGTCAGGCCCCAGGACCACTGCACGGTGCCCGAGCCGAAGACCAGGGCGCCCGAGGTCTGGTCCCGGAAGGCGACCAGGCTGTGCGTCGCGGTCCCGTTGCCGTACGTGTTCCCGTAGTCCAGGCGGTACTTGCCGTCGGTGATGTCCACCGTGGTGGAGGACATCGCGATCTGCCCGGCCGGGCGCGCCGCGTCCTCCACGTCACTGTCCCACTCGTAGCCGAGGGTGCCGACGGGGAAGGTGGCGGTCTGGGAGGGGGTCAGGTTCGCGACGGTGGTGTTCCGCCACAGCCGCATCTTGGCGTAGGCGCCGGGGACGGTGATCGCGTCGCTCCGGTAGCCGTTCACGCTGAACAGCGAGCCGGTGAGCTGGTTCTGCGGCTGGTAGGGCCGGCCGTTCGTGGCGCTGGCCGGGTCCATGAAGGTGCCGGTCCAGATGCCGCTGGGGTCGGGGATGCCGTTGGGCTGCGGGAAGGAGAGCTTGGTCTCCTTGTAGCAGACCAGGGTCCGGTTGGCCGTGCTGGCCCCGTCGATGCTGGGGGTCAGACGGGTCTTCCAGAAGACCTCGTTGCCGGCGAAGTAGGTCTGGTTGACGCCCGCGTGGCGTGCGTTGAGGGCGTTGGTGAACTGGTCCTGGGTCCAGTACTCGTCGTGCCCCGAGGACATGAACACCTTGTGGTTCTGAAGCTGGGTCGCGCCCTTGGTCGACATGTCGATGCCCGACATGTAGCTGACGTCGTACCCGTTGCGCTCCAGCCAGGCGACCATCTGGTACTCGGATCCGTAGATCCCGTTCTCGCCGCCGATGTCCATCGGCCGGTTGTAACTGACCTCGTAGGCACGGCCGTCGGGGGCGGGCCCGGCGCCGTCGTACAGGTCCTGGCCGCCGTAGTTGTTGTACGCCTGCCAGGTCTGGTCACTGGTCTGCACGACGATGTCGGAGTGACTGGCGTCGTTGCGGACCACGAACGGGTAGGGCATGACCCCGTTGCCGTCCGCCTGGTCGAAGTTGGCTATGTAGAGGCCGGAGACGGCGTCGGAGGGCACCGTCCAGGTCGAGGTGACCGGCCAGTTGCCGCAGTCGACCAGGCCGGTGGAGGCCTTGGTGGTGCAGCTCTGCGGGTTTCCCCCCTGCGGGAAGTTCGCCGGGTACGTCTGCGCGGCCTGGGCGGGGGTCGACATCAGGCGGGCCCCGTCACCCCCGTAGTGGCCGAGTCGGTAGACCGACACCTTGTACGCCGTCGGCGACTGGATCTTGAACTGCAGGGTCTCGCCCGCCTGCACGCTCTCCTTGGCCGGGAAGCCCTTGATGTCGCCGTAGGCGCTGGGTGCGAACCAGTCGGACATCGGCGTGCCCGCCTTCGAGTTCTCGCACACGATCGCGTTGGAGCCGGGGCCGCACGGGTCCGCCGCGACCGCCACCGATGGCGGCAACGCCGCCGCCATCAGCGCTGCCACCACGGTGAAGAGCCCGTACCGCAGCAGCCTTGTCCGTCTGTTCATCCGAACCTCATTTGGGAGGGGCTTGGTGATTCGACGCCGGAGCGTCAGCGCAGCGCTGCTGAGAGCGCGTCCACGACCCGCTGCTGTTGGGCGGCGGTGATCTGCGGGAAGAGCGGGAGGGAGAGCATCCGGTCGGCGGCCAGCTCGGCGTGCGGGAAGGCCCCGCGGCCGTGCCCGAGGTGGGCGAAGGCCGGAGTGAGGTGGACCGGGGCCGGATAGTGCACGCCCGCGCCGATGCCCTCCGCGTTGAGCTTGCCGACGACCGCGTCGCGGTCCGCTCCGCTGACCCGGATGACGTACAGGTGCCAGGCGTGCACGTTGCCCGGAGCCGTGACGGGCAGGGTGAGGCGGCCGGAGGCCGCCAGGTCCGCGAGCAGTGCGTCGTAGCGGGCGGCGGCGGCCCGGCGGGCCTCGTTCCCCCCGGCGAGCCGGGCCAGCTTGGCCCGCAGTACGACGGCCTGCAGACCGTCGAGCCTGCTGTTGAAACCGGCCACGTCGTGCCGGTACTTGGCGACGCCGCCGTGATTGGCCAGCGCCCGGACCAGGTCCGCGGTCTCCTCGTCGTCGGTCACCACCGCGCCGGCGTCCCCGTAGGCGCCGAGGTTCTTGCCCGGGTAGAAGCTGGTCGCGGCGATCCCGCCGCTGCCGGGGGTGCGGCCCTCCCGGGAGGCTCCCTGGCTCTGTGCGGCGTCCTCGACGAGCTTGGCGTGCGCGGGCAGGCCCGCGGCGAGCGCGGCGGTGTCGGCGCACTGCCCGTACAGGTGGACCGGGACCACCGCGCGGGTGGCCTCGGTGACCGCGTCGAGCGCGGCCTGCGGGTCCAGCAGCAGGGTGTCGGGGAGGCAGTCGGCCAGCACCGGGCGGGCGCCGATCCGGGCGACGGCTCCGGCGGTGGCGATGAAGGTGTTCGCGGGCAGCACGACCTCGTCGCCGACGCCCACTCCGCTCGCCCGCAGGGCCAGTTCCAGGGCGTCGGTGCCGTTGGCCACGCCGACGCAGTGTCCGACCCCGGCGAAGGCCGCGTACTCGCGCTCGAAGGCCCGGACCTCCTCGCCGCCGATGAAGGCGGTGTCGGCCAGGACGCGGTCGAATCCCGCACGTAATTCGTCCGCGACCTCGGCGTGCGCTGCCTTCAGGTCGACGAGCGGTATCTGGTTCATGCGGCTGTGCTCCCCATCCGTGTCTCCGGCCGGAGGCCGGTCTCCAACTCATCGGCCCGCAGCTCGTCGAGCGCCGGGCCCCCCGCCTCGCGCAGCCGGCGGGCGGGGCTTCCGGCCCACACCTCGCCGGCCGGTACGTCGGCCAGGACCGTGCTTCCCATCCCGGTCAGCGACCAGGCGCCGACCTCGATGTACTCCCGGACCAGTGCTCCGGCGCCCACGTAGGCCCCGCGCCCCAGCCGTACCCCGCCGCCGAGGCGGACCCCGGAGGCCAGGGTCGCGAAGTCCCCGACCTCGTCGTCGTGGGTGAGGACCACGTGCGGCATGACCGCCACGTGGGCCCCCACCCGTACCGCGGCCGTCAGCACGCAGTGCGCGAGCAGCACCGTGCCGGGTCCGAGGACCGAGGACCCGGAGAGCGCCGCCGCGGGGTGGATCACGGTGGCGTACCGGCTCTCGGGCAGGGCCAGGCGCCGCACCAGGCGGGCCCGCACCCCGTAGTCGCGGGGGCTGCCGACGCACACCACCACGCGGGCGGCCGGGCGTTCGTGCACCAGCGCGCTGCCGCCCAGGACGGGGACCCCGTCGACCTCCCGTCCGTGCAGGGCCGGGTCGTCGTCCAGGTGCCCGGCCAGCCGCAGCCGCGGGGCCCGGCCGGCCGCCAGGTCGGCGGCGGCCGCGTCCCGTACGGCCTGGGCGGTCTCCCGGGCGAAGCCGCCCGCGCCGACGATCAGCAGCTCCTCGGTCGGCGCGGCCTCGGTCGGCGCGGCTTCGGTCGCGGGACCGTGCGGTCCGCTCATCCGCCGTCCGCCTGTTCGCGCAGCACCGCCACCACCCGGTCCTGCTGCTCCTCGGTCATGGTGTGGAACAGCGGCAGGATCAGCGAGTCGCGGGTGATCCGCTCGGTCACCGGCAGGGCCGCCGCACCGTGTCCGGCGTACGCCGGCTCCAGGTGGGAGGCCATGATCCCGCGCCGGGCCGAGATCCCGGCCCCGGCCAGCACCGCGAGCAGCTCGTCGCGGCCGACGGGGAAGTCCTCGGCCAGGAGCACCCAGTACGACTGGAAGTTGCCCTCGCCGTGACCGGGGTCCCGGACCGGGGTCAGGCCGGGGACACCGGCGAGGAGCTGCGCGTACCGGGCGGCGAGGAACCGCCTGCGGGCCACGATCTCGTCCAGCTTGCCCAGTTGCACCAGGCCGACCGCGGCCTGGATGTCGGTCATCCGGTAGTTGTAGCCGACCTCCAGGTAGCTCTCGGCGATCGGCTTGCTGCTCGCGTGCCGCTGCGCCGCGGACACGTTCATGCCGTGTTCGCGCAGCCGTCGCAGCCGCTCGGCCCAGCCGGCGTCGTCCGTGGTCACCATGCCGCCCTCGCCGGTGGTGATCACCTTGCGGGGGTGGAAGGACCAGGCGGCCAGCAGCGCCCCCTGGCCGACCGGCTTGCCGCCGACGGTGGCGCCGATCCCGCAGGCGGCGTCCTCCACCAGGGCGAGGCCCCAGTCGGCGCAGGCCGCGCGCAGGGCGTGCACGTCGGCCGGGACCCCGCCCTGGTGGACGGCGATGACCGCCTTGGTGCGCGGGGTCCGGACGGCGTCCACGGTGGCCGCGGTCAGGTTGCCGGTGGCCTCCTCGACGTCCGCGAACACCGGGTGGGCGCCCACGTAGCGCACCGTGTTGGCCGTGGCGATGAAGGACAGGGAGGGGACGACGACCTCGTCGCCCGGAGCGAGGTCCAGCGCGATCAGCGAGAGGTGCAGGGCGGTGGTGCAGGAGCTCACCGCGATGCCGTGCTCCGCGCCCACCCGCTCGGCGAAGGCCCGTTCGAACTCGGCGACCCTGGGGCCCTGGGCCACCCAGCCGGACAGGACCGCGTCGGCGGCGGCCCGTGCCTCGTCCACACCGAGCCACGGAATCATGACGGGGATGCGGGCGGGGGCCTCGGGGACGGCCCCGGCGCCGGCCCCGGCGTCCTGGGCGCTCATCGGCCGGCCTCCACGGCGGCGGCCTCCACGGCGGCGGCTTCCGCGTCCGCCGCGCGCTCGGCCCGCCACCAGTCGACCAGGTCCCGCAGCCCGCTGCGCAGGTCGATCCCGGCCGTGAAGCCGAGGCGCTCGGCGGCCTGCGAGGTGTCCGCGAGCCGGCGGGTCACCCCGTTCACGGCGCGTGCCGGTCCGTGCTCCGGTGCCAGGCCCTCGGCGCCCATGGCCTCGAGGAGCCCGTTGGCCAGGTCGAGGAGACTGGTCTCGGAGCCGCTCGCGACGTTGAACACCTCGTCGGTCAGGTCCGATTCGGCGGCCAGCAGGTTCGCCCTGGCGATGTCCCGGACGTCGACGAAGTCCATGGTCTGGGTGCCGTCGCCGAGGATCAGCGGCGGCTCGCCCGCCGCGATCCGCTCCATCCACCGGATCAGCACCTCGGTGTACAGCCCGTGGATGTCCATCCGGGGGCCGTACACGTTGAAGTAGCGCAGTGCGACGTAGTCCAGCCCGTACATGGCGTGGAAACTGCGCAGCACGCCCTCGTTGAAGGCCTTCGCGGCCCCGTAGAAGGTGTCGTTGTTGTACGCGTGGTGGCGCTCGGTGGTCGGGAAGGACTCGGCCATCCCGTAGACCGAGGCCGAGGACGAGGCGATGACCTTGCCCACGCCGGCGGCCGCGGCGGCCTCCAGCACGTTGAACGTCCCGTCGACCATCACCTCGTTGGCCAGCCGCGGCTCCTCGGCGCACTGGGTGATCCGGATCGCCGCCAGGTGGAAGACGAAGTCGGCTCCCTCGGTCGCCTTGCGCACGGCGGCTATGTCCCGGATGTCGCCCTCGACCAGGTCCACGACCCCGCTCGGCAGGGCGCGGGCCAGGTTGGCGGTGCGTCCCCGTACGAAGTTGTCGAGCACGACGATCTCGCGTGCCCCGTTGTCCACCAGCAGGTCCACCAGGTGCGAGCCGATCGTGCCCGCTCCGCCGGTGACCAGAATCCTCTTGCCTCGTACGCTGCTCAACGCCCTGCCCCTACTGAGTCGGTCATGGTCTTCCCTGCTGTGCCCGGCGCGCCGCACGCGTCCCGGGCGACGCCGTCAACGCTCAACGTCCGGTGCGCAGTCCGACGACGGCGCCCTTGAACTCCAGGCTGCGGGAGGCTGCTTCGAGGATGTCGAGGACCTGGAGTCCCGCCCGGCCGTCGGTGAGCGGCGCCCGCCCCGTCCTGATCGCCGCGGCGAACTCCTCGACCATGCTGCGCAGAGCCTCCTTCTCGCCGAGCGCGGGTGCCACCATGTCGCCGGTCCGGTAGGAGACGAGCATGTCGCGGCGCTCGTCCGCGCCGATCTCCTGCGGGGCCGTGAGGTCGACGCCCCGGTCGAACACCGCGACCCGCTGGGTGGGGTTGAGGTCGTCCCACACCAGGGTGCGCTTGGAGCCGCCGACCATGGTGGTGCGGACCTTCACCGGGGACAACCAGTTGACGTGGACGTGCGCGATGGCGCCCGTGTCGAGCTGGAGCGTCAGATAGGCCACGCAGGACTGGCCGGCCCCTATCGGGTCGGCCCCGTGCGCGGCGACGGCGACCGGGTGGACGTTGTCCGGGAGGATGAAGTCGAGCACCGAGAGGTCGTGGGGGGCCAGGTCCCACAGGACGTCGATGTCCTTCTGGACCAGTCCGAGGTTGATCCTGACCGAGTCCACGAACTGGATGTCGCCGAGTTCCCCGGAGCGGACCATGTCCCGGATGCGGGCCACCGCCGGGGTGTAGCAGTAGGTGTGGTCGCACATCAGCGTGAGGCCGCGTTCCTCGGCCTCGTTCACCAGCCGCAGCCCGTCCTCGTAGGTGGCGGCGAGCGGCTTCTCCACGAGGACGTGCTTGCCGGCGCGCAGGGCGGCCAGGGCGACGTCGAGGTGGGTTCCGGCCGGGGTGGCCACGGCCACGGCCTCGACCTCGGGGTCGGCCAGGACCGCCGCGTAGTCGTCGGTCGCCTGGACCGTCGAATAGCCGCCGAGCACCTGCCGGGCCCGGTCCACGTTCAGATCGCAGAGCCAGCGGAGCCTGAACTCCGGACTGGACTGGAAGTTGCGGACGAGATTGGGGCCCCAGTAGCCCGCTCCGACGACGGCGACCCCTAACGGCTCGGTCCGTCCCGCACCCGCACCTGCGCCCGCGGCGTCCCGCCCGGCGTCCTTCGCGGTGTCCTTCACAGCATTCCCTTTCCTTCCGCGCACGCCCGCGGGCGTGTCGACGACCCATGGCCGGGACGCGTGCGAAGGAAGGGGGTTCCGCCCAGGGCGTGCCGGGCGCCTGTGCGACCCGTGCGTGACCCGCCGACGGTGATGGCCCCCACGACCGATGCCGTACGTGTTCCACGTACTTCCGCCCCCCGGCCGTCCGGCACCCCTCGCGCCGGCCGGCCACGGACAGGCGGCCTGTTCCCCCAAGCCGCCGAACCCGTAAACCCGCCCCAACTACCCTGCGCCGACTGGACTGCAGCGTGGATCACGGCGTTGCCGAAGCACGCCCAATCCGGTCGGCTGCGTTCAATCTAGACCACGGGGCGTACCCCCGGGGAGAGTTGGAGGAATCGGTCGGTACGGGCGTTCGACCATGCATACTTCCGGGGTGACCAGCATCGTGATCCCGGCCCACAACGAGGGCCGGGTCATCGGCCGGCTCCTCGACGCGCTCCTGTCCGAGCCGTCCGGAGCCCCGGCCTCCGGGCCCGACATCGTCGTGGTGTGCAACGGCTGTACGGACGACACGGCTGCGGTGGCCGCCGCGCGGGGGCCCCGCGTACGGGTGGTCGAAATCCCGACTCCCTCCAAACACCGCGCACTTCGGGTGGGAGACGAGCACGCGCGCGGCTTCCCCCGTCTCTACGTGGACGCCGACGTGGTGGTCGGCGCGGCCGACGTACGGGCCCTGTCCGACGCCCTCGCCGGCAGCCCGGCCCTCCTGGCCGCGGCCCCCGGCCGGGACATTCCGCTTGACGCCTGCGCCTGGCCCGTCCGGGCGTACTACCGGGTCTGGCAACTGCTCCCGGCCGTCCGCGAGGGGCTGTTCGGGCGCGGGGTCATCGCGGTGTCCGAACCGGGGCACGCCCGGCTCGCCGCCCTGCCGCCGCTGATGGCCGACGATCTGGCCGCGTCCCTGGCCTTCGCGCCGGGAGAGCGCCGGGTGGTGGAGTCGGCCAGGGTCGTGGTCCTGCCGCCGCGCACCTGGGGCGACCTGATCAAACGCCGTGTGCGGGCGGCGACTTCCTCCGCCGAACTGGAGCGCTTCCAGGCGGCGCGGGCGTCCGGACCGGAGGAGACCCCACCGTCGGCACGTACCGGCACGGGAGACCTGCGGGCGCTGCTCCGGGCCCAGCCGCGCCTGCTCCCCGGAGTGGTGGTGTTCGTCGTGGCGGCCCTCGCGGCCCGCCGGGGGTCCCGCAAGGCCATCCGCAGCGGGGACTTCTCCACCTGGCTGCGCGACGAGAGCAGCCGGCAGGACTGAGCGGCCGGGCCGGGCCGGTCGGGGCAGCCGGACCGGGGCAGCCGGACCGGCCCGGTCGGCCGAATGCCGTCGCATGCGGCCCAGTTGGCCTGTACAACCATGAGGGTGCCCCTCGCACGCACGACTGACTCACCGTTCAGATCAGACGCCGGACCGGGAGCTCGAAAAGCATGTACCTCGCGGACCGCTCCGCGCCCGAGGACGCGAAGACCAGCGCCGACGGATCCCCCGTACGCGGACCCGCCGTCGCCTCGACCGTCCTCGCACTGGGCTCGGTCAGCCTGATCACCGACGTCTCTTCCGAGATGGTCACGGCCGTCCTGCCGCTCTACCTCGTCGCCGGACTGGGCCTGAGCCCGCTCGGCTTCGGCGCGCTCGACGGCCTGTACAACGGGGTCAGCGCGCTGGTGCAGCTGACCGGCGGCCACCTCGCCGACCGGATCCGCAACCACAAGCTGATCGCCGGCATCGGCTACGGACTCTCCGCCGTGTGCAAGCCGCTGCTGCTGGTCGCCCACAGCCTCGGCCCGGTGGCCCTGATCCTGGCCCTGGAACGCACCGGCAAGGGCCTGCGCACCGCCCCGCGCGACGCGCTCATCTCCCTCTCCACGCCACCCGGGTCGCAGGGGCGGGCCTTCGGCGTGCACCGCGCCATGGACACCACCGGGGCCCTGCTCGGGCCGCTCGCCGCGTTCTTCATCCTGAGCCTGACGGTCGACGGGTACGACGCCGTCTTCGGGGTCAGCGCCTGCGTGGCCGCCCTGGGTGTCGTGGTGCTCCTGCTGTTCGTCCCGTCCGGCGCCGAGCCGCGGCCGGCCCGGCCGAAGTCCGCCGCTCCCCCGGTGCCCGTACCGGCTCCACTGGAGGCCGCCTCCCCGAAGCCGGACGCGGTGAACCTGCGCGACGCGCTGGGCCTGCTGCGGCTGCCCCGGCTCCGCGCCCTGGCGGGCTGCGCCGCCCTGCTCGGGCTCACCACCGTCAGCGACGCCTTCCTGTACCTGCTGCTCCAGGACCGCACCGGCATCGGCGACCGGTGGTTCCCGCTGCTCCCCCTGGGCACCGCGGCCGTGTTCCTGCTGCTGGCCGTCCCGGCGGGCGCCCTCGCGGACCGCATCGGACGCCGCACCGTGTTCCTCACCGGGCACGCCCTCCTGCTGGCCGGCTACGGGCTGCTCCTGTGGGCCCCCGGCCTGCCCGCGCTCCCTTACCTGGTCCTCGCCCTGCACGGCATGTTCTACGCCGCCACCGACGGGGTGCTGCCCGCCGCCGTCGCCGCGACCGTCCCCGCGAAACTGCGGGCCACCGGCATCGCTCTGGTCGGTACCGGCCAGGCACTGTCCCGGTTCGGCTGCTCGCTGGCCTTCGGCGCCGCGTGGACGGTCCTGGGCTCGGGCCCGGCGCTCGCCGCCGCCGCGGCCGGCCTGTGCTGTTGCGCGGCCGTCGCCGGTTTCGTACTCCGCCCCACGGCCCCGGACGGCGCCACCGCCGCGGCCCCGCATCCCCGAAGCCCCCGAGGAAATCGATGACGCGCTCACGCCGGTTGCTCGTACTCGCCCTGGCCGTGCTGCTCCTCGGGGGCGTGGCCGGCGTGCTGGTGGTGCGCGCCGCCGCCCGCTCGGAGCAGACCCGGGCGGGCGACCCGACGGCCGCCCCGGGCAAGGTCACGCTCGACCGGCGCGGCGGCCTGGCCTTCCTCAACGGCGCGCAGGGCCCGCACCGCGGGGCCCTCGTCTCCGTACCGGACCGTTCACCGCAGGAGGAGCGGACCGCGTCGGGCCTCACCTGCCTGCGGTTCCACGCCGCGGCCGGCACGGGCGTCTGTCTGAGCTCCGCCCCGGGCGCACTCGCCCAGGACAACCGGGCCCTGATCGTCGACTCGGAACTGCGCACGCGGCGCGAGTTTCCCCTCGCGGGCACCCCCTCGCGGGCCCGGGTCTCCCCCAGCGGCCGCTTCGCCGCCTGGACCGTCTTCGTCACCGGGGAGTCCTACGGCTCCGCGTTCTTCTCCACCCGGACCTCGATCGTGGACACCCGTACGGGGGCGCTCGAACCCGACCTGGAGAAGTTCGCCATCGAGCTGGACGGCCGCCCCTACAGCGCGATCGACGCCAACTTCTGGGGAGTCACCTTCTCCAAGGACGACGACACCTTCTATGCCACCCTCGCCACCGGCAACCAGACGTACCTGGTGAAGGGTTCGCTCGCGCGGCGCAGCGTCACCACCCTCGCCTCCAACGTCGAGTGCCCGTCCCTCTCCCCCGACGAGACCCGGGTCGCGTACAAGAAGCGGGTACAGCGCGGTGCGTCCCTGTGGCGCGAACACGTGCTGGACCTAGGGACGTTGCGGGAGCAGCCGCTGACGGAGAAGCGCAGCGTGGACGATCAGGCGCTCTGGCTCGACGACCGGACGCTGGCCTACGCCCTGCCCACCGAGGGCTCCGTGGACACCACGGACCTCTGGACGGTCCCGGCGGACGGCACCGGAGCCCCGCGCCTCCTGGCTCCGGCGGCCTCTTCGCCCACCAGGCTGGGCTGACCGGCCGGGCTGACCGGCCGGGCCGGCGGGACCCCGCTCCGAGCCGCGCGCTCCATCCCGCCGGCCCGGAAGGCGTACCCGGGGGCCCCGCAGAATCGTTGGGGCGGGCATGGGCACTCCACACGCCGTCTCCCCGTCCCAGGCCCGGCACCGGGCACCCGAGCGCGCCCCCGCCGCGATGGCGCGGGGCATCCCCCGGCAGCAGTCGGGCAGCGCCGCCCCCTCGGGCGGGGCGGTCGTCTACGAGCAGCTCGCCCGCGAGTGGGAGGCGCGCGGGGCCACGGTCCCGGGCCGTCCCGACCCGCTGTGGGACCGGCTGATCACCTACGCGCACTTCCAGCGCGAGACGGACGCCACGCTGCGCAGCCTGCGCCTGGACGGAGCCGAACCCCCGTCCGCCCCCGCGGCGGCGCGCCCGCGCTGGACCCGGGCGTGAGCCGGGAATGAGCCAGGCGTGACCGGGGGCACGCAAAGGCCCGGGGGCCCGTTCGGCAGTTGCCGAACGGGCCCCCGGGCTCCGTACGCGTGGTTCCCGCGGCTCCCGCTACACGTCCGAGGGGGCGCCGAGCATGGCCGACGCCTTCTGGAGCGGGGTCAGGCCGGCGGTGGGCGCCGGGACCGTTTCGAGCGGGCGGCAGGTGAAGCCCAGGGCGGTCAGCGCCCTGATCACCTCGCCGGCGGTGAAGTCACGGCGGTCCTGCCGGGTGACGACGGCGCCGACCTGCTTCACGGGGTAGGAACGACGCCCTATGACCACCGAGTCACCGGTGATCGGCTCGGGCTTGACGCCCTTCATCGATTCCAGGACCCCGGCCTTGGTGAGCTCGAACGGAAAGCGGGCGATGACGAAGCGCATGCTGCCTCACAGGAAGAAGAGAAACCGGGCCAGGCACGATCCGAACGGGACGGCCTAAGCCGCCGAGGTGGCCGGGGACTGGCGCTGCGGCCCCCGGGCGGTCGCGGCGGACCTGCTGCGCCGGTCCTGTGCGGGCCGGCTGCGGCGGCCGCGGGAGGCGCCGCCGGCGGCCCCCCGCGGACGCTCGGTGACGGGGGCCGTGATGACGACCGGGACGCCGGACGGCGCCTGGGCGCCGGTGATCCGGCTCAGCTCGGCCTCGCCGGAGCGGACCTGGGCGGTCTGCGGCGTGATGCCCGCGGCTTGCATGAGACGGACCATCTCGCGGCGCTGGTTGGGCAGGACCAGGGTGACGACGCTGCCGGACTCGCCGGCGCGGGCGGTGCGGCCGCCGCGGTGCAGGTAGTCCTTGGGGTCGGTCGGCGGGTCCACGTTGACGACGAGGTCCAGGTTGTCGACGTGGATGCCGCGCGCCGCCACGTTCGTGGCCACGAGCACGCTGACGTGCCCGCTCTTGAACTGCGTGAGGGTCCGGGTGCGCTGCGGCTGGGACTTGCCGCCGTGCAGGGCCGCGGCGCGCACCCCGTTGCTCAGCAGGTGCTCGGTCAGCCTGTCCACGCCGTGCTTGGTGTCCAGGAACATGATCACGCGGCCGTCGCGGGCGGCGATCTCGGTCGTGGCGGCCTGCTTGTCGAAGTTCTGCACGTGCAGGACGTGGTGCTCCATCGTGGTGACGGCGCCCTGCGAGGGGTCGACGGAGTGCACGACCGGGTCGGTCAGGTAACGGCGCACCAGCAGGTCGACGTTGCGGTCCAGGGTGGCGGAGAACAGCATCCGCTGGCCCTCGGGGCGCACCTGGTCGAGGAGGGCGGTGACCTGGGGCATGAAGCCCATGTCGGCCATCTGGTCGGCCTCGTCCAGGACGGTGATCCCGACCTGGTTCAGCCGGCAGTCACCCCGCTGGATGAGGTCCTTGAGGCGGCCCGGAGTGGCGACGACCACTTCGGCGCCGGCGCGCAGCGCACCGGCCTGGCGGTGGATGGGCATGCCGCCGACGACGGTGGCGATCCTCAGCTTCACCGCGCGGGCATAGGGCGTGAGGGCGGCCGTGACCTGCTGGGCGAGTTCACGTGTCGGTACGAGGACCAGCGCGAGCGGCTGCCCCGACTCGGCGCTCTGGCCGGCCGTACGGGCCAGCAGCGCGAGGCCGAAGGCCAGGGTCTTGCCGGAGCCGGTACGGCCGCGACCCAGGACGTCCCGGCCCGCGAGGCCGTTTGGCAGCGTGGCCGCCTGGATCGGGAACGGGGTGGTCATGCCCTCACGGGTGAGCGTGGCGAGCAGCGGGGCCGGCATGGCCAGGTCGGCGAAGGCCTCGACGGCGGGCAGCGCGGGGACCACGGTGACCGGCAGGGCGAACTCGCCCTGCGGTGCGGCGGGACGGCGCCCGCCGTAGCCGCCGCCACCCGAGCGCTTGGGACCGCCGGAGCGGCTGGGGGCGGAGGAGCCGAAGCGGCTGCCGGAGGAGCGGCTGCCGGAGCCCGAGGAGCCGCCGTAGGAGCCGTAGGAGCCGTAGGAGCTATTGGATCCACCCGAACGGGAGGACGAAGACCGGTCATTCATGCGGGTCGTGCGGTTCATGCAGAACCTTCCTCGATACGGCGCACATCGAGGAGTTCTCGGCAGCGGAAATCTGGCCGCACGAGGATTCACAAGAATGAGCCGGAGCATAAAAAATATGACGACGCCGAATCGAACTTCGATTGACGCCACATTAATGATTATCACCCTATGTGTCGGCGAAATATGCGCCACATGCGGGTGGGTGGCCGAGGAGCGTGTCCATCGGCCGAACGGTGGGGCGCTGGGACGGGGTTTCCCCGTCGCGCCGCTCACGCGGGCCGAGCCGGCCCGCAGATCCAAAAACGCAACGAGCTGGGGCCCGCACCCAAGGTGCGGGCCCCAGCTACGCGGTTACGCGTGAACGTCAGGCGGTGACGATGTTCTCGGCGGTCGGGCCCTTCTGGCCCTGCGCGATGTCAAAGCTGACCTTCTGGCCTTCCTGAAGCTCACGGAAGCCCTGCGAGGCAATGTTCGAGTAGTGGGCGAACACGTCAGGACCGCCACCCTCCTGCTCGATGAAGCCGAAGCCCTTTTCCGCGTTGAACCACTTCACGGTGCCATTAGCCATGTTTTTTACTCCTTCGGGGCACAGCCCAGAGATCCACACTGTGCGAATCTCAAGTCGCCGATGATTGCCCAGCCCGGAAAACGCCGGAAAAACAAGAACACTCGTCTCTGCTCCTCCGAGGAGGAGTGGGTATGAGGTGCTCGAAATTTTGGGAACCACAACTGCAACTCAAACCACAGTAGCACGGTGGGATCGGCTCGGCGTGGAAATAAATCCGCCCCTTCCGCTCGTGCGGAAATTCTCACTCGGCCGTGTTCGTTTTTCCGTGCCGGCGGGCTCGGATTTTCGGCAGTGGTCAGGGACCGGTCCGGGATCCCGTACAGTGATGTTCACAACGACGCGGGGTGGAGCAGCTCGGTAGCTCGCTGGGCTCATAACCCAGAGGTCGCAGGTTCAAATCCTGTCCCCGCTACGAAAGGTTCGGCCCCCTTGACGCCCAGGCGTCAAGGGGGCCGAAGCCGTTTCCGGGGTCAGGCGGCGACGCCGCCGTCGATCACCAGGTCGGTGCCGACGACGGAGCCGGCGTCCGGCGAGGCCAGGTAGAGCACGGCCGCCGCGACCTCGGCGGTGGAGGACACCCGGCCCAGCGGCGATTCGTCCTTCATCCGCGCCGCACGCTCGGCGTCGCCCTCCCCCGGCCGCAGGGACATCGTGGTGGCGGTCGCGCCGGGGCTGACGGCGTTGATGCGGACACCGTCGGCGATGTGGTCGAGGGCCGCGGCCCGGGTCAGGGCGGAGACGGCCGCCTTGGTCGTGAGGTAGCCGGCGACCCCGGGGATGCGGGTGTGCGCGCCGAGGTTCGAGGAGATGTTGACGATCGCCCCGCCGGCGCCGGGCTGAGCACGCATCGCGGCGACTTCGGCCTGGAGGCTGAACAGGACGCCGGTGACGTTGATGTCCAGCATGGTGCGCCAGTCCTCCTCCGCGAGTTCCGCGACGGGGCCACCGCCCCGGAAGACTCCCGCGTTGTTCACGGCGACGTCGAGGCGGCCGTAGTGTTCGACGGTGCGGCGCACCATGGCCCGTACCTCCTCGGAGCGGGACACGTCCGCGGTCACCGCGAGCGCCGTGCCGCCCTCCTTCTCGATCAGCTCGACCGTCTCGGCGAGCAGTGCCGCGGTGCGGCCGGCCACGACGACCGCGGCTCCCTCGGCAGCGAAGGCGAGGGCGACCGAACGGCCGATGCCGGAACCGGCTCCGGTGACGAGGACGCTCTTGCCGATGAAACGTGCGGACATGATGGTGATCCCTTGCTCGGTTGTCTGTCGGTTGCCCGGTTGGGGCTGTCGGTTGGTTGGGTCTGTCGGTTACTTGGTGCGGGTGTGGAGGAAGGCGACCGCGCCGAAGGCGAGCGCGGTGGCGGCCAGCGAGACCGTGTCGGAGCCCAGGGAGAGCACGGCGGCGAAGACGACCGTCGGGCCGATCTCCATCGCGGTGTTCATGACCCCGCCGGCGAGTCCCGCCTGGTGCCGCTCCACCCCGTCGGTGGCGAGGACCGCGGCCCCGGCGAAAGCGGCCGCCGTGCCGACGGGCAGCAGGATCAGGCCGGGGAGCAGGCCGTAGGCGTACGGGATCTGCGCGGCCAGGCCGGTGAGCGCGAGGAGTCCGAGTCCGGCCGCGGCGATCACAAGGCCCGCGGTGGTGACGCGGGGCGCTCCGTACCGGCCCACCAGGGGGCCGGCCACCCGGCCGGCCACCAGCAGCACCACCGCGAAGGGGAGGAACGCGGCGGAGGTCCGCAGCTCCGACCAGCCGAGTTCCTGCTGGAGGTGGAGGGAGAGGAGGACGAAGGTCACGGTCGTTCCGGCGGCGGTGAGGCCGATGGCCGCGAGAGCGAGGGCGCGGCGGCGGTCGCGGAGGAAGGCGAGCGGGAGCAGGGGGTCACGGACCCGGCGCTCGACGAGCGGGAAGGCCAGCAGGAGCACGGTCGCGGTGAACAGCGTGACCAGGACGCTCGTCGATCCCCAGGGCCGGACGTCGGTGAGGACGAAGCCGTAGCTGACGAGGCTGATTCCGGCGGTGGCCAGCAGGGCGCCCGGCAGGTCCAGCGAGCGGCCTTCGCCCGCCGGAGTGGCGGGCAGCAGCCGGGGTGCGAGGAGCAGTGCGACGACGGCCACCACGACCGGGACGGCGAAGGAGAACCGCCAGCCGGCCAGGGCCGAGATGACTCCGGAGAGCAGGTTGCCCGCGGTGGCGCCGAGCACCGACAGCCCGCCCCACGTGGCCATCGCCCGTCCGAACGCGGCGGGTTCGGGGAAGACCGCCCGCAGGACGGCCATGGCGGCCGGTGCGGTGAGCGCGGCCCCCACCCCCTGGGCGAAGCGGGCGGCGAGCAGGATCCCCGATCCCTGGGCGAACGGCGCGGCGAGGGAGGCCACGGCGACGACGAGCAGTCCGGCGGTGAGTACCCGGCGTCCGCCGAACCGGTCGGTGAGGCGGCCCCCGAAGAGCAGGAGGCCGGCGAAGCTCAGCCCGTAGGCGGCACTGAGGAGTAGCAAGTCGTCGCGGCCCATGGAGAGTTCGCGGCCGATCGCGGGCAGCGGCACGACGAGCGAGGTGAGCGCGAAGATCAGCGTCATCTGTACGGTGCCGAGCAGCGCGAAGGCCGGGCCGGGCGCCGGCCGGGACGCCCTGGATCCGGACGCGGTGAGCGTCTGCGTGGTGCGTGCGGTCTGCGTGGTGCGTGCGGTCTGCGTGGTGCGTGCGGTCTGCGTGGTGCGTGCGGTCTGCGTGGTGCGTGCGGTCTGCGTGACGGTCATGACTCCCCCTCGAAATGTAAACTGGATCGTACGTTCCAGAATGAAGGCTGAAAAGAACCTCCCCGAAGGGAGGCATCCCCGTGCGTCCGGTCAGTCGAGCAGGCTCAGGGCCTGCTCCGCGGCGGCCCGGACCCGGCCGGGTTCCTGCGAGGCCTTGCCCACGACGCGCATGCCCTGCATCAGCACCAGCAGCATGCTGGCGAGGGTGCGCGGATCGCGGTCCGCGGGCAGCTCGCCCTGGGCCTGGGCCCGGGTCAGCGCCGAGCGCAGCAGGGTCTCGATGTGGTTCCAGCTCGCTTCGACCTTGCGGGCCGCCGCCGGGTCGTGCGCGCCGAGCTCCGCGGCCGTGTTGGTCACGAAGCAGCCGTTCTGCCGCCGGTCACCGACGCTCGACTCGGCGGCGAAGCGGCGTACCACCGTGCGCACGGCCGGCAGTGCGGGTCCCGGCTGGGACAGCTCGCGCAGCAGGTCGGGGTCGAGGTGCTCGCTGTAGCGGTCCAGCGCCTTCAGGTAGAGCTCACGCTTGTTCCCGAAGGTGGCGTACATGCTGGCTCGCCCGATGCCGAGCGCCTCGACGAGGTCCGCCATCGACGTCGCCTCGTAGCCGCGCCGCCAGAACAGCTCCAGAGCCGACTGCAGCGCGGCGTCCGGATCGAATTCCTTGGTCCTGGCCACATCCCGCACTCTACGGATACTGGAACGGTCAGTCAAGTAATTCGTGCGGTTCCTTCAGATGCCCCGGGACTCCCCCGCCGGGTGGGCGCTGAGGTCGACCACCTCGACGCAGCGCCGGAGCTTGGCCTGGGCGCGGGGCGAGTCGGCCGCGGGGACCACGATCGCGCACACCGCGAGCCCGCCGCCGTCGGCGGCCCTGAAGGACAGCCTCCTGACGGACAGGTTGTTGAGCAGCGCGGAGATGCGGGTGAGGGCGTGGCCGCCGTCCCGGACGGTGATGGTCAGCGTGTGGCAGGCGGTGTCGCCGGTACGCACGGCGTCGTCGACGGCGGGGAGAACATCGCTGCGGGTCATGAGGGGTGGGCTCCTGTCCTGGGGCTGAGGTGCGTGGTCCCGGAAAACAAGAAGACCCCTCGCGGATGCGAGAGGTCTGCGTGCGGGCGGTGGGCTGCTGGCGTGGTCTCAGTTCAGCTCCGGGGCCGGCACGCCGGCGCTAATCTTCTGCTGGCGCATGCGGAAGAGTCTGGCACGCCGCCGCCGACATGTGACACCGCATCTCACGATACGGATGGCCCGCCCCATGGGGCCCACCGGTCCCACCGAGGCCACCTATCCAGGCATGCGCAGCCAGACCGTGGTGTCCCGGGGCAGTACGGGCGAGCCGTCCGCGCCGGTGGCGAGCGGGCCGCTGGCGAGCAGGCCCCGGGCGCCCCCGGGAAGCGGGACCGGGCCGGCGAAGGCGGTCAGGCAGCGGAAGCCGCCGTGGCGCTCGAAGCACAGGGTGTCGGGTCCCGCGTCGACCCACTCCAGCGTCTCGGGCAGCCGCGCCAGTTCGGCGCCGCGCAGGGCGAGGGCCTCGCGGTAGAGGGTGAGGACGGAGTACGGGTCCTCCTGCTGCGCCGCCGCGCTGAGAGCGGCCCACCGCTCGGGCTGGGGCAGCCAGGGAGCCGCCGGTTCGGTCCCGGGGTCGCCGGCCGCCCGGGCGGAGAAGCCGAGGGAGGGGCCGTCGGCCTCCCAGGGCAAGGGCACGCGGCAGCCGTCGCGGCCGCGGTCCGTACCGCCGGAGCGGACGAAGGTCGGGTCCTGGATGACCTCGTCGGGCAGGGCGCAAGAAGTCAATAATGTTACGCAAGACATTACGCGCGGAGATTCATCTATGTGACGGATCGTGACGGGGTAGCCGTTACCCCGGCAGCGGCAGCCGACGCGGAAAGAGGGCCCGGCGACCACCGGGCCCTCTTCTCTCGCGCCACCCCCCGCTCCCCCGGTCAGCGCCCCGAAGGCGGGCGCGTGGTGGAGGAGCGGACGATGAGTTCGGTGTCGAAGAGGATCTCCGAGGACAGGCCCACGCCCGTGCGGATCTGCTCGGCCAGGAACTGCACCGCGGCCGAGGCCATCGCGGCGACGGGCTGACGGGACGTCCGAGACGCCGTCGGCCGTGCGCGTGCACAGCACGGGGACCAGTCCCCGGCCGTTGAGGAGTCCGGCGAGCGCCTCCGCGGCCGCGGAGAAGACGGGGTTCTGGAGGTCGGGGACCACCAGTCCGATCAGCTGGGCCCGTTCCCTGCGGAACTCCGCCGGGCGCTCGAAGCCGCACACGTCCACGGCCGTCAGGACCGCCTCGCGGGTGGCGGGCGCCACGTCCCTGTTGCCGTTCAGGACGCGACTCACCGTAGTCGTGCTGACGCCGGCCATCTCGGCCACTTGGGCCAGCCTCTGAGTGCTCACGCGGTCAAGCTACCAGTCAGGTGCGCAAAAAACAGTTCCATTGACGCAAATTTCTTGCAAGTTGATTGATCGGGGGCGCGTCGCGCACGCGCCCCTCGGCCCGAGCCGACCCCTCGACCGGAGCCCGCCCAATGGCGCACCCCGGTCGCGACCCGCCCTGGAGGGTGATGGCCTGGGTGGGTGACCGTACGGCCGACCGGGGCACGTGCGGCCAGGGTGAGGAGACACGTCGTGGCCAAGGCCTATCTGGTGGGTGCCGGCATCGCTTCCCTGTCGGCGGCGGCGCTGCTGATCAGGGAGGGCGGGTTCGCGGGTTCGGACATCACGATCCTGGAAGCCCAGGGCCGTACCGGCGGAAGCCTGGACGCCGCGGGAGACCCCGAGAACGGCTACACCATGCGCGGCGGCCGCATGTTCGAGCTGCACTTCGAGTGCACGTACGACCTGCTGAGCTCCATCCCCTCCCTGGACGCTCCGGGCACCTCGGTCACCGAGGACACCTTCGCCTTCCACGAGGACTTCGCCTGGAACGACAAGGCCCGCCTGGTCGACTCCGCCGGTCTGCGGGTCGACACCCGCTCCATGGGGTTCTCCGAGCGGGACCGGCTGGACCTGGTCGCGTGCGTGGCCTCCCCCGAGTCCCGGCTCGACGGCAAGCGCATCTCCGACTGCTTCGCCCCGGAGTTCTTCACCACCAACTTCTGGTACATGTGGTGCACGACCTTCGCCTTCGAGCCCTGGCACTCGGCGATCGAGTTCCGGCGCTACCTCAACCGGTTCGTACACCTCTTCAAGACCTTCGACACCATGTCGGGGATCTACCGCACCCGCTTCAACCAGTACGACTCGATCGTGCGACCGCTCCAGAGCTGGCTGCGGAGCAACGGCGTCGTGTTCACCATGAACACCACCGTGACCGACGTGGAGCTCGCCGACGGCGAAGGCACCACCGTCACCGCCCTCGCCTGTACCCGCGAGGGCGCGGACCTGCGGATCCCGGTCGCCGCCGAGGACCTGGTGTTCGTCACCAACGGGTCGATGACCGCGAACTCGACCCTGGGATCCACCGACATCCCGGCCGTACTGGACACCTCCGCGCCGGACGCCTCGTGGCGTCTGTGGCAGACCCTGGCGGCCAAACGCCCCCACCTGGGCGACCCCTCGGTGTTCGACTCCTCCGTCGCGGACTCCACCTGGGGCTCCTTCACCGTCACCACCCAGGACCCCACCTTCTTCAAGGCCATGGAGGAGTTCTCCGGCAGCGAGGCCGGCAAGGGCGGTCTCATCACCTTCAAGGACTCCGGCTGGCTGCTGACCATCGTCCTCAACCACCAGCCGCACTTCCACGAGCAGCCCGAGGGCACCTACGTCTGGTGGGGGTACGCCCTCTTCCCGGACAAGGCCGGCGACCACGTGGGCAAGACGATGGCCGAGTGCACGGGCCGCGAGATCCTCACCGAGGTGCTCGGACACCTGCGCCTCGCGCAGAGCGAGCAGATCCTGGAGTCCTCGGTCGTCGTTCCGGCCCTGATGCCGTACATCACCAGCCAGTTCCTGGTGCGCAAGGGCGGCGACCGGCCCGAGGTCGTCCCGGAGGGCTCCACGAACCTCGCCTTCATCGGCCAGTACGCCGAGGTCCCCGACGACGTGGTGTTCACCGTCGAGTACTCGGTGCGCACCGCGTGGACCGCCGTGGCCCGGCTCCTGCACCTGGACCGTCAGCCGCCGCCGGTCTACAAGGGGGGCCACGATCCCAGGGTGCTCCTCGAAGCCCTGCACACGATGCACCGCCGCTGAGCCTCGGTCACGGCCCCGACCGCGACCGCGCCCGCGACCGGGTACCGTACGCCCCTCGACAACAGAGAGGTGCGGCCATCGTGACCCGAATCCCGGACGTGGGCGATGTGGTGGGCGAGTTCTCGCTCCCCGGCGGCCTGCTGAGTGAGGACACCTTCACCCGCGGGCAGTACGCGCTCGGCGAGCAGCGCGGGAACCCGGTCGTTCTCGCCTTCTACCCCGGCGACAACACCCCGGTCTGCACGACGCAGTTGTGCTCCTACTCCGACGGGCTGGAGGCGCTCTCCGCGTGCGGCGCCCAGGTCTGGGGCATCAGCCCGCAGGACGTGGACAGCCACGAGGCCTTCGCCCGGTCCCGGGGCCTGCGGATTCCGCTGCTCGCCGACACCGACCGCGCGGTCGCCCGCGCCTTCGGCATCGCGGCTCCCGTGATCGGCCTGCGGCGGTCCGTCTTCGTCATCGCCCCGGACGGCACCCTGCACTGGAGGCACGTCGGGACCCTGGGCATGAGGTTCCCTTCCGCGGCCACCATCGCGGAGCAGCTCGCCGGTGTCACCACGGGCTGAAGGCTCAGGAGGTTCAGGTCGACCGCGCTCACGGCCCGTCTCCCCTGCGCGTGGTGGCGTACCTCCCGTACCGGGCCACCGTACGCGCCGGGTCCCCGTTCGTCCGGCGCGGGAGGCCGGACGAACGGGGACCGCGGAACATGTCAAACGTCGAGCGTGGAGCGTGGCGCCCGTGCTCAGTTGTTGGAGCCCACCGTGTTGTTGAGGCCCGCGTTGAACACGTCGTCGGCGGCGAACTGCAGCCAGTCGCCGAAGACGATCGTGTACGACTTCTCGGACGGGGCGTTGACCGTCACGTCGGCGGAGGCGGCGGAAGCGCAGCCGAGGACGATGACACCGGCGGCGACCAGGGAGAGCACGGAGCGTACGGAACGCATGGATGCACCTTTCGGAAGGTTCGAGTCGGAGCAGTGAGCACCATCGAACCTAAGGAGGCGCGGCCCGTCTGTCCCGGCGCAGGGCCGGGGGCAGCCGAGAGCAAGCCGATCGGACGAACCGGATCCGGGGGGGCGCGCCGCGTCAGCCGGGCACGGCGCGGCGCGCGAGGAGTACGGGGCTCCGGTTGTGGCGCGGCCTCGGCCCAGGGGTTGGCCGAGGCCGCAGAGGCGCTGCGGGATCCGAAAGCCGGACGGGACACCAGGCGTCACGTGAGGAGGAGAAACGTCACGTCGGGTGTCTGTTCAAAGACGGTGTGGGGACACCGCCCTCGGCATCTTGACGGATGACCGCGCCGCCATCAGTAAACATATATACCGCCGAGTAGGCAAGGGTATGAAAATATTCATGTGCGGGGGTGGTGTGAATATGGCACCTCACGCCACTTCGTGCGCTCGTGCTTGGATCTAGAGGTCCGGGGCGGTCCGGGTCGGTCCGGGGCGGTCCCTCATCGGTTGCCGGTCCGCAGAACGTCCTGGAGGTGTGGGAGGCGCTTGGCGTCCTGGTCCCGGAAGAGGTCTAGAGGAAGAAGCCGTGCTGGTCCGCGGCCTGCTCATAGCTTTCGAGCCGGGTCTGCGTCCGCTCGGGGTCCGCGTCCGCCATCGCCTGGAGCAGCGCCGCGGACAGGACGCCCGGCGCCGCGTAGGAGTCGAAGACCAGCCGCGATCCGGTGCCCGCCGTCAGCGCCACGTCGGCCTCGTCCACCAGCGGCCCCAGCGTGCGGTCCGTGATCAGCGCGATCCGCAGCCCCGCCCCGCGGGCCACCCGCAGGGCGGCGAGGGTCTCCTTGGCGTGCCGGGGCATCGCGAAGGCCAGGACCCAGCTGCCGCCCGCGGCCCGGGCCTGCAGCAGCGCGTCGGAGGCGACGCTGCCGCCGCCGGTGACCAGGCGCACGTCGGGGTGGATCCGGCGGGCCGCGTACGCGAAGTACTCCGCGAGCGAGACGGAGATCCGCAGCCCGAGGATCGTCAGCGGCACCGACCGGGCCAGCTCGCGCCCGATGTCGAGCACCAGGTCGGTGTCGGCGAGCAGCTGGCGGACGGTGCGCAGGTTCTCGATCTCGGCGTCGACGGCCGCCTGCAGTTCGTTGCGCCGGGTCTGTTCGGGGCTGTCGGGGGCGCCGGCCACCGCGCTGAGCGCGATCGGCTGGAGCACGTCGCGCAGGGCCGGGTACCCGCTGAAGCCGAGGGCGGCGGCGAAGCGGGTCACGGAGGGCTGGCTCACGCCGGCCCGTTCCGCGAGCTCGGTGATGGAGAGGAACGCCGCCTCGGTGAGGTGGTCGACGAGGTACTGGGCGATCCGGCGCTGACCGGGCGAGAGCGGGTGCCCGTCGAACAGTGCCCGGACCCGGTCGGCCGGGGCCCGCTCCTGGTCGACCGGCTGCCCGCTCGGCGTGATCGCTGCCGCCTGTGCGCGCGCCTGCTGCCCCGATGACACCGGCGGTCCTCCCTCTCGTGCCACTCCGTGATCCCAACATAGCTCACGGCATCCGGCTGACCAGCGCGCTTCCCCGCCCGGCCGGCCGCGCGGGCGCCCGCGGCGCCCTTCGGCGCGCACCGTCTCCGCGACAGCCGCACCGCCTGATGGTGCGTCAGCAGTCCTGTACGGGCTGCCCCGTTGCGATCCGGTGCGGGGCCCGGCCGTCGAGGAGGAGCACCGCGAGGGCCCGCATGGGCTGGTTCAGCGGAACGAACGCGCCGCCGCCGCCGGGTTCACCGCCGACGGGTACCGCCCGTACGCCGTGCAGGGCCAGGCGGCTGCCGGTCCGCGCGTACTGGGCCGGGGTGAGCCGGTAGCCGCAGGGCGGATCGGCGAGGGTCTCCCCCGCTGCCGCGGGAGCGTTGTCCGCGCCGCCCAGCAGGACCGGGCCCACCGCGCTCCCGGCCGCCCGGCGCGCGCCGTCCGAAGCCGCCGCCAGGGGGCCCGTACGCGTGGAGGCGTAGGCGAACAGGCCGTGCAGCGCCGTTAGTTGGGAGCCGACCCGGCGGCGGTGGTTGAGGGACGGGTCGGCCCGCTCGGCTTCCCCGGCCGCGCCCGCGGGTGCTTCGACGCGGCTTTCGACCAGCAGCGCGACCGCGTGCTTGACACCCGCCGTGTTGCGCAGGATCCGCTCCTGGCCGTCGCCGGCGGACTGCCCTACCGGGGCGCCGGTCACGGGGTCGGTGCGGATGCCGTAGGTCCCGGTGGAATGGCCGGCCGCCTGCGCCGCGCCGCGTACGTACGCTTCGGACAGGACGCGGGACTGCGCGTACACCGCAGGGTCGGTGTTGAGGTTGCGCGGCCAGAGGTCGAAGAGGTCCTTGTCGTAGGTACCCGGTGTCGCCCGGTACTCGTGCAGGTCGTACACGAGGTGCGGCCGGTGGTCGCGCAGCACGGCCGCCATCGCCCGCGCCTCCGGCGAAGTCAGGGCCATGTGGTCGCGGTTGATGTCGGTGCCCCCGGCGTTGGCACGGGTCCCGGCCGCCAGCCCGTCCGGGTTGGCCGTCGGGACCACGAGCAGGGTGACCGCGTCCAGGAGGTGCGGGGCCGCCGCGTCCCGGGCGTGGGCGAGGTCCCTCACGGTGCTCAGACAGGCCTCGCGCCCCGCCGGTTCGTCCCCGTGCTGGCCGCACACCAGCAGGACGGTGACGGGGCCCCGGCCCAGGCTCACCAGGTGCAGCGGGCGGCCCCGCAGGGTCGTGCCGATGGTCCGGACGGTGGCGCGTCCGCCGGGCCGGCCGATCGCGTGGAGCAGCTCCCGCTCCTGGGACTCGCTGGTCCAGTGCGCACCGTTCGTGGCCTCGAAGCCGGTACGGGGCGGCCCGTCGGCCGCACGCACCGGGCCGGAGGTCAGGGCCGCCGCGACTACGGCCGCCAGGGTAGCGGCGAGCACGGACAGGCCGCGCGCCGTCGTCGTCTCGATCACGCCCCGGTTGTAGCGGGACCGGGACCCCTGCCGCAGGGATCCCCTCCTGAACTCACCCGGGTGGCCGGGCGAGTTCCTTCCGCAGGGGCCGCCCGGGCCCCCCGGCCCGCCCCGGCTAGGGCTTTTCGTCCAGTCCCTCCGGCAGGCGGCCGGTGTGCAGTACCCCCAGGTTCTGGGTCGCGCGCGTCAGTGCGACGTAGAGATCGCTGGGCTCGTGGTCCGCGGGTTCCACGACGATCACCGTGTCGAACTCCAGGCCCTTGGCCTGCCGCGGAGCGAGCAGGACCACGGGGTGGGTGAGGTCGGGCTCCTCCCCCGCCCGGACGCCGGGCAGCGCGGCCGCCAGGGCCTCGTGCAGCGGGCGCGGGGCGATGACCGCCAGGCGGCCCCCGGCCGGCGCGCCCTCCCGTACCGCGTCGGCCACCGCCGCGGCCAGGTCGTCGGTCCGCGCCACCCAGGGGCGGCGCCCGGTGGAACGGACCGAGCGCGGCGGCTCGAAGCCGGGGTGGCGGGCCCGGAGCACGGCTGCCGCCAGCTCCATGATCTCGGCGGGCGTACGGTAGTTGACGGCGAGGCGCACCAGCTCCCAGCGGTCTTCCACGTAGGGCGCCAGGATCTGCCGCCAGGAACCGCAGCCGGCCTCGTCGCCGGTCTGCGCCGGGTCGCCCACCAGTGTCATGGAACGGGTCGGGCAGCGCCTCATGAGCAGGCGCCAGGCCATGGCGGACAGCTCCTGCGCCTCGTCCACGATCACGTGCCCGAAGGCCCAGGTGCGGTCGGCGGCGGCCCGTTCGGCCGCGCTGCGGTGGTCGGCCTCCTCCTGCCGCTCGGCCATCCGCTCGGCGTCGATGATGTCGTGGGCCGCGAGGAACTCGTTCTCCATGTCCTCGAACTCGTAGGAGTCCGATCCGGCCGACAGGTCCAGGACGCCCTGCGCGTACGCGACGCGTTCGAGGCGCTCGCGCTCCTCGGCGGCGCGCCGCGCGGTGTCGTCGATTCCGAGCAGTTCGGCGGCCTCGTCGAGCAGCGGGACGTCGGCCGGGGTCCAGTCCGCTTCGCCGGTCGTGGTCCGCCGGATCAGCGCGGCGTCCCCGTCGTCGAGGTACGTGGGCTCGGCGAGGTAGTCGGAGATCAGCTGCCGCGGGGTGAGCGGGGGCCACAGCGTGTCGATGGCGGCGTGCACCTCGGCGCTGGTCGCGATCTCCTTGCCCAGTTGGGCGATGTCGTCGGGGCCCAGCAGGTTGGGGCCGCCGTAGGGGTCGGCGCCGAGCCGGTCGGCGAGCTGTTCGGTGAGCGCGTCGATGATCCGGAAGGCGAAGTACGGGCGGGCCAGGTTGTGCGGCAGCCCGGTGGCGCGGGCCCGGTCCCGGGCCTCGTGGGCCATGGTCCGGTCGAGCAGCAGCGTCCCGTAGTCGTCGTGGTCGATCACCAGGGCCGGTTCGGGGACCACGGCGGCGTCCTCGCCGCTGCCCGCCGGCACGGTGTCCGGCAGGGCCTGGCGGTCGCTCACGACGCGGGCGAGGATCCCGGCCATCTCGGCGCGCCCCTTGACGGCGGCGGCGCCGGGGCGGTCGGCGGCGCTCGCGCGCACACCGGGGAACAGTTCGCCCGGGGTGGCGAGCAGGACCCCGGTCTCGCCGAGGGCCGGGAGGACCTCGCCGATGTAGCCGAGGAAGGCCGTGTTCGGCCCGACGATCAGTACGCCGCGCTTGGCGAGCAGCTCGCGGTGCGCGTAGAGCAGGTAGGCGGCCCGGTGCAGGGCCACGGCGGTCTTTCCGGTGCCCGGGCCGCCCTCCACCACCAGGATGCCGCGGTGAGTTGAGCGGATGATGCGGTCCTGCTCGGCCTGGATGGTCCGCACGATGTCGTGCATCCGGCCGGTCCGGGCCGCGTCGAGCGCGGAGAGCAGCACCGCGTCCGCGTCGGCCCCCTCGTGGCCGGTGCGCTCCGTGTCGGTGAGGTCGAGGATCTCGTCGTGCAGGGCCGTGACCTCGCGGCCCCGGGTGGTGATGTGGCGGCGCCTGCGCAGCCCCATGGGGGAATGGCCGGTCGCGAGATAGAACGGGCGTGCGACATCCGCCCGCCAATCGAGCACGAGAGGGGTGCGTTCCCGGTCGTCCTGCCTGATTCCAATGCGGCCGATGTGGTGGTCCGAACCGTCGGAGAACTCCAGCCTGCCGAAACACAGGCCGCTTTCGCCCGAGTTCAGAGCGGAAAGCAGACCGGACTGTTCAGCGACCACGATGTCCCGCTCCAGCCTCGCCTGGAACCCGCTGCCGGGCTCGCCGAGCGCGCCCCGCACGGCACGATCGGCGTGCTCGCGCAGGTCGTCGAGGCGTGCATAGAGAGCCGTGATGAATTGCTGTTCATTCCGGAATTCTTCGGTCTGCTCGGTCCGCCCGGTCGGCTCACTTGACTCGGTTGACTGGTTTGACAATTCCACTCCCGACGCGGTACGGTGTCCTCATAAGCTTCTTCACATTCCGGCGTCAGCCTCAATGCGAAACATCAAATATACGCAGACAAACACCCCGGCCGTCAATCGGTCCGGGGTGTTTTTGCGTGGTGCCGATATAGCGGCGGTATTCGCTCGGCGCGCAGCATGCGGACCCCTCTAGTCGACCAGGTACTGGATGTGGGCGGGCAGCCAGGTCCCCGTCTCGTCGGCGTGCACCGCGGCGCCGAGGGCCCCGCACGGGTCCCGGAGCCGGCCCGACCGGCGGAGCGGTGACCCCGAGCACCCGGCCGATCGGCTCTCCCGACCGGTAGAGGGCGTCCTCTTCGACGTGGAGCATCACGGCTTCTGGCCCTCCGACGACACCGATCTGCCCTGGGAGGCGGCACGCTGGGAACTCGTGCGCTGGTGGCTCCGACTGATCGTGAACGGGAGTCCGGCTCCCGGGGCCGGCGGTGACCTGATCGCGTACGAGGGCTGGGGTGCACCGGCCCGGCCCCGGTCGCTCCGGCCGCCGGTCGACACGGTCGAGGCCTACAACGACCGGGAGGCGATCCGGTACGGCGCACGTGAGCAACTGGCCGGAGCGATCGTCGCGGAGGCCGGGCGTCTGCTCACCGGCCCCGGGGCCAGGAGCGAGGCCGGGTGTACGGCGCCCGCGCCGAAGCGGCGGCTGACCCGGTCGATGACCGGCTCCAGGGCGCGGGCGTTCTCCGTGGGCCGGTCGAAGGTCAGCTGCTCGGCGGCGCCGGCCGAGCCGGTCAGCTCGCCGACCCGGGCGGACACCGCCCTCACGCGCGCCCGTTGCAGCCCGAGCGCGGAGAACAATCCGTACAACGTCTGCTGGAGGGAGGGCGTGTGGGCGGTGGGTTCGGGCAGGGTGCGCGAGCGTGTGGTGGTCGACCGGTCGGCGTAGGTGACCTGCAGCTCGACCGTCCGGGCGACCTGTCCGGCGATCCGTAGCCGGGCTCCGAGATCCGTGGCGGCGCCGAGCAGGGCGCGGCGGATCTCGGCCGGGTCGAGGACGTCCCGGTCGAAGCGCCGGGCGCTGGCGATGGTGGCGGGAGGTCCGGCCGGGGTGACGGTGCGGCGGTCGATCCCCTGGGCCCGCTCGTACAGGAGGCGGCCGGCGGAGGCACCGGCGATCCGCTGCACCGTGGACAGCGGGAGCGCGGCCAGGTCGCCGATCGTCTCGATCCCGTACCGGAGCAGCGAGCGCTCCAGGACGGACCCGACCCCGGGCAGTGCCCGCACCCGGCAGCCGTGCAGGAACCGCGCCTGTGCGGCCGGATCGTCGGGCAGCACCCGGACGGTGCCGGGCGGGGCGGTGTCGGCGGCGAGGGTGGCCAGGATGCGGTTCGGGCCGATCCCGCCCGTGCTGACCAGCCCGTACCGGGCCGCGAGCCGCGTCTGGAGCCGGTCCGCGAGCTCGGCCGGGGACTGCCCGAAATAGCGCGTGGCACCGGCCAGATCCAGCAGCGCGCCGTCCGGTGGGAGCGCCTGGACCGCGGGGGTGATGTCGCCGAGCACCGTGAACAGTTCGCGGTAGGTCTCGAAGCCGGCGCGGTGGAAGCGCAGGTGGACGGTGGTCACCCTGGTACTGGTACTGGTACTCGTGCTGGTACTCGTACTGGTCATCCGGCACTCCCCTGGCTGGCGTGCCACAGGCGCCCCGCACCGCCGCCGCCGTGTCCGCCGGGAGCCGGGGCGGCGTCGCCGTCGGAGTACGGCGGGGGCTCGCCGGCGAGCAGCGTACGGACGGCGGCGGGGCCGCCGTCCCGGTGGGCGTCGGCGATGTCCTGGAGGTTCCAGGCGTGGGTGCCGATGACGGAGACGGACTTGCCGCGACGGGAGACGGTGCCGCGCGCGAGCAGCAGGAAGTGGTGGAACAACGGGTACGCGGCCTGCTCGTGGGTGTCGTCGAAGAAGGTGAGGTCGATCTGACCGGCCGGACTGCCGTCGTCCAGGGAGACGAAGATGGTGCGCCGTCCGGAGCGCATGGGCGGGGTCTGGATGGCGACCTTCGCACCGGCCACCAGCACGGTCCCGCCGGACGGCTGGTCCTTCAGCCGATGGGAGGGGGTGACGCCGAGCTCGGCCAGCAGCGGGTGCAGCGGTTCCATCAGGTGCCGGGAGGCGTCCATGCCGATGACTTCCAGCTCGGCGTCCAGTTCCTCGCCCGGCGTCATCACCGGCAGACCGCTCGGCCCGGGGTACGAGCCCGCGGCGGCCGGGGTCAGGGTGAGCTGGCCGGCTCCTGTGGAGGTCCGCCGGTGGCGGTGGAGCTCCTCGATCTGCAGGAGCAGGTCCCGGCGTCCGGTTCCGGGGGCGAGGGTGGCGAAGGCGCCGATCCGCGCGAGGTGATCGGCCACCGGGTGGGCGGGCCGGGAGCGGGCCCAGAAGTCGGCGAGGTCCGTGTACGGACGGCCCGCTTCGATCCGGGCGGCCTGTTCCTCGGTGATGCCGCGGACGTCGGCCAGCGACACCCGCAGGCCCAGCCTGCCGTCCGGGAGCCGTTCGGTGCGGTAGCTGGTGGCGGAGTACTGGACATCGAGCGGCAGGATCGGCACGCCGCGGCGGCGGGCGTCGGACAGCACCAGCCGTTTCGGATACATGCCGGGGTCGTGCTCCAGCAGCCCGGCGTAGAACGGTGCCGCGTAGTGCGCCTTCAGCCAGGCCGACTGCAGGGTGGGCAGCGCGAAGGCCGTCGCGTGCGCCTTCGCGAAGCCGTAGGCCCCCATGTTCTCCAGCATCCGCCACACCCTGTCGATCACCTCCGGCCGGTAGCCGGCCGCGGTGGCGCTCTCCCGGTACCAGGTCTGGAGCTTCGCCAGGCGCTCCGGCTGGGCCAGGGCACGGCGCGCTTCCTCACCCATGGCCAGGTCGCTCCGGGTCATGGTGGCGAACAGGCCCGCCACCTGCTCGTTGTAGATGACCACCCCGTAGGTGGAGCCCAGCCAGCGCTCCAGGTCCGGGTGGGGATAGGTGACGGGCTTCTCGCCGTGCCGGCCGAGGAGGAACGGGCGGATCATGTCGGCCTGGACCGGGCCCGGACGGAACAGGGAGATCTCGGCGACCAGGTCGGAGAAGGTCTCCGGCTGCAGGCGGCCGAGGAGGTCCTTCTGTCCCGGTGATTCCAGCTGGAAGACGCCCAGTGATTCGCCTTCGCGCAGCAGTTCGTAGGCGGCCGGGTCGTCCAGGGGCACCTGAGTACGGTCGTCCAGGTCGATCCGCTCACCGGTGGTGCGTTCGATCTCGCGGACCGCGTACGCCATGGAGCTCTGCATCCGCACGCCCAGGACGTCGAGCTTCAGGAGTCCGAGGCCGTCCTTTTCGACGTCTTCCTTGTCGAAGACGGTGGCGGGGAAGCCTTCTGTGGCGGTGGGGACTACGGGAGTGCGCCCCAGGAGGGTGGCATCGGAGAGGATGACGCCGCAGGGGTGCATCGCGGTGCCGCGCGGGAGCGCGTCGAGTCCTTCGACGAGGTCCCACAGCCGCCCGTAGCGCTCCGCGTGGGCGGCGACCTGCCGCAGTTCCGGGAGTTCGCGCAGCGCGGTGCGGGCGGAGCGGGCGGCGATGTGCGGGAACGCCTTGGCCAGGCGTCCGACCTCGTCCGGGGGCAGGCCGAGCGCCAGCCCGGCGTCGCGGATCGCCCACCGCACCCGGTAGGTCTCCGGCATGCTGAGGGTGCAGACCCGCTCGGTGCCGAACCGGTCCATGATCCGGCGGTAGACGTCGAGTCGGCGGGCCGATTCCACGTCGATGTCGATGTCCGGCAGCGTGCGGCGGCGCAGGTTGACGAACCGCTCCATCAGCAGCCCGTGCTCGAGCGGGTTGGCGAAGGAGATCCCGAGCAGGTGCACCACCAGGGAGCCGGCGCCGGAACCCCGGGCCTGCACCCGGATGCCCATCTCCCGGATGTCGTCGACGACTTGGGCGACGGTCAGGGCGTACGAGGGCCAGCCGAGCGTGTTCAGCACCCGGAGCTCCTCGTCCAGACGGGTCCGCATGGCGGCGGAGCGGTCGTAGCCGTGGTGGATCATCGCCGCCTCGCACCGTTCGCGCAGGGTCCGGGCGGAGGTGCCGGGGGCCAGGCCGATGACGTGTTCCTCGGGGAAGTGGACCCGGCCGATCCCGAGGTCGGCGTACGGGTCGAGGCGGCACTCGGAGGCGGTACGGGTGGTGGTGGCCAGCAGGTGTGCGGCCCCGCCGTTCTCCTGTCCGGCCGCCCGGGCGACTTCCTCGGCGAGCTCGCCCATCTCGGTGGCGCTCTTCAGCGACCGCTCGCCGTTGCAGGTGCGGCCGGGCTGGACGGGGGTGAGCAGGCGGGCCGAGTCCAGTACGTCGGCGACCGGCGCCTGGTCCCGGGTCGCGTAGCGGACCGCGTTGGTCAGGACCGCGAGCAGGTCGAGGTCGGCGGCCAGCCCGAGCGTACGGGCGGCCAGCCGGAGCGAGCCGGGCCCCGAGCCGGTGCGGCGGTGGTGCACGGCCTCCAGCCGGAGGTGCTGCCCGAAGACCTCCCGCCACGGTGCGAGCAGCTCGGCCGCCCGGTCCGGGCGGCCGTCGGCGAGCGCCCGTACCGGCTCGGAGGCCGGTCCCAGCAGTACGGTCAGCCCTTCGGCGTGCTGCTGGACCGCGGGCCAGGGGACGATCGGCTGCCCGCCGCCGGCCTGCTGCCGGGCGGCCCAGGCGGCGGTGATCAGCGCGCACAGGTTGGCCCAGCCCGCGCCGTCGCGGGCCAGCAGGGTGACCCGGGGCGCGGAGTCGGCGACGAAGGCACCGCCCCGGGCCGGGGCACGGTCCTTCGACGGCGCCGGGCCGGCCGGGTCGAGGAGCGGGACCGCGAGGTCCGCGCCGAACAGCGGCCGGATCCCGGCCTTCGCACAGGCCTGCGCGAACCGGACCGCGCCGGACACCGTGTCCCGGTCGGTCAGCGCCAGCTCCCGCAGGCCCTGCTCCGCCGCCCGCTCGGCCAGCCGTCCGGGCAGCGCCGCGCCGTAGCGCACCGAATAGCCGGAGGCGACATGCAGGTGCGCGAACATCGCGTCACCACCTCCAGCTCCTGATCAGCCCCCCGATCGTCGATGCCCGGCTCCCCGTCCGGTCTCTCCAGCGTAGACCGTATTCGATAGTCTGTTCGACATGCACGTCAAGGCATTACGCCAGGTGGAGCAGGCACTACAGACCGTTCCCGCCCGTTCCGCTTACCGTTGCGCAAGCTGCTCGCCGCTGCTCGCCGGGGTCGCGGTGGACGGGGCCGGATCACCAGCACCTGCCCGTCGAGGCGGCGAAAAGCGGGTGCCGGGTCATGGGCCGTGCGGGCAGGATGCCCTCATGTCCGATGGGAGGCAGTCGTGATCCAACCCGACGTCACGCTCAACGAGCTCGCCCAAGGGCTGCGCCCGACGCACACACCCGCGGTGCTGATCGTCCGCGGACCGATCCGGCACCAGCTGGCGAAGATCATCGCTCTCACCCCCCTCGACGAACGCCGCAAGGCGTTCCGGCTGTTGGTCGCCCTCCTGGGGATCGCCGACGAACGGCGCCGCGAACGCTTCTGCTCCGGCGGATGCGGCCACTGGTGGCACCAGCTGTCCGCAGCGGAATGAGACGGATCCGGAACCAGCACCGGTAGCGGTCGGCCGGTCGGTCGGTCGGTCGGTCGGGGAGGGGCGACGCGACCGCCGGTCGTCGGGCGTGCTCAGGTGGTGGCGGCGCCGAACCACTTCGGCAGGTGGGCGTCGAGGTCCCGCTGGCCCTCGCCGACCCATGCGACGTGGCCGTCCGGGCGCAACAGCACGGCGGGCACGTCCAGTTCCTCAGTGGTGTCCACGACGTGATCGATCCGGTCGGCCCACCCGGAGACGGAGAGCCGGCCGGTCTGGTCGAGCAGGAGTCCGCGGCCCGTGTGCATCAGCGCGTAGAGACGCCCACGCTTCAGTTCCACGTCCCGCAGCCTGCGGCCGAGCAGTTCGTGGCCCTCGCCGAAGTCGTAGCGGACCCCGACCGCGGTGATCAGCCCCGTCACGTACCGGTTCACCTCCTCGAAGTCCATCAGCTTCGCGAACAGCCCCCGCAGCGCGGTGGGACCCGCGTCGCTGCCCATCAGAGTGATCTGGGCGCGGGTGTTGTCCAGTACGGCGGCGCCCACCGGGTGGCGTTCGGAGTGGTAACTGTCGAGGAGGTCCCGCGGGGCCCAGCCGTTGACCGCGGCCGCGAGCTTCCAGCCGAGGTTGAAGGCGTCCTGCACACCGAGGTTGAGGCCCTGGCCGCCGGTCGGCGGGTGGATGTGCGCCGCGTCGCCGGCCAGCAGGACCCGGCCGACCCGGTAGCGCTCGGCCTGCCGGGTCGCGTCGCCGAAGCGGGACAGCCAGCGCGGCGAGTGCACGCCGAAGTCGGTTCCGCCGAAGGCCCGTAGCTGCTGCTTGAACTCCTCCAGGGTCGGTGCGCTGCGGTCCTCGGACACGCCGTCGGCCGGGACGATGATGCGGCACGCCCCGTCCTCGCCCGCGTGGACGCCGAAGCGGAGCTGGGTCTTGTTGACCTCCGCGACGACCGCGGCGATCGTCTCCGGATCCGCGGTCACCTCCATGTGGCCCAGCAAGGTCTCGACCGTGGCGAGTTCGCCGGGGAAGCCGACGCCGAGCAGTTTGCGCACCGCGCTGCGGCCGCCGTCGCACCCGACGAGGTAGCGCGAGCGCAGCCGTGTGCCGTCCGCCAGCTCGACGGTCACCCCGTCCTCGTCCTGCCTCAGGCCGACGGCTTCGCAGCCGCGCCGGATCTCGGTACCGACTTCGAGGGCGTGCTCGCCGAGCAGTCGCTCGGTGACGGGCTGCGGGATGGCGAGGCCGTACGGGTGCGCCGTGTCCAGCTGGTCCGGCCACGGCTTCATGATGCCGCCGAACAGGCCGCCGACCTGGAACTTCTCGCCGGCCGCGAGGAATCGGTCCAGCAGGCCACGCTGGTCCATCAGCTCCACGCTGCGCGTGTGCAGGCCCTGGCCGCGGGACTCTCCGCTCGGCTCGGCCAGCTTCTCCACCACGACGACGCCGACACCGTGCAGGCGCAACTCGGCAGCCAGCATCAAACCGGTCGGTCCACCGCCGACGACGATCACATCGGTCGTGTTGGTCGCGTCGGTCGTATTGGTCGCGTCTGTCGTGTCGGGTACTTCAGTCATCACGCAGTCACCGTTTCCGCAGGTCTCGCCGTAGGCCAGCGATTCTGCGTCACCACAAGGGCCTTGCCGCAAGCCCCCCGGTGCGCTATAAGTTGAGAGTGGCAAGGAGTGAGGAAACCTCCTTGCCATTCTGCGTTCCGGGAGAAATCGGCTGGCCAGCGGGTTCCCTCGTGGACCAGCATGGAGCGCATGAACGATCAAGGCGAGCGATGGACCCGGTCGACCATCTACCCCGACATGTGGGCGGACCCGGACGACGACCCCCGCAACAGTGGTGAGAACAGCTCCGAGGGCGAGCTCGCGACCCTGCGGGACTTCCTCTCGGACTACCGCCTGACCCTGCGGATGAAGTGCGAGGACCTCGATCCGGAGCAGCTCGCCCGCCGGTCGGTCCCACCGTCGACGATGTCGCTGCTCGGTCTGCTGCGGCACCTCGCCGAGGTGGAACGGGACTGGCAGAACTGGATCACCGACGGCGATCCGCTGCCGAACCTGTACGGCGAGCGCGACGGGGACTTCGACGGAGCCGTCGCCGAGCAGGCCGTGGTCGACGGCGCGTACGCCGATCTGGAGCGCGAGCAGGGTGCGACCGACGCCGCGTTGGCGGCGCATCCGGATCTGGGCGAGCGGCTGGGGAAGGACCGGATCTCGGTGCGCGAGCTGATGGTGCACCGGATCGAGGAGTACGCGCGGCACTGCGGGCACGCCGACCTGCTGCGCGAGTGCGTCGACGGGAGGGTCGGCCAGTGACCGGGGACGGCGGCCGGATCGGGAACGGGCCGGTCACGGACGGGCCCGTCCGGGGCGGCCGGGTCGGGAACGGGCCGCGGGCTGCTGGATAGGCTTTCGCCCCATGAGCGTCATGGGCTGTGGGGACGAGCGCGCCGGGGCGACGGCCCCTCCGCGGTCGCCTTCGGTGCGGTCAACCTGCTCCTGAGCTGCGTGCTGCTCTCGATGGCGATCGGCGTGGTGGTCCACCTGCTCGCTCTGCTCCCTCCGCCCGCCGTACCGATCCTGGCCCTCCTAGCCCTCTGAGGGGTGCTGGCGCAGCCCGTGTGACCATGGCTTCCTTCGTACATCAGCACCTCATGGGGGGACCATGCGCACCCGTACCACCACCGCCCCGGCCGGCCTCGCCGCCCTGCTCGCGGCAGCCCTCTTCCTGTCCGGCTGCTCGGCTTCGCCCGGTGGGAGCAAGCCCGGGAAGGGGGCGGGGACCGGCGCTTCGGCGCCGGCGTCCCCCGCGGCGGTGCCGGGCGGCGGGTACGAAGGGCCGCGGCCGCAGGACCAGAACCTGCTGGCCTGGACCGGGGATCCGAACGACGCGGGGCACGTCACCGCCCAGTCCGCGGCCGGGGTCGGCGGACGGGTCACCCTGGTCCGGATGGTGCTGCGCGAGCAGCTCACCTGGTCCAACATCTGGCTGGGGCTGGCCGGCATCGACCCGAACGCCCGGCTGTCCGACTGCTACCTCGGTGTGTACGACGCCCGGGGCACCCTGGTCGCGTCCACCGCCGACATCTCCCCGCAGCTGATGACGGACGCGATAGCCAAGCCGTTCCCCCTCGCCAAGCCGTTCACCGCGCCCCCCGGCACCTACTTCGTCGCCCTGCTCCTCAACGGCGACTGGGCCACGAACGCCCTCACCCTCAAGGCCACGGGCGCCGGGATCTCGGTGAACGCGGGCCTGAACCCGCCGAGCCTGCGCTACAGCACCGTCCTGACCGGTCAGAGCTCGCTCCCGGCCGCGGTGAACCTCGCCGAGCAGTCCACCAGCACGATCAACACCGGCTGGGCCAGCCAGTGGTACGCGATCTCCTGAACCGCCGTGAACGACCCGCTCCGAAGTCTGGTAGGAAAGTTTCCTGTTTGCTAGCATCCCGCTTCGGCGGCTCGGCGCGGTGCCCGTACTCATGGGCATGACGCGCTCAGCGAGAGCTCTGACCCGGCCGCCGTGACCACGCCCGACCCTGCCCGCACCCGGGCAGGGTCACTGGGTCTCGTACCGGTGCCAGCTCTCGCCACCCACCAGGCCAGGGAGTCAGGAATGCGCCTGAACACCCCCAGCACACCCCATGTTTCCGCATCCCCCCGCACGGTCGGCGTGGTCCTCGCCGCCGTACTCCTTCTCGTAGGCGGCCTGTTGCTCGCCTACCCCGAGCGGGCCGGCGCCGCCGCCGACCCGCTCATCTCGCGCGGCAAGACCGCCACCGCTTCCTCCAGCGAGAGTTCGGGCCTCGGCCCGCAGAACGCCTTCGACGGCAGCTCCACCACCCGGTGGGCCAGCGCCGAGGGCAAGGACCCGCAGTGGATCCGCGTCGACCTCGGCGCGAACTCCAACGTCACGCGGGTCGCGCTGCGTTGGGAGACCGCGTACGCCAAGACGTACCGGGTGGAGATCTCCGCCGACGGCGCCACCTGGACCCGGCTCGCCAACGAGACGGCCGGGAACGGCGGCAGCGACGACTGGACCGGCCTGTCCGGCAAGGGCCGCTACCTGCGCGTGTACGGAACCGCCCGCGGCACCGCCTACGGGTACTCCCTGTACGAGGTGGAGGTGTACGGCACCCCCGACGGGGGGACTCCCCCTCCGGGCGGCGCCTTCACGGTGGTCGCCGCCGGTGACATCGCCGCCCAGTGCACCGCCTCGGACAGCTCCTGCGCCCACCCCAAGACGGCGGCGCAGGCCCAGAGGATCAACCCGAAGTTCTATCTGACGATGGGCGACAACCAGTACGACGACGCCCGGATCTCGGACTACCGGAACTACTACGACACCTCCTGGGGCGCGTTCAAGGACAAGACCCGCCCGGTGCCGGGCAACCACGAGACCTACGACCCGGCCGGACCGCTCGCCGGCTACAAGGCCTACTTCGGGGCCGTCGCCTATCCCCAGGGCAAGAGCTACTACAGCTTCGACGAGGGCAACTGGCACTTCATCGCCCTCGACTCCAACTCCTTCGACCAGAAGGCCCAGATCGACTGGCTCAAGGCCGACCTCGCCGCGAACTCCAAGGGCTGCGTCGCCGCTTACTGGCACCACCCGCTGTACTCCTCGGGCGGTCACGGCAACGACCCGGTGAGCAGGCCGGTCTGGAACATCCTCTACGGCGCCAAGGCCGATCTCGTCCTCGGCGGGCACGACCACCACTACGAGCGGTTCGCCCCGCAGGACCCGAACGGGAAGGCCACCGCGGACGGCATCACCGAGATCGTCGGCGGCACGGGCGGCGCCGATCCCTACGACATCGAGGACGTCCAGCCCAACAGCCAGAAGCGGATCAGCGGTACCTACGGGGTCCTCAAGCTGGACTTCACCGACTCCGGCTACAGCTGGAGCTACGTCGCCACCGACGGGACCGTCAAGGACACCAGCCCGAAGTACACCTGCCACTGATGTACCTGGCCACCACGGGCCGCCGGGCCGCGCCGGCCCCGCCCCCCACCACGGGGGCGGGGCGGCGCGTCCCCGCCGCCGTCCTGGCGCTCGGTACGGTCAGTCTCGTCACCGATGTCTCCTCCGAGATGGTCAGCGCGGTGCTGCCGCTCTACCTCGTTCTCGGACTCGGCCTCTCCCCCCTCCAATTCGGCTTCCTCGACGGGCTGATGGGAGCAGCCGGCGCGGTCGTACGGCTGCTCGGCGGGCACCTCGCCGACCGCGGCCACCGGCACAAGCACGTCGCGGGGATCGGCTACGCCGTCTCGGCCTGCTCCCGGCTCGGCCTGCTGCTCGCGGGCGGGGCCACCGGCGGGATAGCGGCGGCCCTGGCCGCCGACCGGATCGGCAAGGGCATCCGTACGGCGCCCCGCGACGCCCTGATCACCCTCAGCAGCCCTCCCGAGGAGCTCGGCCGGTCCTTCGGCGTGCACCGGGCCATGGACACGACCGGCGCCCTGCTCGGCCCGCTCGCCGCCTTCGCCCTGCTCTGGGCGACCGCCGGTGCGTACGACGCGGTGTTCGTCGCCAGTTTCTGCGCCGGTCTGCTCGGCGTGCTGATCCTGGTCCTCCACGTTCCCGGCCACCACCGCCCGGCCGCGCCGGTCTCACCGGCCTCCCCGCCCGGCCCGGCTCCGGCCCGGGGCAAGGCCTTCGAGGCGCTGCGCGACCCCGCCTTCCGGCGGATCCTGTGGGCCGCCGCCCTGCTCGGCGGCGCCACCATCGGCGACGCCTTCGTTTACCTCCTGCTCCAGCGCCGACTGGGCCTGGACCCCCGCTGGTTCCCGCTGCTGCCGCTCGGCGCGGCCGCGGGCTATCTGCTCCTGGCCGTGCCGGTGGGCCGGATCGCCGACCGGGTCGGGCGCCGGCTGCCGTTCCTGTACGGACACCTCGCCCTGCTCGGTGCCTACCTCGTCCTGCTCGCCCCGGCCAGCGGGTCGGCCCCGCTGCTCCTCGTGGCCGTCCTCGCCCTGCTCGGGGTGTTCTACGCGGCCACCGACGGGGTGCTGATGGCCCTCGCCGGGCCGGCGCTGCCCGCCGGGGGCCGGGCGGGCGGGCTCGCCGTGCTCCAGACCGGCCAGGCCCTGGCCCGGATGCTCGCCGCGGCGGGCTTCGGCGCCGCGTGGACGGTGTGGGGGCCGCGCCCCGCGCTGTGGGGGGCCGCGGCGGTACTGCTCGCCGCGCTGGCGGGCGGCCGGGCGCTGCTGCCGCGCGACCCGGGAGCCCCGGTTCCCCGGGGAGCCCCCGGGGACACGGCCGCCCTGGCAGCCCCCGCGGAACCGGCAGGATCCCCCACCAGTGAGCGGAGCACCTCATGACCACACAGCTCACCGAGCCGGCGGCTCCCGCACGCCGGCTCGGCGCCCGGGCCCGTACCGCCGTCACGGTCGCCGCAGTCGTCCTCCTCGCGGGCTCCACCGCCGGGTACGCCCTGCACGCGGGGAACCGGCCGGCCGGCCAACAGGCCGTCGGCAACGCCTCATTCGCCCTCGCGGGTCCCGCCCTGTACTTCCGGGACGCCGCCACGGGCCGGGTGGCGCACCAGCCCCTCACCGCGACGTCGGGCGGCGCCGAGCGCACCGCGGGCGGCCCCGTCTGCGACCGGTTCCACGCCGCCGGGGGCACCGCCCTGTGTCTGCGCGCCGAGCCGGGGGTGCTCCCGAAGACGTACGCCGTCGTCCTGGACCGGCAACTGCGCGAAGTGAGCCGGACGACCGTGCCCGGGGTTCCGACCCGGGCCCGGGTGTCCGCGTCCGGGCAGATGCTCGCCTGGACGGTGTTCGCTACCGGGGACTCGTACTCCACCACCGGCTTCTCCACCCGGACGGCCGTACTCGACCTGCGCACCGGGTACTTGGTGAAGTCCCTGGAGGAGATGCCGCTCACCATGGACGGCGTCCGGTACCACTCCCCCGATGTGAACTACTGGGGCGTGAGCTTCGCCCGGGACGACAGCCGCTTCTACGCCACCGTCTCCACCAAGGGGCGTACGCACCTCGTCGAGGGGAACTTGTCCGACTGGTCGGCGAGGACGCTGCGGGAGAACGTGGAATGCCCGTCGCTGTCGCCCGACAACACCCGGGTCGCCTTCAAGAAGAAGGTGTCCGACGACCCCGCCGCACCCTGGCGGCTGTACGTCCTCGACCTGCGGACGATGACCGAGACCGCGCTCGCCGAGACCCGCGGCGTGGACGACCAGGCGGCCTGGACGGACGACGGGACGGTCGCCTACGCCCTGCCGGGCGCGGACGGTCGCGCGAGCGACGTCTGGACCGTCCCCGCCGACGGCACCGGAGCACCCAGGATGTCCGTCGCGGGCGGGTCGTCGCCGGTGGCGGTGGCCGACGCGGTGTCCGGCGCGGACGGGGCCCTGGCGAGCCGGCAGGCCGACACCGGTTCGGTCCACCAGCGCTGGCAGATCAGCTGACCCCGGGCGGCGGTCCGGTTTCCGGTCCGGTTTCCGGTCCGGCCGCTCTCGCCGAGGCCAGCCGGGCCCCGGTTCCGGTCAGGCGGATCCGCAGTTCCCGCACGGTGAGGGGCTCCACCCGGTGCACGCGCCGGACCCCCACCGTGTGGCCGGAGGCGATGAGCCGGCCGTCCGCCCAGACCTCGTGGGCGTCCACGCGCTGCCCCCGGGTGAGGTCCTCGCGCAGTTCCACGTGGTCCACGCGGACGGGCCGGCCGAAGTCCGCGAGGAGGTCGTTGCCCTCGGCCGTGAGGGTGGCGGAAACGGGATCGCCGAGGCGCCGCTCCAACTCCGCCGCGAACGCCAGGAGTCGGTCCCGGTCGGCGTCGTCGACCAGACCGCGCCGGTCGGGCGGGACGCCCAAGAGCAGGCCCGCGCCCAGCCCGACGGAGGAGTACCAGATCTCCAGGAGCTCCTCGCGGCTCTTGAGGCTGTCGTGGTTCCCGGGCTGCCAGAACCAGTCGCCCCGGATGGGGACGTCGCATTCGGGCGGCAGGTAGGCGGCGGAGTCGAGCTCGGCGCGCCCGTCGTCGTACAGGCTGATGCCCGTGGAGTGCGTGACGTAGCGGCAGGGGTCGGCCGCGAGCCCCTCCTCGTTGCCGACCCAGCGGATCGTGGGGCGGCCCATGTTGAAGACCATGGCGTCCGGCTGGTGCCGGTCGATCACGGCCATGACCGCGTCCCAGTCGTACGTACGCCCCTCGGAGCCGGCGCCGTCGAACCAGAGTTCGCACAACGGGCCGTAGCGGGTGCAGAGTTCGGTGAGCTGGCGGAGGTAGAAGGAGTCGTAGTCGGCGGGCTGCCCGTAGCAGTCCGCGTTGCGGTCCCAGGGCGCGAGGTACAGCCCGAGACCGAGGCCCGCCTCCCCGCAGGCCTCGGCCAGTTCGGCGACCACGTCGCCCGCTCCGTCCTTCCAGGGTGAGGAGGCCACGGAGTAGGCGGTGGTGTCGGTCGGCCAGAGACAGAAGCCGTCGTGGTGCTTGGCGGTCAGCACGACGTACTTCGCTCCGGCCTCGGCGGCGGTACGCACCCACTGGCGCGCGTCGAGCCGCGCCGGCCGGAAGGTGGCCGGGTCCAGGGTCCCGTCGCCCCACTCGACGCCGTTGAAGGTGTTGATGCCGAAGTGCAGGAAGATCCCGAATCCGGCCTCCTGCCACGCGAGTTGTCCCGGCGTGGGCACCAGGGGCGTCTCGGTGCGGCCGGCGAGGGGTGCTGAGGGACCGAGCGTCATGGTGGGCTTTCGTGGTTCGGCGGCAGGGGCGAGGGCCGCGGAGGCGAGGGCCGCGGAGGCGGGGGCGCTCAGGCCGAGTGGGCCAGGCTCGCCGGGTGGACGGCGTAGGCGAAGGGCATTCCTCGGGCGTACCGCTCCAACTCCTCGGCCGCGCAGGCCACGAGCCGTCCGAGCTCGTTGCCGAGGGATCCGGCGATGTGCGGAGTGAGCAGCACGTTCGGCAGGTCGTAGAGCGGTGACGCGGCCGGCAGGACGTCGGGGTGGGTGACGTCGAGGACGGCGTGCAGCCGGCCGGAGACCAGCTCCGCGGTGAGCGCCCCGGTGTCGACGAGCGTTCCGCGAGCGGTGTTGACGAGGGTCGCGCCGTCGCGCATGAGGGCGAGGCGGCGGGCGTCGACGAGGTGGCGGGTCTCGGCGGTCTCGGGCGCGTGCACGGTCACCACGTCGCTGCGGCCCATCAGTTCGTCGAGGTCGACGGGCTCGACCCCCAGGGCCCTGGCTTCGTCCCCGTCCAGGTACGGGTCGTGGACCAGTACGTGGGCGTCGTAGGAGTGCAGCATCTCGATGACCCTGCGGCCGATGCGCGAGGCGCCGATGATGCCGACGGTCCTGCCGTAGTTGCCGATCCCGGGGTACAGGGTGAGCGGGTTGAGCTGCGTGCGGGCCTCCCGGTAGGCCCGGGCGGTGGTGAGGACGCGCTTGTTGGCGAAGACGATCGCGGCGACGGTGAACTCGGCGACGGGCCGGGCGTTGGCCTCGGCGGCGCTGGTGACGGTCAGCCCGCGCCGCCAGGCCGCGTCCGTCATCAGCCCCTTCACGGTTCCGGCGGTGTGCACCACCGCGCGCAGGGACGAGAGGAGTTCGAGGGCCTGCTCGGTGAGGGGCGGGCAGCCCCAGCCGGTGAGCAGGACCTCCGCTTCGCGCAGCCGCGCGGGATCGGCGGAGGCGAAGTCGGTCACCAGGTGCGCGGGGTCCAGGAGCGCGGTGGCGGCGAGCCGGGTGAGGGCGGGCGCGTCGAGCAGGGCCGCCTTCGTCTCCGGGCTCATGACGAGGAGGGTGCGGGGCTTGCGGGGCCCGCCGGGTGCGTGGTTCGGGTCGGGATTGCCGGCCGGGTCGAGGCCGCGGGCCGGATCGGGGTCGCGGGCCGAATCGAGGTTCGTCACTTGACCGCTCCCGCCGAGAGTCCGGAGCGCCAGAACCGCTGCAGTCCGACGAAGGCGAGGGCGAGCGGGACCACGGCCACCAGAGATCCGGTGATCGCCAGGGAATAGAACTCCGGTCGCTCGAGAACGACTTGGTTCCAGCTGTAGATGCCGAGCACCGCCGGATACAGGTTCTGGTCGTTGAGCATGACCAGCGGACCGAAGAAGTTGTTCCAACTCCCGGTGAAGGAGAAGAGGAAGAGGGTGACGAAGCCCGGCATCAGCATCGGCAGGGAGATCGACCGAAAGACGCGCAGCTCGCTCGCTCCGTCGATGCGGGCGGCTTCGAGGACCTCACCGGGGACGTAGCCCTCGGAGAAGACCCGGGCCAGGTACACGCCGAAGGGGTTCACGAGCGCCGGGATGAGGACCGACCAGTAGGTGTTGACGATCCCGACCTCGGAGGCGAGGAGGTACTGCGGGAGGCTGATGATGACGGTGGGCACGAGCGTGCCCGTCAGGACCAGGCCGAAGAGCGCGCCCTTGCCGCGGAACTCGTACTTGTCGAAGCAGTAGCCGGCGGCGACGCTGATCAGCGAGGACGCCAGTGAGCCGACGACGGAGTAGAGAAGGCTGTTGAGCATCCAGCGGCCGAAGATGCCGTCGCCATACGTGAAGACGGCCCGGAGATTGTCGAAGAAGTGGAAATCTCCGAAGGCGAAGCCTGCCGTCCCGAAGAGGTCGGCATGGCTCTTGGTGGCGGCGATCAGCAGCCAGGTCAGCGGCATCAGGGTGTAGAGGACCGCCATCAAGAGCACGGCATTGACCGCGGCCTTGGAGGCCAGGGCGCCGGTCCGGCGCCGCCTCCCGGCCGGCTTCCGTTCGGCCTGCCGGGCGGCCGGGGCTCCGGGTGCGGGCGCCGGCGCGCCGCCGGGCGCGGTCTCGGCCCGGGCCGAGGGGGCGGTCTGGGTGCTCATGCCGAGTCACCTCGCTTTCCGATCCGGGTGACGACGTAGGAGAGGGTGCCGGCGACGAGGGCCACGATGAGCGAGGCGGAGGAGGCGAGGCCGTAGTCGTGCCGTTCGAAGGCCGCCTTGTAGATGAACATCATCGGGGACCAGTCCGAGCCCATCGAGCCGGCCCGCTTCGAGAGGAGCATCGGCTCGCCGAAGATCTGGACCACGCCGACACAGGTGAACAGGAGGGTGAGGAAGACGGCGGAGCGGATCATCGGCAGTTTGATCCGCAGGGCTATGCGCAGTTCACCCGCGCCGTCCATGACGCCCGCTTCGATGACCTCGCGGGGCACGGCCTGGAGCGCGGCGAAGAAAATGATCATGTTGTAGCCGATCCACTGCCAGGCCGCGACGTTCACCAGCGAGGGCAGGACGCTGCCCGGGGCGAAGAAGTCCCAGTGGCCGCCCGCCGCTTCGATCCAGTCCAGGACCGGGCTCAGGCCGGGGGTGTAGAGGTAGATCCAGACGATGGCCGCGATCAGTCCGGGCACGGCGTGCGGCATGAAGACGGCGAACTGTACGAGGCGCTTGGCCCTGGCCGCGGCCGAGTCGACGAGCAGGGCCAGGGCGAGCGCCGAGCCGATCATCACGGGGATGTAGACGGCGCAGTACGCGGCCACGTGCAGGAAGGAGGAGGTGAAGCCGTGGTCACCGAACGCCTTGGTGTAGTTCCCGAGCCCGCTGAAGACCCGTTCGGTGCCGCCGAATCCGAGACCGGAGGACTGCTCGGTGAAGAAGCTCATCCAGAGCGCGTACGCGACGGGCAGGATCAGGACCGCGGTGAAGAGCAGGAAGAACGGGCCGAGGAAGACCAGCACCGCCCTGCCCTGGCCTGGCCGGCCCCCGGGCGCGGTGCCGCGCGCTGAACGAGTGAGGGGTGCTGCCACCGGATCTCCTTGGTGGGTGCGCTACGGAGGAACGGACGGGAAGGGGATTCGGAAGGGGCTTCGGAAGGGGCTGCGGAAAGGGGCTGCGGAAAGGGCTCCGGAAGGAGACGGGGCGGGGCGCGCGGGGCCCGGGCGCCGGGAAGGCTTCGGGCCCCGCCGCGGCGCCCTACTTCACGAGGTTGAGCCCCCGGCCCTTGATGGCCTCCTCGGCGGCCTTCTGACCGGCCGCGAGTCCGTCGTTCAGGGTGCTCTTGAGGGCGGCGTCCTGGATGGCGGTGTTGGTGGCCGTCTGCACCGGGCCCCAGACCCATCCCGGGACGATGGTGTCGACCTGCGCTCCGGAGATCTCGTAGACCTTGTCGCCACCGAAGAAGCCCTTGTCGTCGAAGGACGCGGCGGCGATCGGACGGAGCTCGGGGCTGGCCGGCAGGCTGCTGCTCGGCGCCTTCAGGCTGCTGAGGCGGGCCTTGACGCCTTCGGGGCTGGTCGCCGCCCACGTGGCGAACTCCGCCGCTTCCTTGACGTGCTTGCTGCCCTTGGTGACGGCGTAGCTGGTGCCGCCGAACATGCCGGTGGCCGGGGTGCCCCAGTGCGGTAGCGGGGCGACGCCCCACTTGCCCGAGTCCTTGGCCAGAGTCGTCATCGTGCCGCCCGCGCTCCACGAGGCGCCGATGAAGCTGGCCATGACCCCGTCGGCCTTGGCCTTCGCGAACTCCGGGCCGTTGATCTTCAGGTTCATCACCAGGTCGTCCTTGACCAGGCCCTGCCAGTACGAGGCCACCTTCTGCGAGGGGGCGTCGTTGATGCCGACCTTCCAACCGTCGCCCTCGGTGCCGTACCACTTGGCACCGGCCTGCCAGGAGAGCGCCGCGAGCAGGGGCGCGTCGTCGTTGCCCCAGCCGCCGATGCGCACGTTCTTGTCGGAGGCCTTGATCTTCTCGGCGGCCGCCTTGTACTCGTCCCAGGTCTTGGGGACTTCGACGCCCGCGTTCTTGAAGAGGTCCTTGCGGTAGTAGAGGAGGTTGGGCGTGGCGTCGTACGGCACGGCCCAGGTCTTGCCGCCGAGGGTCACCCGGTCCTGGATGCCCTGGGGGAACTTCGCCTTCACGGTGGCGCCGGCCGGGGTGGTGATGTCCGCCAGATATCCCTGGCTGACGAACTCCGGGAGGGTCGGGTATTCGATGCCCGCGACGTCGGGAGCGTTCCCGGCCTTGATCGCGTTGCTGATCTTGGCGTACCCGTCCGGTCCGCCGGTGATGGCCGAGAAGGTGACCTTGATGTTCGGGTGGGACGCGTTGAACGCGTCCACCACCTGCTGGGCACCGCCGGTCCAGCCCCAGTAGGTCAGGTTGACCGGCTCTTTGGGGGCGGCGTCGGCCTTGGGCGCGGCGCCCTCGCTCCCACCGCAGGCAGTGGCGAACAGGGCCAGCGAGAAGGCGGCGAGGGCGGCGCGGGAGGTACGGGAAGTGAGCTTCACTGCTCTGCTCCTCAGGTGCGAGCCGTCGATGCGGCGAGGTGATGCACATCATTCGGCCAGAGGAGAAGCGAGTCAATAGAAAAGGAAAGCTTGAGAAAGAAAAACGAAGTAACGGTTAGGCCTCGCTCGAAGCGCGCACCCTGAGCTCCGGAAGGATGGCGATCCGCCGTCGGGGCCGACCCGGCTCGCGCAGCCTTCGTACGAGCAACTCCACCCCCGTGACCCCGACTTCGTGCTTCGAAGGCGCCACCGCACTCAGCGGCAGGTCCGCCAGGGAGGCCACCTCGTCGTCGTACGAGACCAGCGCGACATCGCCCGGCACGGACAGCGAGGCGCCGCGCAGCCGCTGCATCAGCACCATGGCCTCGTGGTCGGGATGGACCAGGGCGGCATCGACGCGACCCTCCCGCACCGCTTCCACGAAGGCCGCCATCACCTCTTCGTAGGCGGCCTCGCCCGCACCGTACTCCGCGAGGTCGAGGAAGAGCGCGTGCCCGGCGGCGTCGGGGCCCGCCTCGGCCATCGCCGCGTCGTAACCCTCCTTGATCCCCGGTGCGGTGGGGGTCCCGCCGCGCATCACGAGGGCGATCCTGCGGCGCCCCGTGTCCAGGAGGTGGCGCACCGCCAGCCTGGCTCCGTACCCGTGGTCCGTGCCGACGTGCTCGGCGGCGGAGGCCTGCTGTTCGGGGCGGCGCTCGATCAGGACGACGGGCACGCCGAGCTCCTCGTACCACTGGCCGCCCGGTTTGCCGTCGCCGGCGGAGGGCGCGAGCAGCAGCCCGTCTACGCCGTCCGCGACCATCCGCGCGGCCTGTGTCTTCTCGGTGTCCACGTCGTACGTGGACACGGCGAGGGTCAGCCGCACCCCGAGGGCGTCCGCCGCTTCCCGGGCACCCTTGATCACCTCGGGGTAGTAGTAGGCGGACGAGGGCACGATCAGCCCGAGGACCAGCGACCGGCCGGCTCCGGCTGCGGCCCCGGCTCCCTGAGCGGCTCCGGGAGCGGCCGAGCCGGCGCGGGCCGCCGCCGGCGCGGCGGTCACGGGGGCGGTCTCCGCCCAGTCCTCGGGCAGCATCGCGCCGCCGTGCACCCGCGCCAGCAGGCCTCGCTCCGCCAGGACTTCTACGTCCTTGCGCACCGTCACCACGGACACGCCGAGCTCCGCCGCGAAATCCGTGACGCGCATCGATCCCGCTTCGCGGACCCGTCGCAGGATCGCCTGCTGTCGTTCCTCTGCGTGCACGGTGGAGCTCCCCTCGACTGCGTCCCTGGTCATGGTCAGGGTAGCGCGCGCAAGCGAAAACTTCCGTTTCCTTTCGAACGAAAGGATTGCACAGTGGCCACGATCACCGGGACCCTGGCCGGCTGACCCGGCCGGTGACGCTATCCGGCGTCCGTGTCGCCGGCGCCACCGCAGTCGGGGTGGCCCCAGCGCGAGCCGAGCTTGCTGATCTTCTCCCCCGCCCCGTACTGCTTCCCGCACGGACAAGTGCCGGGGAACTTGGCCTTGATGGTCACCCCGCCCCGGCCTGCCGTACCGGCCCTGGCGCCCGTCGCACCCGTGCCCGCCGCGGCTGTTCCGCTCGTACGGCGGGCGGAGGCGCTGCGGGTCGAGGTGCTGCGGGCCGGGGTGCTGCGGGCCGGCGCCGGAACGGGCATGGACGCGTGCCCCAGCGCGGTACCGGCCGGCTCCTGGCTCACGGCCGCGTCGCTGGCCGCCTGGTCGGCGATGGCGTTCAGGTGGTCACCGTCCTCGCGGTGCGCGGGGACGTAGCGGAACTCCACGTCCCGGTCGGTCAGCAGGGCGTCGATGCTCTCGACGAGCTCGCGGTTGGCCACCGGCTTGCCCGCGGCGTTCTTCCAGCCGTTGCGCTTCCAGTTCGGGAGCCACTGGGTCACGGCCTTCATGGCGTACTGGGAGTCCATCCGCACCTGCACGGCCGTGCCGGGGGCCAGGGCCTCCAGCAGCCGCTGCAGAGCGGTGAGTTCACCCACGTTGTTGGTGGCCCGGCCGAGCGGCCCGGCCTCCCAGCGCTCGGGGTGCCCGTGGACGTCGGCGATGACCCAGGCCCAGGCGGCCGGCCCGGGATTTCCCTTGGCCGCCCCGTCGCAGGCGGCGATGATGCGATCAGACATCCCCCGATCATGCCTCACCGCGACCGCTGCCCGTGCCCACGGCCGCGGCGGCCGGTCCGGCTGCGGCTCCGGCCGCCGGTCAGGCTCCGGCCGCCGGTCAGGCTCCGATCCCGGCCCCCGCCCCCGCTCCGGCCCGTGCCGCGCCCGGCTCCTGCGACGCGTCCGGCCGTTCCCCGTCGTCCGGCCGCGGCAGCAGCCGGTCCAGGAAGGGCGGCAGCCACCGGTTGGCGCCCGGCCCATCAGGAACATCGCCGACGGGACCAGCACCAGCCGCACCACGGTGGCGTCCAGGATCACGCTGACCGCCAGGCCCACCGCGAGCATCTTCACCACAACCGTGGGCGAAGCCGCGAAGGACAGGAAGACCGCGGTCATGATGAGCGCCGCACTGGAGATGACCCGGCCGGTGGCCGCCAGGCCCGTACCGACGGCGAGGGTGTTGTCGCCGGTGCGGTGCCAGGAACCGGCGATGGCGGAGAGCAGGAAGATCTCGTAGTCCATCGACAGGCCGAAGACGTGTCAGGACTGACACGAAACACCTTGGCAGAAAATGGCATGACTGACAATTGTCAGTCCTGCCGATTGACGGGGGTGACGCCATCGCTAGGCTTCGACGGTGAACCACGATCCGGCCGCGCCCGTCTCCGCGCCCCCGCCCGACTTCGAGCCGGAGGCGGCTCCGTCCGAGCACGGCCGCGAGCACGGCCTGCGCGAGCGGAAGAAGGAGCGGACGCGCACCCTGCTGCGCGAGGGCGCCGCCGCACTGTTCGCCGAGCACGGTTTCGCGGGCACCACGGTCGCGGACATCGCCGCCTGCGCGAACGTCTCCGAGCGGACCTTCTTCCGCTACTTCGACAGCAAGGAAGCGCTGCTCCTGCCCGACAGCGTCGACCTGTTCGCGTACGTCGAGGCCGAGCTGGCCCGGCGCCCGCCGCACGAGGACCCGCTCGACGCGGTCTGCAACGCCCTGATCTCCGCGGTGGCCCCGTTCGCCGCGTCCAGCCTCACCGCCCTGACCCACTCCGTGGCCATCGCGGGTGACGAGCGCGTGGTGGCCGCCCAACTCGTGCAGCTCTTCGCCGAATTCGAGAACCGGCTCACGCTCATCGTGCTGAACCGGCTCCCCGCCGACACCCCCGAGGCCGATCTGCGGGCGGGGGTGATCGCGGGCGCCGCCCTGTCCGCCGTCCGCGCCGTCCTGCGCACCCAGCGCCGGCGCCGCGCGAACGGCACCCTCACCGACACCCCGCCCTCCGCCCTCCTGCTGGAGGCCTTCGGAATGCTGAAGCAGATCGGATCCGCCGCACCATGAAGCTCCGACGCACCCCCGTCCTCGTCGCCGTGGGCATGACCACCGCCCTGATCGGCACCTTCGTCGCCGACCTCGCGGTCGAGCACACCGCCCAGGACCGCATCGCACGGGCGGCGGGCTGCCGCCTCCAGGCCCGCGGACCCGTCACCGCGGAACTCTCCGGCGCCTTCGCCGGACTCCGCGCGCTGACCGGCCAGGTGGGCTCCGTACACCTGGCGGCCGAGGACGTACGACGCGCCGGCGTGGACATGGACGTGGACGTCAAGGCCGACCTGTACGACGTCACGCGCGACGGCGGCATGAGCGGCGGCCGGGCGACGGTCACCATCCCTTACGAAGCCCTGCAGAAGCGCCTGGCCGACTCGGGGGAAGCCGCCGCGGGCGTCGAGGGCCTGAAGGTGGGCGGCGACGCGAAGGGCCTCACCCTCACCGGGATCGTGGGCGGCCTGGGCCTCCCCGTCACGGTGCACGCGAGCACCAGCACCACGGCGAGCGGTCTCACGATCACCCCGGACACGGTCACCGTACTGGGCCGCGAACTGCCGATAGCCACCGTGAGCGGGCTGCCCGGAGCGGGCGGCCTGGCCGAGCGGCTCGCGCCCCGGACCGTGGAGGTCGGCGATCTGCCCGAAGGGGTCAGCTTCACCGGCGCCCGGACCACCGGCACCGGCCTCACCCTGGACGCCACCCTCGCGAAGTCCTTCACACCGGACGCCGCCGGAAGCAGCTGCAAGTCGGCGTAGCCAACCCCACCATTTCCGCTTAGCAAACGCCGCTATGTGCCCATTCTCCCTAGACGACCCCCGCATACTTAAACAGAATTGACTTTACGAATTCTTTAACTTTACCCTCCAGTCATGCGCAAATCCTCCGCCACCACTCACTCCGCCCTCGCCCTGGCCGGCCTGGCGCTCGCCGCCGCCGGCTGCTCCGCCGCCACGACCGACAAGGCCGTGGAGCAGGTCGACAAGGCGGTGAACGAGACCTATGAGGTCACCTACGAGGTCACCGGCAAGACCGTCGACTCCGTCTCCTTCCACGACGGAGGCGGCACGGCCACCGCGCCGAACCTCGTGACCGTCGAGCAGCCCGGCGCCACGTGGACGAAGACGGTCACGCTGCGCGGCATCATGCCCCCGGCGGTCTCCCCCAGCTCGGTCGACAACACCGCCGACCTCATCTGCAAGGTCATCTACAAGGGCAAGGTCATCAAGGAGGCCACGGGCGAGGCCGCCATGGCCGGCGGCTGCGTGGCCGTGTCTCCGATCACCAGCCCGTAGGGGATCCGCAGACGATCCGTAGGCGATGCGTAGGCGATGCGTGATCCGGCCACCGGGGCACTTCGTACCGCAACACGCTTGACCTCAACCGCCCTTGAGGTGTGACCATGATCCTCATGACCACGGAATCACCGTCCCGCGCGGCGGACATCGAAGCGATCGGCCGGCTCGTCGCCACCGTCGAGCACTCCCAGCGGACCAAGGACCCCGAGGAGTTCCTCGGCCTCTTCCACCCCGACGCGATCTGGACGACGGCACACGGCAAGGTGCTCATCGGTCTGGACGCGATCTCCGAGTTCACACGCAAGGTCCTGCCGGCGGCGAACTGGGACGGCCAGGTCACCTACGAGGTGGTCCACGTGCTCTTCATCCGCCCCGACGTCGCGGCCGTCAAGGTCCGCCAGCGCTACCTCTCCCCGGGCGAGGAGAGCGAGGGCGCCCCCCTGTACGTCATCTCGAAGCAGCCGGACGACCGCTGGCTGCTGACCGCCTGCCAGAACACCGGGGTGATCGTCGAAGGGCCCTGAGACGGGCCCCGCCCGAGACGGGCCCCGAGGGGACGCGCCTTAATCGGCTCGCGCACGGCGGTGGCGGACGGCGAGGATGGCCCGGCCAGTCCGACGTTCGAAGGACCTCCGATGAACAGCCCGCCGTACGCCCGTTCCGCCCGCGCCTCCCTGGACGGGCTGGTGACCGGCGATGCCTTCGGCGACAGCTGGTTCACGCTCTCCGGCGATAACGTCGAGGAGCAGTGGGCGGCCCGCACGCTCCGGCCCACCCCGTGGCGGTGGACGGACGACTCTGCCATGGCGTTCGTCCTCTTCGCCCATCTCACGGTTCACGGGGAGGTCCGGCCCGGCGCTCTGGCGCGTGAGTTCGCCGCCGAGTACGCCCGGGATTCGGGGCGCAAGTACGGAGCGTCCATGCACGAGGTGCTGGAACGGATCGGCGCGGGCGAGGACTGGCGGAGTGTCACCACCGGGCAGTTCGACGGCCAGGGTTCCTACGGCAACGGCGCCGCGATGCGGGTCGCGCCGCTCGGGGCCTGGTTCGGGGGCGATCCGGAGGAGGCCGCCGGCCAGGCCCGGCTGTCCGCGACGGCCACGCACGCCCACCCCGAGGCGGTCGCGGGAGCCGTCGCCGTGGCGGTGGCCGCCGCGCTGGCGGCGGCGAGCACGGGCCACGACGCCCCGGTCCGCGCGGAGTTCCTCCGGGAGGTCGCCGGGTACGTGCCGGACAGCGAGGTCGGCTCCGGGCTGCGGGTGGCCGCGGACCTCCCCGCCGGTACGCCGGTGGGCCGTGCCGCGTCCGTCCTGGGCTCGGGATGGCGGATCTCGGCCCCCGACACCGTGCCGTTCGCCCTGTGGTCCGCCGCGGGGCACTTGGACGACCTGCCGGAAGCCTTGTGGCAGACCGTCGGCGGCTGGGGCGACCGCGACACCACGTGCGCGATCGCGGGCGGGGTCGTCGCGGCGCGCACCGGCACCGGCGGCGTCCCGGCCTCCTGGCTCGCGGCGCGCGAAGCCGTTCCCGAGTGGAGCGGGTGGACGCCCTGGCCGGCTCCATGACCCCCTATCCCCTATCCCCCTATCCCCGTAGATCATGTGACTACTAGGCTGCGGCGATGGAGCGTGATCAGCATCTAGGTCAGGATCAGGGCCAGGACCGGGGCCAGGGCCGGGCGAACCATTACGACGGCTTCGCCGAGGCGTACGCGGCGGAGAACGAGAGCAGCCTCGTGAACGCCTTCTACGAGCGGCCCGCGATGCTGGCCCTCGCGGCGGACGTGGCCGGCCGCCGGATCCTGGACGCGGGGTGTGGCTCCGGCCCCCTCACCGCTGCCCTGCGCGATCGCGGTGCGGTCGTCACCGGCGTCGACTCCAGCGCCGGCATGCTGGCGCTGGCCAGGCGGCGGCTCGGTGACGACGCTGCCCTGCACCTGGTCGACCTGCGTGACCGCCTGCCGTTCGCCGACGGCGCCTTCGACGACGTGGTCGCGTCGCTGGTGCTGCACTACCTGGAGGACTGGGGCCCGACGCTGGCCGAGTTGCGGCGCGTCCTCAGGCCCGGCGGTCGTCTGATCGCGTCCGTGGACCACCCCTTCGTGGCCTACACGATCCAGGAGCCCCGCCCCGACTACTTCGCGGCCGGCAGCTACTCCTTCGACTGGACCTTCAACGGGACGTCCGTCCCGATGACGTTCTGGCGCAAGTCCCTGCACGCGATGACCGAGGCCTTCACCGCCGCCGGGTTCCGGCTCTCCGTCATCAGCGAACCGCAGCCGGACCCGGCTGCCCGTGAGCTGTTCCCCGACGGCTTCCACGACCTCGCGAGCACGCCCTGTTTCCTGTTCTTCGTCCTCGAGGTACCGCCGTCGGCCGCGGTGCGCTGATGCAGGGATCGCGTGCTCGCGCGTATCGCACGGATCGCGCGTATCGCCGACGTATCGAAAATCGCATACGCCCTCGCAACGGCCCACCGAGTCCCCTGAGAACATGAACCACAACGCATCCCCGCCGCCAACGCCCCGCCGCACGCGCCGGGTCGTGCTCCTCGGCCTGGCGGCCCTCGGCGTGGCGAGCGTCCTGTACGCCGCTCGGGGGATGCTCCTGATGGCTGCTCCGAGGTGCATGGCCGGGCAGTGGCACGGGTGCTTCGACACGTTCAACGGCGTGGTGCTCATGACCCTCGTCGCCGTGCCGCCGGCCCTGCTGGTGGTGTGGGCCCTGGCGCGCCGTCGGCGTGCCGCGGGCATCGCATCGGCGTGGCGGATCTCGCTGGCCGAGGTCGGCATGGTGCTCGGGACGCTGCCGTTCGTGTGGATGACCATGATGCCGGGGTCCGGGGCCGGGGTCGTCCCCGGCCGGTTCAGCCTGGTACCGCTGCGGGACCTGGTCACGATGGGGCCGCTCGGGATCGGCGGCAACCTGCTGGTCTTCGCTTCGCTGGGGTTCTTCGCCCCGATGCGGTGGGCGGCACTGGCCTCCGTGCCGAGGGTGCTGGCCCTCGGGGCGGGCTGCTCGGTCCTGATCGAAGTGGCGCAGTACGTCCTGCGACTGGACCGGGTCTCCTCCGTGGACGACGTCCTGGTCAACGCCACCGGCGCGGCCCTGGCCGCGCTCGCGTCGCGCCGCTGGTGGCGCACCGCCGCACCGGCGCCGTCGGACCGGCCCGAGCCCGTCCTGACTCCGGCGGGCTGACACCCGTACCCGATGCGCGCCGCGCGTACGACGCAGACGACGCGTACGCATACGCATACGCATACGCATACGCATACGACGGCGATATGTCCCGGTGTCTAGGCTTCGGGCATGCGCGTACTGATCGTCGAGGACGAGCCCTACCTGGCCGAGGCCGTCCGTGACGGCCTGCGGCTGGAAGCTATCGCCGCCGACATCGCCGGCGACGGCGACACCGCCCTGGAGTTGCTGGGCGTCAACTCCTACGACCTCGCGATCCTCGACCGCGATATCCCCGGCCCCTCCGGCGACGAGGTCGCGCGCCGCATCGTGGCCTCCGGCAGCGGCATCCCGATCCTCATGCTCACCGCTGCCGACCGGATCGACGACAAGGCGTCCGGGTTCGGGCTCGGCGCCGACGACTACCTCACCAAGCCGTTCGAGCTGCGGGAGCTGGTCCTGCGGCTGCGGGCGCTCGACCGCAGGCGCGCGTACGCCCGGCCCCCGGTCCGCGAGATCGCGGGCCTACGTCTCGACCCCTTCCGCCGGGAGGTCTTCCGCGACGGACGCTACGTCGCGCTCACCCGCAAGCAGTTCGCCGTGCTGGAGGTCCTCGTGGCCGCCGAGGGCGGGGTCGTCAGCGCCGAAGAACTGCTGGAACGGGCCTGGGACGAGAACGCGGATCCCCTCACCAATGCCGTGCGCATCACCGTCTCGGCCCTGCGCAAACGGCTCGGCGAGCCGTGGATCATCGCCACGGTGCCCGGCGTCGGCTACCGCATCGACACCCGGCCGGAGACCGGGAGCACATCGTGAACGGGGTCGCGCATCGGGTCGTGCACCAGGTCGTACATCGAGTGGCCAAGAGAGCCCCCGGCTGGAGCGTTCGCTCCAAACTCACCCTCAGCTACGCCGGATTCCTCATGGTCGCCGGCCTCCTGCTGCTCGCGGCGGTGTGGCTGTTCCTCCTGCGCTACGTCCCCGACCGCGCGCTCATCGTGTCCGCCGAGGTGCCCGCCAACGGCGTCTTCCCCATCCGGTCAAACCTCCTGCGCGTCTTCGCTCCGAGGGCGGCCGCGGTACTGGCGTTCCTGCTGGTGCTCGGCCTCGTGGGCGGCTGGATCCTCGCCGGGCGGATGCTCGCGCCCCTCACCCGGATCACGGATGCGGCGCGGACGGCCGAAAACCGGTCGCTGTCCCACCGGATCCACATGACGGGCCGCCAGGACGAATTCCGTGAACTCTCCGACGCGTTCGACTCGATGCTCGAACAGCTGGAGTTCCACGTGGCCGAGCAGCAGCGGTTCGCGGCGAACGCCTCCCACGAGCTGCGCACCCCCCTGGCCATCTCCCGGACGCTCCTCGACGTGGCCCGCAAGGACCCGACCCTCGACCGGGGCGAGCTCATCGAACGCCTGCACGTCGTGAACGCGCGGGCGATCGACCTCACCGAGGCCCTCCTGCTGCTCAGCCACGGCGACCGCGCGGACTTCGCGCGCGAGGGCGTCGACCTCTCCCTCCTCGCCGAGGAGGCCGCAGAAACCCTGCTCCCCCTCGCCGAGCAGCGCCGGATCACCCTCGACGTCACCGGCGGGACGGCCCGGACCGAAGGCTCCGCGGAACTCCTGCTGCGGATGGTGACGAACCTCGTCCAGAACGCCGTCGTCCACAACCTCCCCACCGGCGGGACCGTGACGGTCCACACCGAGGAGCACGACGGCACGAGCGTGCTGCGGGTCGAGAACACGGGCCCCCTGATCGCACCGGAACTGGTCCCGACGCTCACCGAACCCTTCCGCCGCGCGACGGAACGCGTACGCACCGACGAGCACGCCGGCGCCGGCCTCGGCCTGGCCATCGTGCACAGCATCGTCCGCGCCCACGCCGGCACCCTCGACCTCGCCCCCCGCCCGGCCGGCGGCCTCGCAGTAACGGTCCGCCTCCCGGGCACGCCCTAGCCGAGGCGGAGGAGTTTCGCGCCGAGGGACGGTTCGGACAGGTCCGTCTGGAGGGCCATGGGGACCGTGGGGGCGCCCGGGCCGGTGCCGATGGTCAGGGTCCCGATCTCGCTGCCGGCCGGCGCGTGCGTGGGGAGGCCGTCGCCGTCGATGGCCAGGCGCAGGTCGAGCCGCTGGCCCGGCACGGCGACGGCGGCCGTGTCGCGGGTGGCCACCACCGGGGTCCGGGTACCGAGCCCGTCGTCCACGTAGCCGACGACCTGGCCCTTCTTGACCGCGCCGGCCGAGGTCAGTGCCGTGCGGACGGCCTCGATGACCTTCTTGCTGTTCTTCTTGACCAGTTTCAGGCTGTTGGCGCCATCGGGGTCGGCGCCGGTGACGTGCTGGTCGAGCATCGTGCCGAGGATCAGCGGGGTCTTGTCGCCCACCGTCTTGTACGCCGCCCACATCAGCGCGCCGCCGGCCGCCGAACTGGAGCCGGTCTTGATGCCACTGACACTGAGTTCGTCGATGAGCAGGTCGCCGTTGTTGTTGATCAGCGGCTCACTCAGGCCGGGGACGGTCGCCTCGGGCAGCCTGACGATCGCCCGGAACGCGTCGGACTTCATGACCTCCTCGGCCAGTTTCAGCTGATCTGCGGCGGTGCTCACGGTCTTGGCGTCGAGCCCGCTCGGGTCGGTGTACGTGGTGGAGGTCATGCCGAGCGCCTTGGCCTCGGCGTTCATCTTCTCCACGAACGCAGCCTCGGAGTCGCTTCCGGTGTCCCAACGGGCTAGTAGGCGGGCGATGTTGTTCCCCGAGGGGATCATCAGCATCTTCAGCAAGTTCTGCTGGGAGAAGCGGGTGCCGGCCGTCAGCCCCGTGATGCGCGATTCGCTCTTAGAGGCGCCCTCCGTGACGGCCTTGGCGTCCACCTCGATCTGCGGGCCAGCCTCGTCCTTCTTCAGCGGGTGGCCCTTGAGGATCACGTAGGCCGTCATGACCTTGGCGACGCTGGCCGTGGGCACGGGCTTCTGCTCCCCGAACGTCCCTACGTCGCCCGCGCCGCCGATCCGTACGGCGGCCTGGCCCTTCTCCGGCCAGGGCACGTCGAAACGGCCGTCGAGGGTGACGGAGGCCGCGGCGCCCCCACTGGTGAGAACGGCGTCGGGGAGCGGCCGCAGTGCCTGTACGACGGCCAGTACGGCGACCAGCAGGAGCAGCGGCGGAACCCAGATCCGGACCCGGCGGGCCACCGTCCGGCCGGGGGTCGCGGGCGGCGGTGAGGTATTGGTGAGGTCCGCGAGCAGATCGAGCGCGGGCAGCGGCTGCTCGGTGGTCCCCTCGGGGATGGAGACGGTCCCCTGCCCGGGGGCGAAGCCCGGGCCCCTTCCCGACGCCGCATCCGTCGCATCCGTCGCCGGAGCGGTGGTGGTCCCCGGGGCAGGAGCGGTGCCCGGAGCCGGGGCCGTCCCCATCACGGAGCCACCACCCGGTGCCCTTGCCGCAGCCGGAACGCCTCCCGGCACCGGAACACCACCCGGAGCCGGAGCGGGGCCGGCGACCGGGGCCCTTCCCCCACTCGGAGCCCGTCCCGGAGCCGGGTTGGCCCCCTGCCCGGGGTCCACCCCCAGTGCCCCTCGCGGAGCCGGAGCCCCTGGCGCCGACGCCCACTTCGGCACCGATGCCGACGCCGAGGGGGCCTCGTCCAGCGGCTTGAGCGCGATGAACTTGCTCGTCTTCTCGGAGTCCGACTCAGGAGGGAGAACAGGACGACCGGCATCGGGACCGCCGCCCGCCACCGCGTCCGACCCCGTATCGGCCCCCGGCCACGAGACGCGCCCCTGGACAGCAGCGTCCCCAGACTCGGGCCCGGCGGCGGACTCAGTCTCAGGAGGGACGGCGAACGCGTGTCCGGCCTCGGCCGCAGGCTCTGCCCCGAGCCCGGCCGCTGATCCGGGAGCAGACACAGTCGCAGCTTCGGCAGAGGCGGGCCCGGACCCGCCCTCAACCGCAGGCCCTGCCCCGAGCCCGGGAGCCGGGGCCGGGGCCGGAGCAGGTCCGGGAGCCGGAGCAGACGCAGCCTCGGCCACAGCCGCAGGCCCAACCCCAAGTGCGGGAGCAGGATCCGGAGCGGGAGCGGGAGCAGATGCAGGCTCGGCCACAGCCGCAGGCCCAACCCCAAGTGCGGCAGCGGGATCCGGAGTCGGAGCGGGAGCAGTCTCAGCTTCGGCAGCAGACGCGGGCACAGCCCTGGCCGCAGGCCCAGGGCCAGGGCCAGGGCCAGCGCCAGGGGCGGGAGCGGAAGCCGACGCAGGTTCGGGTTCGGGTTCGGGTTCGGGTTCGACAGGAACCGCGAGCCCGGGCTTGACCTCGGCCGACAGCGCAGACGCGGGCGCGGTCTCAGCGTCGGCCACGGACGCGGCCACGGACCCGGGCGCCGGCCCGGAAAGGGCCGCAGGCGCCTCAGCGGGCGACGCCGTCTTCGCGGGCGCCGCCCCCGGCGCCCCCGCGGTGCGCGGGTCCAGCGTCGGCGCGGGCTCCCGGCCCGGCCGGGGGGCGGGAGTCGGTGTCTGCGCATCGTGCGGTCCCGGCGTCCTCGCCTGGTGCTCGTCCCTCGTCGCGCCGGGCGTCTCGCCCTCCACCGGTACCGCCGTCATGCCGTACACCGCCTTGCTCGTGCCGTTCTGGATCAGCCGTCAGTCTCCGTGCCCCGTATGCGCAGGTGATGCGCACTGGATGACCAATTGGTCACAATCCGCCCGGCCGGGCCCGGGCCGGAGCCGGGACCCGTCATCGAACGATCATCAAGCGATCACGTCCTCATCATGAGCGCCCCGTTGAATCGCCGTTCCCCCCCACGGGAAGCACCACCCGGAACCGGACACCGCTCATGCACCCCAGCACCCCCCGCCCCCCACCCCCGCCCCCACCCCCCGCCTCCGTCGAGGCGGCGCCTGCCCGCCGGCGGCGGCGCCGGGTTCCTCACCGCGACCGCGGCTTCCCTGCTGGCCGCCCGGCCCGGCGGCGCCGGAAGCGCCGAGGACGACCGCGGCCGGGGGCGGGACCGCCCACCGCGTCGGTCACCGCTCCCCCCGCCTCCGGATGGATGCCGGGGGTGGCGAAGGTCCCGCTGGAGCGCAACTTCGTCCACGGCGGCCGCGACGCGCAGCGCGGGCTCGTGCTCCATGTCCATGAGGGCGAGGGCTCTTTGTACGAGCGGTTCAACACCCCCGGGATCAAGGCCTCCTCGCACTTCTGGGTCTCCCGGGACGGGGAGACGGAGCAGTACGTGTCCGTACTGGACCGGGCCTGGGCCCAGGTGGAGGGCAACGGGGGGTGGGCCTCGGCCGAGACCTCCGGTTTCGCCACCCGGCCGCTCACCGAGGCGCAGGTCGAGGCCGTGTCCCGCATCTACGCCTGGGGCGCCGGCGCGCACGGCCGGCCGCCGGCCGTCAGCGAACGCCCGGACCAGCCGGGTCTGGGCGTCCACGCCATGGGTGGCGCCGCGTGGGGAGGCCACGCATGCCCTGGGCGGGCTCCGGTCCGGCCAGCGCGCCGAGATCATCCGCCGGGTGCGCGAGCGCCTGCCGCCCGGTGGGGAGCGAGGCGCGTCCGTCGACGTGTCCCTCCGGTGAACCTCCCGGCCGGGGCGACCCGGTTCGAGGAGCGGTGCGACGCGTCGATAGCCTGCGGCACCATGACACGCGCCTGGAAGTTGCCCCTGCTGCTCCTGCTCTGCGGCTCTGCCTTCGCGGCGGGGTCGGTGTTCACGGGCGGCCCCGCCACCGCCGTCGTGCTCCTGCTGATGTTTCTGGTACTCGCGGGCGTGCACTCGCCCCTCGTCTTCCCGAGGCCGGTCACCCTGCTGGAGGCACGGCGCCGCAGCGCGGCCGACGGCCGGCCGGTCGTCCTGTGGCGGCCCGGATGCCAGTACTGCATACGGCTGCGCGCAAGGCTCGGCCGCAGCGCCCGCCGGCTGCACTGGGTCGACATCTGGCGCGACCCGGCCGGGGCCGCGGCGGCGAGGGAGGCCAACGACGGCAACGAGACCGTACCCACGGTCATCGTGGCCGGCCGGCCCCACACCAACCCCGATCCCGCATGGGTGCGCGCCCAGCTCTCCCCGCCCGTCTGATCCGGGGTCAGGGGACGGGCCGGGAGGGCGGGTACAGGGCCAGCAGGGCCGAGCGGTGGGAGACCCAGCCCAGGAGGCGGAGCCGTTCCTCGTCCAGGACCGGGAGTCCGTCGCCCTCGCCGGCGGCGAGCAGCGGCAGTGCCTCCTGGAGGGACTGGCCGGCGAGCAGGGCCGGCGGGTGGTCCCGTAGCGTTTCGACGGGCGTGTTCTCGGAGAGGCCTCCGTGCAGGGCACGGGAGAGCGCGGGCGCGCCGACCGAACCCGCGTAGTGGCCGTGCCGGTCGACGAGCGGGAGGCGGCCGGCGCCCGCCTCGATCATCGCGGTGATCGCCTCGCGCAGGCCGGTGCCGGGCGCGAGCGCGGGCGGTGGCGGTCCCATGGCGGTCCGGACCTCGACCGCGGCCGGGCCGGTCAGGTCCAGGTCGACTCCGCGGCGGCGGAGTTTGGCCGTGTAGACGGTGTCCCGGCTGAGCGCGTGGCTGACTCCGGTGGCGACGGCGACGGCGGCCATCAGCGGCAGGATGATGCCGTACTCGCCGGTCAGTTCGTAGATGATGACGACGGCGGTGATCGGCGCGCGGGCCGATCCGGCGAAGACCGCGCCCATCCCGATGACGGCGTAGGTGGTGGCCGAGCCGGTCACTCCGGGTGCGAGGCCGTCCATCGTCTGCCCGAAGGCGCTGCCGAGCATGGCACCGATGAAGAGGCTGGGTGCGAAGACTCCCCCCGAGCCGCCGATCCCGATGGTGACGCTGCACGCGATGATCTTGCCGACGAGCAGGACGAACAGGAATCCGATCGCGTACCCGCCCACCGCGGCCTTGCCGAGGACCGGATAACCGACCCCGTACATCTCCGGCAGGGCCAGCAGGATCGCCCCCAGTACGATGCCGCCGGCTGCCGGGCGGAGCCATTCCGGGCGGCCGTGCCAGACGGCGTCGCAGAGGTCTTCCACCCCGTAGAGCACCTTGCTGAAGAGCACGCCCACGGCCCCGGCCGCCGCGCCGAGCAGGACGTACAGGGCGTACGCGGCCAGGTGGCCGGCGCTCACCGGCACCAGGTCCAGGAACCGCTGGTCGCCCAGGGCCGCGCGTCCGATCACGCTGGCGGTGACCGAGGCGACGGCCACCAGGCCGAAGGCGCGGGCCGTGAAATCGCGCAGGATCAGTTCCATCGCGAAGAAGACGCCGGCCAGGGGCGCGTTGAAGGTGGCGGCGATGCCACCGGCCGCGCCGCAGGCGACCAGCAGCCGCATCCGTTCCTCGCGCACGCGCAGGAGGGCTCCGGCGGTGGAGCCGAGGGCGGCCCCGATCTGGACGATGGGGCCTTCGCGGCCCACGGAGCCGCCGCCGCCGATGCACAGCGCGGACGCGAGCGATTTCACCACCGCGACCCGGGGCGGGATCCGGCCACCCTGGCGGGCGACCGCGTACATCACCTCGGGCACCCCGTGGCCGCGCGCCTCCTTGGCGTAGCGGTAGACCAGCGGTCCGTAGAGCGCTCCCGCGACCACGGGCGCGAGCAGTACGAAGTACGGTCCGAGCCAGGGCACGTACGGGTTGTCGGCGTGGCCGGCGGCGGAGTAGTCGTCGTGGCCGGACAGCGCCTTGGTGAAGACCTCGATGAGCCAGCGGAAGCCCACCGCGCCCAGTCCCGCTCCGGCGCCCACGAGGACCGCGGGCAGCAGCATCGCGGCCTGGGTGCGGTTCAGCGCGTCCCGTGCCGCGTCCGCCGAGAACGAGAACGAGAACGGACCCATCGTCACTCCTCAGGAACCGATCCACTGCCGATCGCGCGCCCCGGCCCCTGACCACGATCCCCCGGACCCCCCATCCAACGGGCCGCCTCCCGCCCGGGCCCGGAGGCGGGCCGCAGGTACACCCGCCCGGCGTAGGGCCTGCCGCGGGGACCGGGAACGGACGGTGCGCGGTGCCTGGCCGAAGGCCGACCCCCGCCCGTTCCCGGTCCCGTACAGTCCGTGCTGCCGCGGGCCCGGAGCGGGCGGAACCCGGCGGAACGCAGCCGGCCGGCGAACGGCCGGACGGACGAACAGGGGAACACCGATGGCCATCGAAGCCGGTCCCGTGGGCCGCGTCAGTCCCCCGGTCCCCGAGCTGGACCCCGCCGTCGTGGCGCGGTGGAGCGCGGGAGGGGGCCAGCTGGTCGAGCTGCTGGCCGAGGTCCGCGGACGGCTCGGCGGGGTCGGCGCGTTCCGGCTCGGGGGTCGCGAGAACGGGCCGAGCGATCGGCCGACCGTGCTGGTCACCGGGCCGGCGGCGGTCCAGCACGTGCTGGCCCTGCATCCGCAGCGCTACGTCAAGCGCTCGCACCGCGCCCGGCTGCTGGTCGGCGAGGGCGTGCTCTCCGCGACCGGCGAGGCGTGGAAGCGGCAACGGCGGCTCCTGCAGTCACAGTTCACCGGGACCGGGATGCGCCGCTACGAGCAGCGGATCGCCGGGGCCGCGCGGACGGCCGCCGCGCGCTGGGCCGCGTACGCCCGTACCGGGGAGGTCTTCGACGTCGGCGAGGAGATGCGGCGCTTCGCCCTCGACACCATCTGGCGCTCCCTGACCGGCCATCCGCTGGACGCGGACACCGACCGCGAACTGGGATCCGTCGCGGCCGTGGTGGCGGCGCTGCCGACGCTGCCCGCCGATTCCGCCGACGCCGGGGAGGCGGTCGCCGCCGATCTGGCCAGGATCGACGCCGTCGCCCACCACGCCATCGCCGCCGCCCGCCGGGGCTCCGCGGGTCCCGACGGTCCGGGGCTGCTCCACCTGCTGGTGGAGGCGTCCGCCGAGCGGCCCGAGTACACCGACCGGCTGATCCGCGACGAGCTGGTCACGCTGCTGGTCGCCGGGCACGAGACCACGGCCACCACGCTGACCTGGCTGTACTTGCTCCTCGACCGCCACCCGGAGGCCCGCGCATGGGCCCTGGCGGCGGGCCCCGAGGGCTCTGCCGAGCGCCGCGAGGCGATCCAGGCCCTGGTCAGCGAGACATTGCGGCTGTACCCGTCCGCCTGGATCCTGCCCCGGCACGCCGTCGAGGACGACGTCCTGGCGGGCTTCGCCGTCGAGGCGGGAACGGACGTGGTCGTCTGCCCCTACCTCGCGCACCGCGACCCGGTGCTGTGGCCCGATCCCGAGCGTTTCGACCCGCTGCGCTTCACCGTTCCCGGCGGGCGGCCGTCCGTCCCGGGCGGATACGTGCCCTTCGGCATCGGCCCCCGCGCCTGCCTCGGGCTGCAGTTCGCGCTGCGCGAGTCGACGGCACTGCTGGAACACCTGCTGCCGGCACACGAGCCGGCCTTCCGGTCCGTCCCGGACAAGGCCGCCTACAGCATCACGGTGCGTCCGGACGGTCCGACGCCGGCCACCCTCACGGCCCGCCCGCTCACCGCTAGCCCGCTCACAAGTCCCCCGGACCCAGGGCGCTGAGGAAACCCGCCACCGTGACCGGCACGGTGGCGGGACGTGCCGGTCGGGACCGGGGTCAGCGCCGGCGGGCCCGCCACCGCGTGCCGGCCAGGACGCCCGCGATGAGCAGCAGGCCCGCCGCGGCGGCACCCAGGCCGGGCCGGAGTCCTTCGGGGGTGTACGAGCACGCCATCCGGTCGGCGCCGCCGGATCCCAGGGGGATGCCGAGCAGGCCCTGGTACGAGACCGGGGCGCGGGACGGGCCGCCGTCGACCGAGCAGGTCCAGCCGGGGGACGCCGTGGTGGCCAGCACCGCGGTGCCGGTCGAGCCCTTGGGGAGCCGGGCCTCGACGGTGTGCCCGCCGGCCGTGACCTCGGTGGCCCCGCCGGACTTCAGACGGGTCACGGTCGCGTCGAAGGCGGCCTGGTCGAGGCAGCCGAGCGCGTCGGGCGGCAGGACCTGGCCGTCCTTGGGGGTGCGCACGGAGAAGGTGAAGCGGCCGTCGGCCCCCGCCTTGCCCAGTTCCTTGAGCGGAGCGCTGACCGCGGGAGGCCTGGCGGAGAAGCTGTCGCGGCGGCCGGTGCCCTCGGCCCGGGCGGTCGCGTTCAGGTCGGGTGCGTAGACGAAGGCGCGTGCGCCGGGGGTGCACTTCCCGGTGAAGGTGGCCCAGCTCTCCGGGCCCTCGCCCGTGCCCTTGGTCAGGGGGAAGCCCTTCCCGGGCGCCGGGGCGGGCGCGGCCGGAGCTCCGACGCGGGTGAGCGGGGGCACGGTGTAGACCTTGGCGCCGAGGGCGGCCTGGCGCCGGGCCCAGACGGAGCCTTCGGGGGCCCCGTAGGCCTGGTCGCTGCCGGTGGCACGCAAGGTGACCAGCGGCGGGGCGGGCAGGGTGCGCACGGTGACGCGGTCCGCGCCGGCCGGTTCGAGGACGGTGCCGACGCCGAGCAGGGCCCGCAGGACCGGGTCGTTCGCGGGCCACAGGTGACGGCCGCCCATCCCCTGTCCGAGGCCGAGTCCGCGCAGCGCGGTCGCGGTCTCCACGCTGACGTAGCTGCTGTAGTAGGAGCCGCCCTGGCCGCCGACCAGCATCGCGTCGTTGTTGGTGACGAAGATCCCGGGTCCGGCGTCGGCGCGGGTGGCGGGCCAGTTCCGGTGTGCCTCCAGGGCCTCCTGTGCGCTCCGGCCGAGCTCGGTCATCGTCTGGGGGCGGCTGGGCCCGCGTCGGCGGGGGTCGTTGGCGACGGCGTTGCCGTAGACGGTGTACGTGGTGCCGGCGAAGACGGAGAAGGCCAGCAGCAGCATGACCCCGATGCGCAGGGGGCGGCGCAGCCCGCGCGCGTAGAAGAGGAGCAGGACGGCGGTGACGGCGCCGCCGATCAGGACGCCCTTGAGGGCGTGCCGGTTGACCGCCGGGAAGTCGTAGGTGGCCGCGACGAGCAGGGCCAGCAGGCCGGCGCCGCCGAGCAGGGCCCGGGGCCGGGGCATGTGGGCGAGGCAGATCCAGGCGGCCATCGCCAGCATGCCGCTGAACACGAAGGACTCGCGGAAGGGGGCGCCGTGCGGGAGGGCCCCGCCCTGCCAGAGCTTGGCGGTCGGGACGAAGACGAAGGAGAGCCCGGTCAGCGCGATGAGCGAGAGCCAGGCGAGGCGTTCACGGACGTGCACCTTCGACTGGAAGGGCAGGGTCAGGACGAGGAGGAGGACGAGCACCCCGGCGTAGACGTTCGGCGCCGGCGTCAGGGGGTGGGTCCCCGGTATGAGCATCGACAGGAAGGTCAGCGGGTCGGTCTTCACGCTGACCACGTACAGCTCGGTGGGCTGGGCCCGCTTGTTGGCGAGGGCGCACACCAGGATGGCGGGGGCGGCGAGGAGCAGTCCGGTGCCGGCCATGGTGGCGGCCCGCCACAGCGCCCGGCCGCGGGTGCGCCGGTCGGTGTCGGCGAGCAGGAGCCGCACGAGGAAGACGAGCGCGGTGGCCATGGTGGCCATGGCGGCGGTGTAGAAGTTGGCGTACCAGCACAGGGCGAACAGGAGGCTGCCGAGGACCCAGCGGCGACCGGTCAGACACCAGTCGGCGGCTATCCCCAGCATCGGTATCGCGACCAGGCCCCAGGTCCACATCGGGACGATGGTGCCCTCGGCGACTCCCCAGCCGCAGACGGCGTAGCCGACGGCGATCAGGGAGCGCAGCCAGGGCGAGCCGGGGCGCAGGCGCCCCAGGTACACGGTCATCAGCGCGGCGGCGAGGCCGATGCTGCAGAGGCTGACGAGGTAGGCGGAGAGTTCCGCGTGCTCCCGGGGCAGAAGGCCGGCCAGCAGGGAGAACGGATTGCCGAGATAGGTGAAGAAGTCGCCGAGGAATCCGACCCCGTACCCGCTCTGCCAGTTGAAGAGGAGGTCGCCCTGGGCCTTGCCGTGCAGGAGGTCCCAGAGGTGGGTGTGGAACGGGACGTACTGGTGGCGCAGGTCGTTGGTGGCGCGCGGGATCTCACCGAAGGGGTACACGCCGCGCGCTGCCAGGCCGGCGCTGTAGGCCCCCATGGATATGAGTGCGGCGACGAGAGCGGAGAGGAATGCGATATTCCGCTTCACCCCGCCGACCTGGACCTCAACCTCTCTGCGACGTCCCGTCGAGAGGGGTTTTCCAGCGGGCGGCAGCGAAGTGGCGGTCATATGTGGCAAACCCTCGTGCGTGATTTATCGGCCACAGTCAGGCCGCCGATCCACGCACCCTATGTACACCGCCGAAAAATTCATGCATCCGATGCGGCAAATATGATCGCAATCACGGGAAGGTACGGTCCAAGCAGCATAAAAAGTGGACAATTAGCCACATTGCACTCACCCCGTCTTGTGGGAGCTCCCGGCCCGGACAGGATGCCGGAACCACCTGATCCCGTAGGCTCGGCGGATGGCAAAGTACTTCGACGTACACCCCGAAAACCCCCAGCCCCGCGCCATCGGCAGCATCGCCGACGGCATCCGCGCGGGTGGGCTCGTCGCCTACCCGACGGACTCCTGCTACGCGCTGGGCGCCCAGCTGGGCAACCGTGACGGGGTGGACCGGATCCGGTCCATCCGGCAGCTCGACGACCGCCACCACTTCACCCTGGTGTGCGAGAACTTCGCGCAGCTCGGCCAGTTCGTCATCATCGACAACGACGTCTTCCGCGCGATCAAGGCGTCCACCCCCGGCAGCTACACCTTCATCCTCCCGGCGACGAAGGAAGTACCGCGCCAGCTCCAGCACCCGAAGAAGAAGACGGTCGGCGTGCGCATCCCCGACCACGTCGTGGTCCAGGCGCTGCTGGCCGAGCTCGGCGAGCCGATGCTGTCGAGCACGCTGCTCCTGCCCGACGAGGCGGAGCCGATGACGCAGGGCTGGGAGATCAAGGACCGCCTCGACCACGTCGTCGACATGGTGGTCGACTCGGGCGAGTGCGGGACGCTGCCGACGACGGTCATCGACTTCTCCAGCGGCGAGGCCGAGATCGTCCGGCGGGGCGCGGGGGACACCACCCGCTTCGAGTGACGGCGCTGCGAGGGACGGCTCTGCGAGGGACGGCTCTGCGAGGGACGGCGCACGCCCGGCGGGCAGGCCGGGCCTGCCCGCCGGTACGGCTCCATGGGGACGGCGTGCGCCGGGACCGTGCGTCAGGTCCGCGGTCGGGCCCGCACGTCAGAACCGCGTGTCAGGACTGCCTGCCGGTGGGCGGGTACAGGACGGGCTTGAGGCCGTAGTCGAGCTCGGAGCCGTCCACGAGGAGCGCTTCCACCGTTCGGGTGACCGGATCGATGTCCGCCACCATCCCGTCCCCCGCGTAGCGGGGGTAGCCGGAGGCGCCGTTCTGGCCGGTCCGTGCGACGACGGCCGAGCGGACGGCGTCATCGGCCGACCCCTCCACCACGTGTTCGGGCACCAGCAGGATCTCGAAGCTCTGCGGTTCGGTACTCATCCCCCGACGCTAACCGGGTCCCGCGGATCACGCCGTGCGACGCCGCCGTCGATGAGCTGCCCGACCTGGCCGACCTGGCCCGGGGGCTCGTCTACGAGCGCCGCCCGCCGTCCCCCGGCGCCGCGGCCGGCTCGTCGGAGGCTGCCGAGGGGTGGCGCAGCAGACCGCGCGCCCACCGTTCGTTCAGGCCCGCGAGGAAGCCGATGGCTCCCCAGAAGAACCAGGTCCTGACCAGGGCCCCGTGCCCGTCGGCGGAGAGCGGGCCGGGCCCGCACAGTTCGGCGGGGGTGGCCGGCGGGGTGAGGAGGGTGAGGATCCCGCCGGCGACGAGGAGGTAGACCGCGGTGGCCAGGAACCAGCCGACCACCACCCGGTACCAGCCCTCCTGGCGCAGCGCCCGGGACAGCTGGACCGGATCGGCGGCCGGGCCGCCGGCCCCGCCGGGGCTGTCGCGGATGAGCTGCCGGGGATCGCGCAGCCGCACGATGACGCTGAAGACCGCGCCCATCGCGCCGCCGGCGAAGCACACCAGGGCTCCCGCGAGGGCGAGCCGCTCCTGGCAGCCGAGGCCCACGCCGAAGAGCCCGGGCACCCACTCCCCCAGCGCGAAGACCACGAGCAGGATCACAGGGCTGATCACGATCCCGCAGGTCAGTCCGGTGTTCAGGCCGCGCGCCCCGGCGGTGGCCGTATCGGCCTCCAGCCGCGTCCCGGCCAGCGCGACGGCCGTCTCCAGCCGGGCCACGTCCGCCCCCTGGGCCACGGCGCGCAGGGCCCGGAGCAGCTCGTCCGTGACGGCGACGCGCGTGCGCCGCTCGAAGGCCCGCTGTGCGGCCGTGTGCAGGCCGTCGAGGCGGAGCATCAGCTCCGGTTCGGCACACCACAGTTCCCGCAGCCGCTCCGGATCGATGCCGGGCACTTCTTCCAGTGCCCGTATCTCCCCGTCGGCCGCGCCGTCGAACCACTCGCGCGCATCGCGCAGCATCGGCTTCCCCTCTTCGCACAGCAGTTGTACCCGCCTTCGCCGCGCGAGGATAGCCGCAGGCCCGGCGGAGCACCGCCGTCAGTCCGCGGGACCGGCCTTGCGGGGGGTCGCGCCGCTCCCGAACGCGCGGAAGAGGGCGTGGAGCAGGACCGCGGTGAGCGTGCCCGTCACCACCCCGCTGCCGAGGACCGTCCGGGCCCAGGTGGGGAACCCCTGATAGAGGTCGGGGGCCACCACCGGAAGCAGTCCGGCCGTGAGGGCCAGCGCGATCACGGTGGAACCCCGGCCGGCGCCGGGCGCCGTCCGCCCGAGCATGTCGACGCCCATCACCGCGATGATCCCGTAGATCACCAGGGCGGAACCGCCCACGACGGGCGCGGGGACGGCGGCGAGCAGCCGGGAGACGGGTGCCAGCAGACCGACGGCGATGAGGAGCACTCCGGCGCCGGCGGTCACGAAGCGGCTGCGGACCCCGGTGAGGCGCCCGATGCCGATGTTCTCGGCGCTCGTGACCATCAGCGAGGTGCCGAACAGCCCGCCGAACACGGAGATCAGGGCGTCGGCCCGGGCCACCCGGGGCACATCGCGTCCCGGGTCGCTCGGGCGGCCCACGGTCTCACTGTTCAGGACGGTCTGCCCGGTGATCTCCGCGAGGGTGGTCAGGCTGAAGACGAGCAGGGGCAGTGCGGCGAGCACGTCGAAGTGCGGTGCGCCGTACGGGAGGAGGTGCGGCAGGGTCAGTCCCCCGCCGGCTCCGCCCACGGGCGCGAAGTGGCCGAGGCCGGTCGTGAGCGCGATGAGGGTGCCCGCGCCCATGCCGAGGAGCACGGCGGTCTGCCGCCAGATCCCGCGCAGCGCCATGAGGAACAGCACGGTGCAGCCGATGGTGGCGCCGGTCAGGACGACGGCCGAGGGCGCGGCGTATCCGGGGCTCCCGGGGCGTCCGGTGACCAGCTGGGCGGCGACCCGGATCATGGCGATCCCGATGAGCAGCACGGTGACGCCCATGACCAGGGGCGGGAAGAGCCGTACGACCTTGGCGTAGAAGGGGAGCACGGCGAAGAGCAGCGCGGCGGCGAGGAGCACCGAGCCGGTCGCGGTCGCGGGGCCGTGGTCCTTGGCTATCTGGAGGAAGAGGGCGGTGGCCGCCCCGCCGGGGAGCATGACGAACGGCAGCCGGGCGCCGAACCGCCAGATCCCGAGGGACTGCAGCAGGGTGCCGGCTCCGCAGAGCACGAGGGTGGCGCTGAGCAGGGAGGCGGTGTGCGCGGCGCTGAGGCCGAGGGCCTGGCCGGTCAGGAAGGTGGTGGAGACGGGCGCGGCCACCATGGCCAGTACGTGCTGCGCGGACAGTGGTGCCAGCCGGCGCAGCGGCAGCCGCTCGTCGACGGGACTCACGCCGTTCACGGGGCTCACCGGCGCCTCCGGCTCGGGCAGCGCGCGGGCGGCGCTCATCGGGCGGCCCCTCTGTTCAGCCAGGGCAGCTCTTCCGCGGTGTACCGGTAGGCGCGGAAGACCGCGTTGGGTTCGGAGGGGAACAGGCCGCGGACCTCGGACTCCTGGTAGGCGCCGAAGTGGGGGACGACGTACTCCCAGCAGAGGTAGCCCTCGGGGGTCACCTCGAAGAGGCGGCCGGACGGGGAGTCGGTGACGAGGGTGTTGCCGCCGGCGAGGCGCTGGGCGCTGCCCATGAACGGGGCGAAGAAGGCCTCGCGGGCGGGGTCGTGGTACTCCCAGACGACCTTGCCCGAGGAGCGGTCGATCTCGATGACGCGGGAGTAGGGGACGTCCGATCCGGGCCGGAAGACGCCGTTGTCGAACACCAGCACCCGGCCGTCGGCGAGTTCGGTGGGGGCGTGCTGCTGCGAGACGACTCCGGGCTCGGTGCGCCAGAGGATCTCGCCGGTCTCCCGGCTGATGACGACCACGGCGGAGACGCTGCGCAGGCTGGCGAGGACGTTCCCGTCGGCGAGCGGTACGACGCTGTTGATGAGCGGCCAGTGCTCGCGCGCGTAGTCGGGGTGCAGGGCGTACTCGGCCCGGTCGAGGTGTTCGGCCGCGCTCCACGACCAGCGTACGGAGCCGTCGGCGTCGACCTCGGTGATGGTGTCGGCCCACACCGTGCCGTCGGCCGCCTCGGAGCCGGGCACTCCGCCGAGCACGCCCGCCGCGTCCGCGCCCCGCAGGGGTTCGAGCGCGGTGTAGAGCACGCGGCCGCCGCCGAGGTGGTGGGCGTCGTGGTGCTGGAGCGGATCGCGGTGTTCGCGCAGGACGGTGCCGTCCGGGGCGGCTTCGAGCATCACGCCGCCGCGGTACTTGTGCCACATCGGGAAGAGCGCCTCCTCGCCGGGGAGCACGCCGCTGTAGGCCAGGTTCCCGTTGGCGAGGATCCGGGCGTGCCGGCCGGGGCGGTAGGGCAGCCGCCACTCGTGGACCACTTCGCCGTGGATGTCGATCAGGTACACCTCGCCGGTGCCGGTGAGCGGGGCGTAGAGGGTGTACCCGCCTTCCGAGGCGGCGGGGTCGAGGGCGATGAGACCGGTGCCGCGGCGGCGGCGGAAGTTCTGGTCGACCGGGGGCATGCGGTTGTCCTCCTGCGGAGCGTGAAACTTTGTTAGATGAGAGCAATCTCCTTTGAAGTTAGCGGCGCATTGTTGCGGCACTGTGAAGGGAGTGCGAAGCCCGCGGCGAGGTGCGGGAAGATGATCGTCAGAGGCGCGGCACGACGAGCGGGGAGCGGGGTGCGGGGTGGACGGCCAGGTGGAAGACGAGACGTCCGGGCGGCGGATCGGTGCGGGCATCCGCAGACGGCGCAGGGCTCTGGACCTCACCCTCGCCGAAGTGGCCGCGCGCAGCGGGCTGTCCTCGCCCTTCCTCAGCCAGATCGAGAACGACCGGGCCCGCCCCAGCATGCGTTCGCTCCAGCGGGTGGCCGACGCCCTGGCCACCACGGCCGTGCAGCTGCTGGCCGCCGGGGAGACCCCGCGCCGGGTGGACATCGTGCGGGCCGACGCCGATCCCGGACTCGAATCCGGGATCGGTTCCGGGATCGGTTCCGGGGTCGGTTCCGTGCTCGAATCCGGTGTCGAATCCGGGCAGGGTCTCGGGGTCGGTGCCGGGACGGATGCGACGGCCCGCGTCCGTCCCCTCGTACGCGGCCAGCACCAGATGCACGCCCTGGAGTTCACCGGGGACCACGATGCCGAGCGCGCCTTCCGGCACCGCAACGACGAGCTGATGTACGTGGCCGACGGCGCCGCCGAGGTCGAGGCCGACGGGCGGACCCACCGCCTGGGCCGCGGCGACACGCTGTACCTCACCGGCGGGGTGGAGCACCGCTGGCGGGCCGTGGAGGCGGGCACCCGGGTGCTGCTCGTCGCCGTCGCCGATCACGTCGAGGCCGTCGTGGACCCTCTCGGCTGACGCGGGACCGGGACCCGTCGGCTCCCGAGGGCTGACCTCCGGGAGCCGACGGCTCCCGGAGGTCAGCCCTCGGCGCGGGCCTTGCGCAGGGACCGGTGCACGGACCAGGCCACCGAGACCAGGGGCACCGCCACCACGGCCCCCACGATCCCGGCGGCGATGGCTCCCGCGACCACCGACAGGGCCACCACCAGCGGGTGCAGGCGCACCGCCCAGCTCATCACCAGGGGATGCAGCAGGTGCCCTTCGATCTGGCCGATGACCACGATGAGCGCGACCACCAGGGCTGCCACGAGCGGCCCCTTGGTGGCGAGGGCGACGACGGCGGCCACGCCGAGGGCCACCGGGGAGCCGATGAGCGGGACGAAGGCTGCGACGAACTCCAGCAGGGCGAGCGGGACGGCCAGCGGGACGCCCAGGAGGTAGAGCGCGATGCCCACCAGGACGGCGTTGGTCGCGGCCACGAGCACGATGCCGTGGGTGTAGCCGGTGAAGGTCCGCCACGCCGCGCGTCCGGCGACGGCCACCCGGTCCCGTACGCCCACCGGCAGTTGTCCGCAGAACCAGCTCCAGTGCCGGTCGCCCGAGTGGATGAAGAAGACGGAGCAGAACAGCGCCAGGGCCACCACGGTGAACACCGCCACGACCCGGCCCGCACCGCTGAGCGCCGTGCTCAGCAGGGTGGAGCGGTGGCTGGAGAGGTAGTCGCCGATCTTCGACTGGACATCGCTCAGGGCGTGCGCGTCGAGCCGCAGCGGCGCACCCTGGAGCCAGCTCTGGATGCGGTCCAGCCCGACCTTGAACTCGCGCACCAGCGTCGGCCATTCCCCCGCGACGGCCTCGCCGACCAGCGCGAGGGCGCCGAGCACCAGGACCAGACTGCCGATCAGGGAGCAGGCCACGGCGAGTCCGCGGGGCATCACCCGGGCCAGCAGCCCGGCCGGCGGGCGCAGCATGGCCGCCGCGACCAGGCCGAGGAAGAGGGCCAGGGCGATCTCGTGGAACCGTCCCAGGACGGCGAAGACCGCGTACGCCGCCGCGCCGACGACCAGCAGCCGCCAGGCGTAGCCGGCCGCGGTTCGCAGGGCCGGGGCGACCGGGACCGCCGCCCGTGCGACGGCCGGGGATCCCGTGCGCCCCGGGGTACGGGACCGGCCGGGCCGGCCTCCACCCAGGGGCCGGCCGCCGGGCGGCAGCCGGCGGGCGGGCCGCGTCACGAGTCGCCTGGTCATGTGCGGCCGCACCTCCGGGGTGTGTTGGTCCCCTCGGGCTATCACCCGGGTGGCGGCGGCCCGGTGCGCCGCGCAGCGCGTTCGCCCGAAGGCCTGATCCGCACTGGGCCGAAGGAGCGGGCACGGCCGTTGCCCCTCCTTCGGCGAGTGCGCTGGTCACAGGGGGTTTCCCGGGCCGGACCGGCGACGGGCGACGGGAAACCCGTCGACCCCGGACCCCGCCGGGGACAGGCTCTTGGTGTCAGCACGGAGCAAGACCCGAGGGGACATCCACCATGCGCAAGATGATCCGCGGCGCCGCCGCGTTCGCCACCGCCGCGGCCGCCGTCGTCGCCCTGAGCGGAGCCGCCGGAGCCTCCGGCGCCCAGCCGGCCGACACGTGGGCCGGGTGCCCGGACGGGGCGGTCTGCATCTACCCGCAGAACCAGAACCCGGCCGTCAGCCCGAGCCACGTCTTCTACAGCTACGGAGCGCACAACCTCAGCAACCAGTTCGGCAACCACTGGGTCCTCAACAACCAGTACGGCGGGGCCACCGCACGTCTGTGCAAGGGCTCGGGCGGGGTCAACTGCGGCAACGCCATCGCCCAGGGCACCGGGGTCTACGCCGATCTCGGCCCGATCAACTCGATCACCCTCAACCGCTAGGGCCTGGCGTCACACTCGCGCCGTCACCCGACGGACAGCCGCGCGGCGAGAGCGCGTGCCGGGCGTCGCACGGCAGGCGGGAGTTTGGCTACAGGCCCTGGGCGAACGGGTGGGTCCGCCCGTTCGCTCCTCGCAAGGACGTTCCGGAGACCGGCCCGCGGCCGGGCTCCGGAACGCCGCCGTTTCACGCCACACCGCACGCTTGGCCGGTCGGCCGTCCGACCCCCGCGCTAGCCTGGGCACCTGCCTCTCACAGCCTGGGCGCACATTGCCATGGGGGACCTCTTGGGGGATCCGGACCGCGCGAGCGGGACCGCGGCGGCCTTTCCCGCCCAGTTGAGAAGGCTGCGCGTGCAGCGCGGCCTGTCGCTGGGCGAGCTCGCCCGCCGGACGCACTACAGCAAGGGCTACCTCAGCAAGATCGAGACCGGTGCGAAGCCGGTCACCCTCGACGTGGCCCGCAGTTGCGACCGGGCCCTGGGGGCCGAGGGCGAACTGCTGGGGCTGGTACCGGAGCTCGCCCCCGGCATCGACGGGTCCGGGCCGCCCCCGGCGGGATCGCGCGCCGGGGCGGCCGGTCCGCCCGGCCCGCCCCACCAGCGCGGTCCGCAGGCGGACGGCGCGTGCCCCTACCGCGGTCTGTCGGCGTTCACCCCGCAGGACGCCCGGTGGTTCTTCGGCCGGGAGCGGGCCACGTCCGCCCTCGTCGAGCGGGTCCACGACCGGCTCGGCCAGGGCCCGCTGCTCCTCGTCGCCCGATCGGGCGCGGGCAAGTCCTCCCTGCTCAGCGCGGGTCTGGTGCCGGCGCTGCGGAGCGGCGGCTTCCCGGTGGCGGGGGCCGACGGCTGGCCGGTCGTCAGGTTCACCCCCACCGCGCACCCCTTGCGGGAACTGCTCGACGCCACCGTGAAGGTGATGGGGGGCGATCTCGGCGTCAACCCGGCGCAGTTGAGGGCCCATCCGGAACTGCTGCTCGAATCGGTCCACCGGCTGACGGACGGCGCCGGCCCCCTCCCCGGCGCGGAGGGGCTCGAGCTCGAGCTCGGGCCCGCGACCGTGCGGCCGGTGCTGCTGGTCGACCAGTTCGAAGAGCTGTTCACCCTCTGCTCCGACGAGGAGGAGCGCCGGGCCTTCGTCCGGGTGCTCCTCGCCCTGGCCTCGCCGCCGGCCGCTTCCCCGGCTCCTTCCCCGGCTCCTCCCCCGGCCGCGCCGCCCGGGACCGGGTACGACCCCGCCGTCGTCGTGCTCGGTGTGCGGGCCGACTTCTCCGGGGAGTGCCTGGACCTGCCGGAGCTGGCTGCCGTGTTCAGCGACGGGCTGTTCGTCCTGCCCCCGATGTCCGTGGCGGAGCTGCGGGAATCGATCACGCGCCCGGCGGAGCTCGCCGGGCTCGTCCTGGAACCGGGGCTGGTCCCGTTGCTGCTGCGGGACGCGGACGTACGGGACCCCGTACGGGACCCCCTGCGAGCATCCGCCGACGGGGATCCCGGTGCCGGGAATCCCGTGGCGCGCCCCGGCGGCGGTCCGGACGCCTGGCCCGGCGAGGTTCCCTCCAGCGCCCTGCCCCTGATGTCCCACGCACTGATGGCCACCTGGCAGCGGCGGGAGGGAGCCACGCTGACCGTCGCGGGCTACGAGTACGCCGGCGGCATCCAGGGCGCCGTGGCCCGCAGCGCCGAGCAGGTGTTCGCCCGGCTGGACCCGGCCGGGCAGCGGACGGTCCGGCGGCTCCTCGTACGGCTGGTGCACATCGCCGACGGGACGGGGCCGACCCGGCGCCGGATGAGCCGCACCACCCTGCTGGAGGGGCAGGCCGACACCGCGCGGGCCGCGGCCGCCCTCGACGCCTTCGTCCGGGCCCGGCTGATCAGCTCGGACAGCGACACCGTCGAGATCACCCACGAGGCCCTGCTGCACGCCTGGCCCCGGCTGCGCGGCTGGATCCACGCCGACCGGGCCGGGCTGCTGGTCCACCAGCACCTGGCCCAGGCCGCCGACGAATGGGTGCGCGAGGCCCGCGACCCTTCCGTGCTCTACCGCGGCAGCCGCCTCGCCGCCGCCCGCACCTGGGCCGACGAACTGGACGGCCGCAGCCGGCTGAACCCCCGGGAGGCGGCCTTCCTCGACGCGGGCCGTGCCGCCGAGGAGGCCCGCCGGCGTCAGGAACGGCTCCGGGTCCGCCTGCACCAGCGGATGCTGGCCACGCTCGTCGTCCTGCTCCTGCTGGCGCTGACCGCCGGCGGGGTGGCGTACCAGCAGCGCGCGGGGGCGCTCGCCCAGGAGCGGACCGCCCGTTCCCAGGCCCTGGCGGCCCGGTCGCTGTCCCTGTCCGCCGGCCAGCCCGAGGCCTCCATGCTGCTCGCCGGGGAGGCCTACCGGGCCGAAGCGACGCCCGAGGCGCGCGGCGCCCTGCTCAGTACCCAGTCCCAGCCCTTCCTGGCCCGGCTCGGCGGGCACGGCGGGCCGGTCAACGCGGTGGCCTTCACACCGGGCGGCCGGCTGCTGGCGACGGCCGGCTCCGACGGGAAGGTGCTGCTGCGGCGGGTGGCCGACCGGAGCACCGTCGCCGCCTTCACCACGCCCGGCCGGGTGCGCACGGTCGCCTTCAGCCCCGACGGGCGGACCCTGGCGGCCGGTTCCACCGACGGCCCGGTCCGGCTCTGGCCCGTCGGCGTGGGCGGTGGCTCGGGCGGTGGCTCGGGCGGTGGCCCGGGCGGCGGCGCGGGCGGCGGCTCCGTGTCGGTGCTGCCCCCGAGCACGGCGGGAGCCCGGGCGGTGGCCTTCGCCCCCGACGGGGGCACCCTCGCCGTCGCGACCGCCGAAGGGACCGTCCAGTTGCGGGACACGGCCGGGGAGCACCGCGTGCGCGCCGTCCTGACCGGGCACACCGCGCGGGTCAACACCCTGGCGTACGCCCCGGACGGCCGGAGCCTCGTATCGGCCGGCGCCGACGGAACCGTACGGCTGTGGGACACGCGGCGGGCGGAGCCGGCCGGCGTTCTGGAGGGGCACACCGGGGAGGTGCTGGGCGCGGCCTTCGCGCCGGACGGCCGTACGGTCGCCACCGGCGGGGTCGACCGTACGGTGCGCTTGTGGGACGTCGGCGGGCGGAGCGCGTCCGCGACGCTGGCCGGGCACAGCGACGACGTCAACTCCGTGGCCTACACCCCGGACGGCACCACCGTCATCAGCGGCGGCGGGGACGGCACCACCCGGCTGTGGGACGTCCGCGGCGGCCGGCTGACGGCCACGCTCGCCGGCCACACCGACTACGTGCTCGCCGTCTCCGTGGATCCGGCGGGGTCGGTGCTCGCCACCGCCGCGTTCGACCAGTCCGTCGTGCTCTGGGACCTGCGGGGACCGGTACTGACGACGCGTCCGTTCACCGAGGTGTGGCACGCCGATTACAGCCCCGACGGGAAGCTCCTGGCGACGGCGGACGCCGATCACACGGTGCTGCTGTGGGACGTGCCCCAACGGCGGGTTCTGGCCACTTTCTCGGGGCACGCCGAGACGGTGTTCTCGGTGGCCTTCGCCCCCGACGGACGCACCCTCGCCTCCGCCGGAGCCGACGGCACCGTACGCCTCTGGGACACCACCGCGCGCACTCCCCTCGCCACCCTCACCGGACACACCGGGACCGTGTTCTCGGTGGCCTTCGCCCCCGACGGACGCACCCTCGCCTCCGCCGGAGCCGACGGCACCGTACGCCTCTGGGACACCACCGCGCGCAGTCCGCTCGCCACCCTCACCGGACACACCGACTTCGCCAACGACGTGGTCTTCAGCCCCGACGGGCGGACCCTGGCCAGCGCCGGGGACGATCTGACCGTCCGGCTGTGGGACGTGGCCGGACGCCGCCCGCTCGCCGCGCTCAGCGGTCACGCGGGAGCGGTACGGGCCGTCGCCTTCGCCCCGGACGGGCGGACCCTGGCGAGCAGCGGCAACGACGGCACCGTACGGCTGTGGGACGCGGAGCAGCGGCGCGTCACGGCGGTACTGACCGGGCACACGGGATCGGCGCGGGCCGTCGCCTTCTCCCCCGACGGGCGGACCCTGGCGAGCAGCGGCAACGACCGTACGGTGCGGCTGTGGGACGTGCCCGGACACCGGCTGCGGGCCGCGCTGTCGGGTTACACCAACGCGGTGTGGGGGGTCGTCTTCTCCCCCGACGGGCGGACCCTGGCGAGCAGCAGCAACGACGGCACCGTACGGCTGTGGGACCCGGACCCCGGCGCCCGGCTGGCGGCCATCTGCCGGACGGTGGGCCGACCGGGACCGCGGGAGCGGCAGTCTCCGCCGCCCGGTCCGCCCGCCGGGGCGGCCCGCCGGTGCTAAGCCGTCCGGGGTCTCCTCCGGGTTTCCTCCGGGGTTTCCCGTTGCCCGTTCAGGTGGTGCCTCGTCCGGCTCTCGACGGGGCGCGGCGGGGGCCGACAGGCTGGTCGCGAGTGCGGTGACGCCGGCCAAGTACCGGTCGGACGGCCGCGCTTCGCCACCACCGCGCCCCGTGAAACGAGGTCTCCCATCGTGTCCCCTCTCGCACCTCGCCCCTCATCTCCCCTCGTGCTGCGCCGAAAAGGTCTCATCGGAACGCTCCTCGCGCTCCTGGCCGTGCTCCTCTGCACCCCCGCCGCCCCGGCCGCCGCCGAGGGCGATTGCCGGGTCCTGGCCCCCGGGGCATCGGCCGCGGCCGAGCGCGCCGTCGCCGCCGGCTGCGAACAGGTGGGAAAGGGGGTCTGGTACACCTGGGGCGGTGGTCACGGCCCGGGGCCCGGTGCCACGTACGGGCAGGTGGACCCCACCGATCCGGCGAGCGAGCACGATCCCGAACGGCTCGGCTTCGACTGCTCGGGGTTCGTCCGCCACGCGTACGCGCAGGCCACCGGCTCGGACCCGCTCGACGGGGTGGCCAGTGCGCAGTACTACACGCACCGGGCGGCCGCCCGCTTCACGGCCGCCCAGGGGCTCGCGCCGCTGCTCCCCGGCGACCTGCTGGTGTGGGGGACCTCCCGCGACCTGCACCACATCGCCCTCTACCTCGGGGCGGGGAAGGTCGCGGAGGCCCGGCAGTCGGGCACCAAGCTGATGGTCAGTGAGCTCACCGAGGCCCGGCTGTCGAACGGCTATTACGGGGCGGTCCGCGTGGACACCGGCCCGGTCACGGGACACGTGTTCCAGACCTGGGGCACCGGTGTCTGGACCAAGGAGCAGCCCGCGACGGGGGCCGCGCGCGTCTACGCCTTCCCCGGGCCGACGACCATCCGCGTCGGATGCCAGAAGCACGCCGAGTCGGTGACCTCGGACGGCTACACCAATGACGCCTGGTCCTACCTTCCGGACTATCGGGCGTGGATGACGAATATTTACGTCCGCGGGGCGGCTTGGCTGGAAAACGTGCCTACCTGCCGTTGATCATCCGTAAGGTCGGAAACGAACCGCAAACCCCCCAAGCCGGCCGACCCGGCCCATTTCGAGGAGCAACGTGCGCCCGTCTGCGTACCCGTCGTACCCGTCCACCCTTCCGTCCCTCCCCCGCGCGCGGCGTCTGGCCGTCGGCGCCGCCCTGCTCGCCGTCGTGGCCGGCGGTACGCTGCCCGCCACCGCCGCCCACGCGGCGACCGCGCCCGGTTCCGCCGCCCAGGCTCCCGTCCAGCCGGCCGCCGCGCCCGATCTGGAGGCGCTGACGCAGGCGTTGCGCAATACGACGGCGGCCGGGGCCCCCGGGGCGATGGCCCGATTCACCGGTCCGGACGGGGTCCGGACCCGGGTGGAGGGCGTACGGGACCGGAGCACGGGCGCGGCGATGGACACGCGGGCCCGCTTCCGCATCGGCAGCGTCACCAAGACGTTCTCCTCGGTGGTCCTCCTCCAGCTCGTGGACGAGGGGCGGATCGAGCTGGACCGGCCGGTCAACTCCTACCTTCCGGGCCTGCTGCCCGACGACCGGATCACGGTGCGCCACCTGCTCACCCACCGCAGCGGTCTGGCGGACTACACCAACGCGATGTTCGAGCACACCGTGCCCGGCTTCGAGGCGGTCCGGAACAAGGTGTTCACGTACCAGGAGCTCGTCGGCCTCTCGCTCGCCGAGCCGAGGACCACCGAGCCCGGGGTGGCGTACAAGTACTCGAACACCAACTTCGTCGTGGTGGGGATGCTGATCGAGAAGGCCACCGGCAAGCCCGTGGCCAAGGAGTACGAGCGGCGCATCATCAAGCCCCTCAAGCTGAAGCACACCTCCTACGTCCACCCCGGCACGGCCATCAAGGGCCTGCACGCCAACGGCTACCTCCACCCGGACGAGGCCGGCGCGCCGCTGGTCGACTCCACCGAACAGACCGTCTCCTGGGCGCAGTCCGCGGGCGCGATGATCTCCAGCGCGGCCGACCTCAGCACCTTCATGTCCTCCCTGCTCGGCGGGAAGCTGCTGCGCCCGGGCACGCTGGACGCCATGCTCACCGTGACGCCCACCGACGCCACGAACACCCGGTTCTACGGGCTGGGCCTGCGCCGCTACAACCTCTCGTGCGGTGCGCAGGTCTACGGGCACACGGGCACCGTGCAGGGCTTCTACACCTACGCGTTCACCACCCGGGACGGCAAGAGCTCCCTCTCCGCCATGGCGAACACCTCCAACCGCGGCCAGGCCAACACCGCCCTCGGCGGCACCCTGGAGGCCGCCTTCTGCGGCAAGGCACCGGTCGCCGGCAAGGCCACCGCGCGCGGCTTCGCCTTCGCCCCGGCCGCCGCGGAGGCGGACCTGCCCGAGAACCGCTGACGGCGATTCCCGGACACCGGGAGGCTCCCGCCCCTTGGCCTGGGGGCGGGAGCCGGGAAAGCTGAACTCCGCATTCCCGCACGGGCGTTGCCCGTGTGACCGATGAGGAGGACACGATGGCCGACGTACCGCCCGTGAAGCGTTCCCGCAGGGGGCCGGGCCGGCGGGCCCGCAGGATGCTCGCCGCCACGGCGGGGGCCGCGACGCTGGTCCTCGCCGTCCCGGGGGTCGCGTACGCGGCTCCGCCCCCGGCCCTGCCCGGCAACGCGGACGGGCTGGAGCAGAGCTTCCAGCCGGCCTACGACTACGACCGCGACGGCTGCTACTCCAGCCCGGCCATCGGCCCGGACGGCACCCTCAACGGGGGCCTGAAGATGGGCGGCGACGTCAACGGCCAGTGCCGCGACCTCTCCGACCTCAACAACACCAACGGCTACTCCCGCGCGAAGTGCAACAACGGCTGGTGCGCCGTCATGTACGCGCTCTACTTCGAGAAGGACCAGGTCTCGCTCGGCCCCGGCAGCGCCGGGCACCGGCACGACTGGGAGCACGTCGTGGTGTGGATCCAGAACAACCAGGTCGGCTACGTCTCCACCTCGGAGCACGGGAACTTCAAGGTGCACGCCGCCTCGCAGATCCGCTTCGACGGCACCCACCCGAAGATCGTCTACCACAAGGACGGCTGGAGCACGCACTGCTTCCGCGCCGCGAACTCCAACGACGAGCCGCCGGAGAACCACAAGGGGACCTGGCAGTACCCGACGCTGGTCGGCTGGAACGGCTACCCCGCCGGGCTGCGCGACAAGCTGAGCCAGGCCGATTTCGGCAGCGCCCTGCTCGGGATCAAGGACGGCCAGTTCAACGGCCACCTGGCGAAGGCCAAGCCGGCCGGAATCCCCTTCGACCCCAACGCGTGACGGCCGCCTGACCCGGGCGCTGGTCATGGCCGCGCGCCCCGCATTCACCCACCTGCGCCACCGCCGTGGTGGTCGTGCTCCAGGGTCCGGTGACGGTCCGGTTCGTCCCGCTGCTGTTCGGATCGACGGTCCTGATCGTGCTGACCGGGTACGCGTCCTGACCGGGTAGGCGTCCTCCCGCGGGCGGCGTTCGAGATGCGCTCCCGGTGTACTGCTGGTTCGCTGAGAGCCGCCCGGCGTCCCCCCACAGCGCCCAGGAGTGATCATGAGTGCAGGCGAATCCCACGGCCGGTCCCGGCAGCTGCGCGACAAGGCGCAGGAGCTCGACGAGGCCGCCACCCGCTCGACCGACCCCGACGAGAGCCGGCGGCTGCGGGACAAGGCGCGCCGGCTGCTCGAGCAGAGCGAGCAGGAGCGCGTCATCGACGACCCGGGCATGGACCTGCGGTAGCCCCGGCCGGCAGGCCGGGGCTCGACCCGAGGACCACGAGGACTACGGGGACCACGAGGACTACAGGAACTACGGGGCCACGGCCGCCGCGGGGGCCTCGTCGAGCTCCCACGCGTGGCGCTTGAACTCGCGGACGAAGTCGGCGTGGTCCTCCCACTGGCGGGCGATGCCGCGCAGCACGTCCCAGTGGTGCTCCACCGCCTGGTCGATGACCCGGCGGACCGCCGGCTCGGCCGTCTCCCGCTGCGCGATGAGGCCCTTCGCCACCGAGGCCTCCAGCGCGGCGTTGCGCAGGGCGCGCAGGGCGCGGGAGGTGTCGTCCATCCCGAAGCCGTTCTCGCTGCCCGTCTCCTCGGCGAAGAGCGGGGTGAGCCGCGCCTCGATGAAGGCGGTGATCCGCTCGAAGTGGCGTACGTCCATCGGGGGCTCCATCTCGGGTCGCTGCACTGTCCGGCGCGAACCGGGCCCGCACCGGCGATCATTATCCCGCAGCCGCACACCCGATCCGTTCCGGGGGGCGGCCACTAATCTGGCCGCATGAACGAGCTGGAGGAGCCGGACGAGCCGGAGGAGCCGGAGGAGCTGAACGGCGTCGAGGTCATCGCGTTCGCCGACGGCGCGGCCTTCGAGGGCTGGCTGGCCGGGCACCACACCCGGCACGAGGGCGTGTGGGTCAAGCTGGCGAAGAAGGCGTCCGGGATCGCTTCGGTCTCCTCGGACGAGCTGGTCGACATCGGGCTCTGCTACGGCTGGATCTCCGGGCAGCGCCGGTCCCTGGACGAGCGGTTCTACCTGCAGAAATACGTGCCCCGCAGACCCCGGAGCCTGTGGTCGCAGGTCAATGTCGACAAGGTGACCGAGCTGACGGCCCTGGGCCGGATGCGCGAACCGGGGCTCGCCGAGGTGCGCAAGGCGCAGCAGGACGGCCGCTGGTCGGGGGCCTACGCCTCCCAGCGGACGGCGGAGGTGCCGCCCGACCTCGCCGCGGCCCTGGCCGGGGATCCGGCCGCCCGGGCGGCCTTCGAGGCCCTGGACCGGACCGGGCGCTACCTCGTCGCCCTGCCCCTCCTCCAGGCCCTCACCCCGGAGACCCGGCGGGCCCGCCTGGAACAGGCCGTACGCCTGCTGGCGCGGGGCGCCGCCGGCTGACCCGGCCCGGCCCGGCCTGTTAATCCTTTGTTGGGGAACCGGTGGCCCGGCTAGGTTCGCCCGAGCCGTCCGGGGTGTTCCGGACCGGCACCGTCGACGAGGAGGTGTGGAGCACATGCGCACGAGTGCCCGGCAGGTCAGCCCGCGTACGGACCTTTCCCGCCTCCTCACGACGGAGACACCTTGTCGCTCCGCATCACCCCACTGACCGACCCCGCTCAGGGGGCGCACAGCCGACGCCTCGCATGGCTGGCGTCCGACGCCGGCTCCGTCCCCGTCGGGACGGCCTTCCTGCGCCTGTTCGACGGCGGACAGGAGCACCTGGCCGAGCTGACCCTCCACGTCCATCCCGCGCAGCGACACGAGGGCGTCGGCTCCAGTCTCCTCGACGCCGACGTGGACCCCACCGCCCTCGCCGGGCTCATCGAGCGTCCGCACCCCGGCTACCGGCTGGAGTCATGGCGGGGAACCGTCCCCGAGGTCCTCGCCCGGACGTTCGCCGCCTCACGCCGCGCCATGGACGGGACGACGGGCCGGACCTGGCATCACCGGGTCCGGCCCGTCGGCACTTTCCCAGCGGGCCGGCCGCCGGGGCTACCAGCGGACCGGGAGGCGGCTCACGCCGTGCATCAGGCTGCCCGGCAGCCAGGCCGGCGGGCCGGCCGCCGGGTCCTCGGCCAGGTCGGGGAAGCGCTCGAGCAGGGAGCGGATGGCGATGCGGCCCTCCATGCGGGCCAGCGGCGCGCCGATGCAGAAGTGGATTCCGTGGCCGAAGGCCAGGTGGGCCTGCGGGGTGCGGCCGATGTCGAAGGTCCCGGGGTCCGCGAAGCGGGCGGGGTCGCGGTCGGCGCCGCCCAGGGAGACGAACACGCTGGCCCCGGCCGGGATGACGGTGCCGCCCAGGTCGAGGGGTTCGCGGGCGTAGCGGTACGTGGTGTGCTGCACGGGGCCGTCGTAGCGGAGCATCTCCTCGACCGCTCCGTCGAGCAGTCCGTCGAAGTCCTCGCGCAGCGCGGCCAGTTGCGCCGGATGGGCGAGCAGGGCCCGTACCCCGTTGGAGATGAGGTTGACGGTGGTCTCGTGGCCCGCGACCAGCAGCAGGAAGGCCATCCCGATCACCTCGTCGGAGGACAGGGAGTCCCCGTCCTCGTCGCTGGCGCGGATCAGCGCGCTGAGCAGGTCTTCGCCGGGGTCCTTGGACTTGGCCCCGATGAGTTCCACCAGATACGCCCCCATCTCCCGGTTCGCGGTGCTGTTCGCGTCAACCGAGGTGGGGGAGACGATCTCGTTGGACCAGTAGCGGAACCTGGCCCGGTCGAGATCGGGGACGCCGAGCAGCTCGCAGATGACGGTCATCGGCAGCGGGAACGCCAGCGTTTCGATCAGGTCGCCGGCGCGCTCCGGTCCGGTGGCCATCGCGTCGAGCAGTTCGTCGGTGATCTGCTGGATCCGGGCCCGCATGCCCTCCATCCGGCGCGCGGTGAACTCCCTCGAGACCAGGCGCCTCAGCCGGGTGTGGTGGGGCGGGTCGGATTCCAGCATGTTGGAGTTCACGGCGCTGAGCTGGGCGTCCCGGAAGTTGCCCGAAGTGCGCCAGTCCTTCGACAGGGCCGGGTGGTTGAGCGCACGGCGCGCCTCTTCGTGCCCGACGATCATCCAGCTCGGTGCGGGGTCGCCGACGTTGAGGACGATCCGGTGCACGGGCCCTTCCGTACGCATCCTCTCGTAGAACGCGTACGGGTCGGCATCGAACTCTTCCGCGCTGGCGCTGATGTCCACTACTGGCATCGGACCACGGTACGCCCCCCGTTCGGGACCGGCGAGGGCGGTTTCCGGACACTCCGGGGCAAGACTCCGATCACGGTAGTCTGCGGCCTTCGCCATACGAAAGAGTGGGGACGGCCATGACGACCGCATGCGAGGTAGTCCGGACGACGGTGGACATCGTCACTCGGGACGGCACCGCCGATGCCTATCTGGCCCGGCCCGACGGCGAAGGCCCGTACCCGGGGGTGCTCTTGTACGTGAACGCCCTCGGGATCCGTCCGCACATCAAGTCGGTGGCGGACCGGATCGCGGCGGCCGGCCACGTGGTCCTGATGCCCAACCTCTTCTACCGCCACGGGCGCGCACCGGTGTTCGAGCTTCCGGAGTTCGTGGACTTCGACCGGCAGCCGGAGCTCTCCGACCGGGTCGGCCCGGCCCTGCGATCGCTGACCGCCGAGCTGGCGATGCGCGACGCGGAGGCCTATCTGGAGCGGCTCGCGGGCCTCCCGGACGTGGCCGCCGGACCGGTGGCGATCACGGGGTACTGCCTGGGCGCCCGGCTGGCCCTGCTCACGGCGGGCACGTATCCCGAACGGGTGGCCGCCGCGGCCGGTTTCCACGGCGGGTTCCTGGCCACGGACGCGGCGGACAGCCCGCACCTGGTGGCCCACCGGGTCAACGCCGAGCTGTACTTCGGCCACGCGGACCAGGACCCGACGCTGCCGGCCGAGGAGATCGACCGACTGGGGAAGGCCCTGGCGGCGGCGGGCGTCCGCCACCGGGCCGAGGTGTACGAGGGTGCGGCGCACGGCTACACCCTGGCCGACACGAACTCCTACGACGCGGACGCGGACGAGCGGCACTGGGCCGCGCTCTTCGCGCTGCTGGACCGGACCTTCTGAGCCCCGCGGGCCGCCCCGGGCGAGCGGACTACTCGACGACGAGCTCGACCGGAATGTTGCCGCGCGTGGCCCGGGAGTAGGGGCAGACCTCGTGGGCCTGCTTGACCAGCAGCGCGCCGGTCTCCCCCATCAGCGCCTCGGGGAGTTCCACGCGCAGGACCACGGCCAGACCGAAGCCCGCACCGTCCTTGCCGATGGAGACCTCCGAGGTCACCGAGATCTCGCTGGTGTCGACCTTGGCCTGGCGGCCGACCAGCCCGAGGGCGCTGGCGAAGCACGCGGCGTATCCGGCCGCGAAGAGCTGCTCGGGGTTGGTGCCCAGGCCGCTGCCGCCGAGGGCCGGCGGCATGGCGAGCGCCAGGTCGATCTGGCCGTCGGAGCTGACGGCGCGGCCCTCGCGGCCGTTGGCGGTGGCGACAGCGGTGTAGATCGCGTCCATCTCGGGGGTCCTCTCAAAAGGGCGGAGGCGGGGCCGTCGGCCGACGGCCTCGCCCCATCAATATGGCACACAATTAAGTTGTGCACAATTCAGTTGCCGTCACGGCACCCCGGGTACACTGGCCCGCATGACCGAGCGACCGGCCGACGCCCTCCCCGACCAGGACTTCCTGCGCCTCGACAGCCAGATCTGCTTCGCGCTGGGCGCGGCGAACCGCGCCTTCGGCGGGCTCTACCGGGTCGTCCTGAAGGACCTCGGGCTGACCTACCCCCAGTACCTGGTGATGCTGGTGCTGTGGGAGCACGGCGAGATGCCGGTCAAACAGCTCGGGCAGCACCTGCGGCTCGACTCGGGCACGCTCTCCCCCCTCCTCAAGCGCCTGGAGGCGGCCGGCCTGCTCGCACGCGAGCGCAGCGCCGCGGACGAGCGGTCCGTGTACGTACGGCCCACCGAGGCCGGTACGGCCCTGCGCGCGCGGGCCGTCGAGGTGCCCCGGCGCATCGCGGCCGCGACCGGCTTCGAGCTCGGCGAGATCAAGGAGCTTCAGGACCGCCTGCGGCGGCTCACCGCCGCCCTGGACGCGGCGGCCGGGCCGGAGTAGGCCGTACGGCCCCCGCGGCGGAAGATCCGTCCGGGCGCCACAGCGGGTGCTCGCGACGCGCCCAGTCGGCGGCCACCGATCCCGTCCGCATGCCGCGCCTGGCCTCCGGGTCGCGGACGGCCATCATGACGTGACCCGCGACGGCCACCGTCATGGCGGTGGCCAGCCAGTCGTGGACGAAGGTGGCCCCGGTCCGCCAGGTCAGCGGGGCCAGCCCGGTGAACCACATCAGCAGACCGGTGCCGAGCATCACGAGGGCGGCGCCGGCGCTCCAGCTCGCGTAGAGCTTCTGCCCGGCGTTGAACTTGCCCGCCGGGCGGCCGGCCGGCCGGTGGTCGCGGCGCAGGGCGGAGCGCAGCCAGGTGCGGTCGTGCGGGCCGAAGCGGTTCAGCCGGCCCAGGTCGCCGCGCAAGGCCCGGGAGCCGAGCCCCAGCAGGACGGGCGCCGGGATCAGCAGTCCGGACCACTCGTGGACGGTGACCACCAGGCGGCGGCGGCCGACGAGTTCGGCGAGGGGCGGCAGGTAGAGGCAGGCCGCGCTCGCCAGGCACACCCCGGTCAGGGTGGCGGTGGCCAGGTGGACCAGCCGGACGGCGGGGCCGAACCGGCGCACGCGGGCGGGGTGCCCGGCCATCGACTCCTCCTGTCCGGCCTGTCCGGCCGGGAGTTCAGACGGTCGGGGCATCGTCGCGTCCGTTCGACTTGCCGACCCAGGCGTCGACGTCGTAGCCCAGTTCCTCCCAGTAGCCGGGCTGGACATCCCTGGTGAGGGTGATGCCCGACAGCCATTTCGCCGACTTGTAGAAGTACGTGACTCCTCCCCCTCATAAATGAGGGGGCTTCTCGCTATGCCGGGTTGGCGTCGCGACGGACCAGCCCGGCCCGTAGAACGTTGAGTGCCCC
>NZ_JBIWAE010000021.1:0-152269 GCF_044759865.1 Streptomyces sp. NPDC099050 | reverse complement strand
CCCGCGGAGCGGGTTCCTCAGCGCTGCGCGCTGAGGACGGAACGGCCCCGCTGCGCGGGGCCGGCCCCCTTCGGGGGCTGCTCTTCCGCTTCGCTCCAGAGCAGTGAAGGGCCGAGCTGCGCTCGGCCTGGCCCCTTCGGGGCCTGCCCTTCCGCTTCGCTCCAGGGCAGTGAACGGCCGAGCTGCGCGCGGCCTGGCCCCTTTGGAGCCTCCTTTTCCGCTTCGCTCCAGAGGATGGAGGCGCCTCGCTACGCTCGGCCAGCGCGCCTCGGGCGCCTGCCCTTCCGCTTCGCTCCAGAGCAGCGAACGGCCTCGCTACGCTTGGCTGGGGCCCTTCGGGTCCTGCTCTCCGCTTCGCTCCGAGCCATGGCCGGCCCTTCGGGCCGGGGTCCTGCGCTTCGCTCCGGAATGGCTCAGGTTTCGCTGCGCTCCACCGGAGCGGGCCGGCTTCGAGGCAGAGGCCACTTGCGCTCTGGCCGGGCGATCCGGTTTCGGGGTCAGGGCCTTGGGCCGGTTGGGAAGGTCTGCTTTGCTCCTGAGCCTTAGGAGGTCTCGCTGAGCTAGACCCGAGTGACTCCGGCACCTTGCCTTCCGCTTAGTTCTAGAGTGACGAATCGCTTCGCTGAGCTCGACGGAAGGGCCAGCACTTCAGGTTGAGGTCCTAGATGGCGGCCTTTGGGGCCTCTGAGAGGTACCGAAGTAATGGGTTTGGAAGGGCTGTTTCGCAGCCAGAGTGTTGCCCTTACAGAGGAGGTACTCCCTACCTTGGCTCCGGGTGAGTGAACCGTTTTGGTGCCCTAGGTGGGGGCCGTCTCATTGCTCTGGGGCCTCTCCCAGGTTGTGAAGTCAGTGGTGCCTTGTTTGGAATCAGCCACCGACGTTTTTTGAGGGTTTGAGGTTGTTGGTTGGGGCTGGGTGGGGGTTCGCAGGTGTGAAGGGCTGCTTCCTGGGTGTGGGGGATGTCGTTTGGAGCGTGGGGTTGGTGACCTGGGGTTTTGGGTGTGGTCTTAACGGCGTTAACGGGGGTGCTGTGAGGGGTGTTAACGGCGTTAAGGGTTGTAGATGGGGTGTGATTCAAAGTGAAGGGTGGATAGAGATGGGAATCAGTCAGATTCTGCGGGGTTGTGGCTGGGGAGCGAGGGGTTCCGCTGGGGCGGGTGGGGTTGGGGAGGGGTGGTTTTTGGGGCGGAGCAGGGGGCTTGCGTGCGGATTGAGACGGCGTTCAGGGCTTGGGCGGAGGCGTCCACCGGCCTATAGAAGGTACGGAGATGCGTCGTCGCAGGTCAGGAGGGGTGCGGGGGAAAAGATATGTCCCCTCAGGAGGGACATATCTCGGGTGTTGTGTCGCTGCTAGGGGGACACAACGACTGCAAAATGTCAGTGGTGCTGACGTAAAATGGGCTAAAACGTCGGGGAGGCTGACGTATTGGGGGAGATCTGCCGGCTAACTGGTGGTGGGGCGGGTGCGGTTGGCCGGGGAGGGTCGGGAGGGGGGTCCGGGGTGGGTGTGGCTGAGATATGTCACCTGTGAGGGGACACAAGACACGCCGAACGTCAACGAGCGTGACACTTGTGTCACCCTTGTTGACATACTGATCTCCGCAGATCAACGGAGTGGAGAGCAGCCTCGTGTCATCAGAGCCACAGCGCCGCCGGGGCAATCCGGTAGGGACCCCGCGTCCCGATCTGCCGGTGGACGATGCGATCTCCGCGTGGAGTCAGCCCCTGGCTCCGGTCAAGGATCTGGACAGCCTCGCGAAGCGGTACCCGACGCGGAAGCTGACCTTGGACGGCGAGCGCAAGCCGCTGGAGTTCTACGGGACCGAGAATCAGCCGAATGCGTTCTCGATGGACAGCCTCGAGTTCTTCCTCGTCATCGCCCAGTACTTCCGCGAAGCGCTGCCTCTGCGGCTGATCCTGCTGCTCATCGCCTGCCAGCGGGCGGGGGGGCGGATTCCACTTACCCAGGAGGAGATGGCTACCATCCTGGATGTCAGTCGGACGAAGACGTCGGAAGCTCTGCACACGGTGATGTCTCATGGGATCGTCTTCAAGGTGCGGCGGGGTGTGTATCAGTTCAACCCGCCCTACAGTTACCGGGTGGCGGAGTTCATCCCGGGTACTGAGATGACGGGTGAGTTCGTGAAGGTGGAGCAGCACGGGACCATCTCGCAGATTCGTAGCGATACGAGCCTGCCGGACCTGGTGCGCTTCCCCTCGCTGGACCACATGAGGCAGGCCATCGCGGAACTGCGGGCCGAACGGGCAAGAGAGCGCGCTGCGCGTCGGGTGAGCCGGACGAAGCGCACGGGAGAAGGGACGGCTCAGTGAGTACCTTGCGATTCGCTGCGGTCAACGCAGACGGGCTGCTCTCCGACCTCGACCTGCCTCCGGCGGCGTACCGGGTGCTGTTGAAGCTGCGTTCGCTCAGTGAGCCGGGCGGGCGGATCCTCATCGACCAGGCGACGGTCGGCGGGATGCTGGACCTGAGCCGGCCGAGCGTGAACGCGGCTCTGCGGAGCCTGGAGCTGGCGAAGTTGGTCAGGAAGATCCGGAACGGGGTCTACCAGATCAACCCGATGCTCGCCGGGTACACCTCGTTCGAGGATGCGGTCGCGGCCGTGAACGAGATGGACGCGGATGAGCGGCTGGACGCGCGGGGCTATGTGGCCAGCTACCACCGGGCGGTGGCGGCGTATCAGGACCAGCTCGCCGAGCAGCGCAAGAAGCGGGCGGCTCAGGCCGTCGCGAAGAAGGCGGCTGAATCGAAGCGGCGTCGGGCGCTGCACGCGGTTGGCTGAGTGAGTGGCGTTTGTAGGGCTTCTGAGGGGTGCTCAGGGGCTTGTGGGGGCCCCGGAGTACTCCGGGGCCCTTTGTGGCGTCTGAGGGGCTTCAGGGGGGCTTGGAGGCTCGGGGGAGTGGGAGGGGTCGGCGTCCTGTCCTACTCACCAACCGGAGTCCACGCCCCCGCCCTACGGGTGTCCGCGTAAGGCGCGGTCGAAACTGGCCACCCGGGGCGCCGTCGCCGTTGACAAGTCGCCCCCTCCTTGCTGTGTGGGGGCGGCCATTGGTCGGTCTTCTAGAAGTTGAGCTCCACGTAGTCGATGTCGGTGAACTCGACGAGGAGGCCCTGGGCGCGGGCGCCGTTGTCCTTGAAGTAGATCTCCTGGAGCCCTTCGGCGGTGATGCCGCGGAGCTGGGCTTCGGAGGCTCCGGCCTCGTGGGCGCTGAAGAGGCGGGAGGCGTACTCCGGGGGGAGGTGCTGGGTGATGCGGCGCATCCGGCCGTCGTCGGTGGTGCCGGGGGCCGCGCTGAAGCCGAAGCGGGCGCGGGTCTCGATGACCAGCCCGGTCTGCTGCGCGGCCTTGTCGCGGGCGCGCTTGCGGACGAGGGGCTGCCAGCGGCGGCGCACCTCGCGCTCCAGGCGGGCGGAGAGCGCCGGCTTGGGCTGCTTGATCTGGTCCTTCACGTACCGCTCGACGGTGCGGCGGGAGATGGCGAGGAGGTCGGCCACGGCCTTGGTGGACTTGAGTTGTTTGACGAGGTATCGGATCTGGGCGCCGGCCGATTTGGGGATGGGGCGGGTGAAGTTCTGTTCGTCGGCGCGGTCGAGGCTGTCGCTGATCTCGGACATGGGTGGCTCTTACTCTCCGTCGGCCGCGGCGTCGTGGCCCTTGATGTGACGGGCGGGATTGTGGCGTTCGTCGAGTAGTTGAACGGCCCAGAGGAGGGGTTGGGTGCCCTCGTGCTTGACCATGCCGGGGCTGACTCCGAGGCGGAAGCCGCCGGGCAGGGGCTTGCCCTCGGGGGTGCGGGGGAGGAAGTCGAGGGGGCTGGGGCCGTCCGAGAGGTAGACCGCGCAGTCGGAGAGGACGGCGATGGGGTAGAGGTCCGCCGCTGTCGCGAACTTCAGCATCTTGCGGTGCATGTTGACCCGGGCCGTGGAGATGACGGCGGCTCGGATGTCGGGGCGCCAGGTGGGGCGCTCGAGGGCGGGCCAGCTTTCGCCTGGGCGGTAGCCGGCGCCCTGCGGGCGTTCGCGGAGCTTGCCGATGCCGCCCTTGACGGTGGACTTGATCGCGGAGAGGACCGCCGTCTGCGGGGCGGGGGAGTCGGGGTCGCCCTTGTACTCCGCCATGGCTTGGAGGAAGGCGGAGTCCGTGAGGGAGGCGTGGACGCCGAGTTCGGCCATCGTCGCCATGTAGGCGTCGCGCAGGCGGGTGTACCAGGCGTCGAGGTACGGGCCGTGCTCCGGGCGGAGCCAGGCCTCGGTGGGCTGGACGGTGAGGCCGAGCTCTTGGGCGTAGGCGAGGGTCGGAGTGGCGTACCAGGCGGGGCCGGTGGGCGGGAGGCCGTGCGGGGTGAAGGGACTGGGGAGCCGGGGGTCCATGGCCGTGGCTTGGGCGGAGAGGTCCACCAGCCAGGAGCCGGGGAGCTTCGGATCGAAGCGGGGGCCGTCGGTGTGGACGGCGGGGCCGGTGCCGACGAGGAGGCGGTTGGCGGCCGCGGCGAAGGCCATGTTCACGTCGATGCCGACGGCGTGGGTGCGGGTGCACTCGGCGTCGCTGAGGAGCTGGGGGTCGCGGATCCAGTCGTACGCCTCCTCGTCGAGGACCTGGTCCGGGGTGCGCTGGTGGGATCGGGGGTAGAGGGCCGCGACGACCGGGTGCTCGTCGGGGGCCTCCGGGGGAGCGGGGTCGACGGGGCGGGTGAGGGAGCCGGGGACCGGGGCGGAGACCCAGGTGTTCGTGGACTCGTCGCGGGCGGCGCGGGTGGGCGGGCGCAGCGCCGTCATCAGCTCCAGGCCCGAGACGGCCGTGGAGCCGCGGGGGGTGAGGACACGGGTCGCGTAGGAGGTGAGGAGCTCGGCGAGTTCCGGTGCGGGGAGGTCGGCGGTGTGCTCGCCCCAGGCGCGGGGGTCGAGGGCGCCCCAGGGGAGGATCGCGAGCTGGACGCACTGGCGGCCGGTGGTGGGGGTGGCGGGGCGGTAGATGCGGGGCCACGGGCCGAAGCCGCGGCGGGTCAGCTGCCATTTCGCTTTGGTGAGCTGCTTGATGACCGGGTGGTCGTCGGGGAGGCGCAGGCCGCGGCGGTCTTCGAGGACCAGGGGGAGTCCGAGTGCCTCGGTGGCGGCGGAGGTGAGGACGAGGAGGGGGTCGCCGTCCTTGCCGTTGCGGTGGAGGCGGGGGGAGCGGAGGTCGGCGGCGGGGGAGAGGGCCCATTCGACGAGGGCGGGGAGGGTGGGGGTGGCGGGGGGTGTGAGGACCGCGCCGTGGGCGGCGTGGGCCTTTCCTGCGCCGTCCAGTACGGCCAGGGGGCCGCTGCCCTCTGGGAGGGGGGAGGGGGTGGTGGTGGCTTTGGTGGCACCCCTGTGGAGGGTGGGCTTGGGGCCTTCCGCTCCGGATGGGGGACGGGGGGCGCGGGGCGCGGGGTGTGGGGCGGTGGGGGGCGTCGTGGGGGCCTGCGGAGCTGTTCCCCGTACCGGCCCTTCCCGGAACTGGGGCTCTGACCCGGGTGCCGGGTGCGGGGGTGCGGGCTTGGGGTCGGCGGCCGCGGAGTGGGGGGTGGGGTTAACGGCGTTAACGCCGTTAACGGGGGCGGTGGTGGTGGGCGCGGCGGGCTGGGGGGCGGCCGGTTGAGGGGGCTCGGCCTTGGGGGCGACAACCTGCGGTGCGGCGGCCTGCGTTGTGGGGGCGTTAACGGCGTTAACGGCGTTAACGGCGTTAACGCCGTGGAGGTCTGCCAGGCCGTTGAGGAGGCGGGCGTACGCGGCGCGCTTGGGAGGGCGGGGTGCCGTGCGGCCGGTTTCCCAGGAGGTGACCGTTTCGCGGCGGACGGCCAGGGCCTGGGCGATCTGGTCCTGGCTCAGGCCCGCGGCCTCGCGGAGGCGCTTGCGCTCGTCCGGGTGCGGGAGGGCGTCCTGAGCCGCGGCCTCTTCCAGCAGGGCATCGACCGCGGCGAAGAGCGAGGTCTGTTCGTTTTCGTGCGCGTTGGGCATGGGCACCTCCAGGCGCAGCTTATGCGAACCGCACCATGGAACGCACGTGAAACACACGTGGGGGCGATGGTGGTCCGGCCGGGCCAACGCCCCCTTCGTGTCGGGTGGGGTCGGGTCTGGGGTGAGTGGGGTGGGGTGGGGTGGGTCAGATGCGGGTCAGGAGGAGTTCTGTCACTGCCTTCAGGTCGTCCGGGGTGAGGTGGGCGGTGAGGGCGTCCGCGATCGTGTCCGGGGAGTCCGCCGCGATGGTGATGCGACGGGGGGACGAGGCGGGGGAGGGGCGGGAATCGGGCTCGGGGGTGGGAGTGGGGGTGGGGGTCGGGCGGGTGCGTTGGCGCGGGGGGTTAACGGCGTTAACGGCTTTCTCCGCCGCCGACGCCTGATCCCCCTGGGGGAGGCGGCCGATGCGGCGGGCCGGTTCCACCTTGAGTTCGCCGGTCTCCACCTTGTCCTGGAGCTCCGGGGTGAGGTTGAGCAGGGTCAGGCGCTGGGAGACCCAGGCCGGCGTCTTGCCGAGGCGCTTGGCGACCTGGGCCTGGGAGCCGTGTACCTCGACGAGCTCCTGCAGGGCGCGGGCCTGGTCCATGGGTGCCACGTCGACGCGGTGGACGTTGGCGATGAGCGCCGACTCCAGGATGTCCGCCGCCGAGGAGGCGAGGGAGTCGTTGACGTGGATCTGCATGGTGCGCAGGCCGGCGCGCTGGGCCGCCGCCAGGCGCCGGTTGCCGTCGATCACCACGTACGGGGCGCGGCCCAGGCCCTCTGCGTTGCCGGGGTGGGCCTCCATGAAGGCCATGCGGGTGGCGACCGCAAGGGGCTGGAGCTGACCCCGGACGGTCAGGGACGCGGCCAGCTCTTCGAGCTCCGTGAGGTCCTCGCGGAGGTTGAACGGGTTGTGGGCGAGGGCCTCGATCGGCACTTCCGAGGGCGGGACCACGCCGGAGGTGGGGGCGCCGGTGGCTTCGGCGATCGCCGCGCGGCGGGAACTGACGCCGACGGGCTGGGCGCGGGCGAAGGAGCTCGAGACTCCGAGTTTGTCGGCCTTGCTCATGAGATCTCCCTTGCGAGGGCGCGCAGGGCCACGGCCTGCTCGCCCTTGGGTGCGTAGACGAACAGCGGTTGCTTCACGCGGACCGCTTCGCGCTGTTCCTTGAGGTCGGGAACGATGGCCACCACGCGCGGATCCTTTATGTCCATCCAGGCCTGGAGGGAGGAGGTGGCGATGTAGCCGCGCCGGCCGTCGTAGAGGTTGACGACGAGACCGAGGTAGTCGATGTCGAGGCTGAGGTCGTCGCGGAGATCGTTGATCTGGGAGGTGAGCAGGTCGTAGGCGTCCGCCGAGGAGTCCTCCGCCTGAACCACGATCAGCGCGCCGGAGGCTCCGGGCTGTTCGGCGTCGCGGCGGCGGCCGTAGTAGATGGCGGCGTCCATGCTGAGGCCGAGGCTCGGCGGGCAGTCGATGAGGATGACGTCGTAGTCGGCCTCTACGGGGGCGAGGGCCCGTTCGAGCGCGGCCTCGCGGGCGCGGACCGTGGAGAGGCGGACGTCGAGGAGGAACGCGTCCGTGCAGGCCGGGAGGATGTGGAGGCGGTCGCCGAAGTGCTCGTCCGGGATGGGGACGATCAGGTCGGCGAGGGGGCCCTTGGCCTCGCCCGCCATGTGGCAGGTGAGGCTGTCGCCGCCGATGGGCAGCGGCTGGCGGCCGAGCTGCTTGGTGAGGTGGCCCTGGGGGTCGAAGTCGACGAGCAGGACGCGCATACCGAGTCCGGGCAGGTCTTCCAGGTCTACGGGCGGGGCGGACGCGGCGGATGCGGTGGATGCGGTGGGTACGGCGGACGCGATGGCGTCCGGGTCCGTCCGGTCGCCGTCCTCGGTCGCCGAGAGCCGGGCCAGTTGGCGGGCCACGCGGACCGGGTGGAGGGTGTCCGGGTCCTCCGCGAGGGCTTCGGCGGTGCCGGCGGTGATGGCGGTCTTGCCGACACCGCCCTTCTGGTTGCACACCACGATGCGTCGTACGACCGAGGGTCGCTTCACGGTGGGGGCCGGGTTCATCTCCAGCCAGAGGGAGACGGCTTGGGCCAGTCCCTGGATGAGGGAGACGCCGCGGTCCTTGGAGCCGGCGCGGAAGGACTCCCACTGGCCGGCGGGCAGCCAGGTCGAGAAGGACTCGGCGCCGGAGGTGTCGACGGGGGAGGGGGAGGAGGCGAGCGCGCTCCAGTGGGCGATGCCCTGGTGGACGGCGTCCTGGATGTCCACCCTCAGCTGGGCGGTGCGGATCTTGAGTTCCTGGCGCAGCCACGGAGGGAGCTTGGAGACGACCTTCTCGCGGTCGCTCGGTGACGAGGGTGAAGTCATGCGAGGGACTTTACTAACGTTCAAGGGTGTTCGTGGGCACCACGCTTGAGTTTTGCTAACGAAGTGGTGTGGATCGGCCGGGAATCGCCTCCCGAGTGGGGGCGGGGTGCGCTGGACGCGTCATCAGCCGGTCCTGGAAGGTGCGGAGTCCGGGGCCCCGGGGCCGGTAGTCCCAGTCGGACCGCCGGCGTTGTGCGGACTCGGGTCCGGGGCGGTGGGGGAGTCGAACCCGAGGGGGTTCTTGGTGGCACCGGCGCGCCCGGTGTGATGGGGCTGGTGCCGTGGAATCCGGTCCGGTCGAAGGCGGTGGCCGAGCCGTCGAGGCCGTCGAGGCGGTCGAGGCGGTTGAGGACCGCCTGCCGGGTGATGAGAAGTGGATCATTAACGGCGTTAACGCGGTGGGTGGGTGTGGGGCGGCGTCAAGGGTGGAGGCGAGGGGTTGGCCGGCGTATCGATGCAGGGGGTGGCCGGGCGGCTGGCCGTCACGAAGACGGCGTTGTGCCGGTACGTGCGATGGCGGGCGGGGCCGCGGGGGAGGGGCCGGACGCTCAGCTGACTTCGGGGCTCGGGGAGGTGGTGCGGGTGTACGGGGAGAGGCGCCCCGGTCTCGGAGCCGCGATGGCCTCCGTGGCGGAGGCCGGTGGGCAGGACCAGGCGCTGGGCTTCGGGTTGGAGCGGATCCTCGGCGGGCTCGGGCTCGGGTTGCTGGTGGCTGAGTGGGCGGATCGGCGCGGTTAGGCGTTAACGCCGTTAACGGCGTTAACGGCGGGGGTGTGGGCCTCGACGGGGGCCGTGCGGTGCGGTGGGGCATTAACGGCGTTAACGCTCGAAGGGAGGGCTCGGTCTCGGGGGTTGGCTGCGGGAGGCATTAACGGCGTTAACGCTGGAGGGGCCGGGGCCGGGGGCAGGGGCAGGGGCAGGGGCAGAGGCCGGGGCGGGGGCAGAGGCAGGGGCAGGGGCGGCGGGCTCGGTGGTGGGGTGCGGCATTAACGGCGTTAACGCCGGAGCTTTGCGGGGGCCCGGTGGTGGGGGCGGGCATTAACGGCGTTAACGCCCGGGTCCCGGGGGCGGGGATTAACGGCGTTAACGCTGGAGCTGTGCGCGGGCTGGGTGTGGGGTTGGCATTAACGGCGTTAACGCTGGGGGCCCGGGGGCTTGGTCGCGGGGGCGGGCATTAACGGCGTTAACGCTGGGAGCTCGTCCGGGGTGGAGTCTTCTGCCGGGGGTTGTGGGACGGGTCAGTTTTGGGTGGTGTCACGTTCCGGGGCGTTCGTCTGTCCCATGGATGACAGCGCGAAGAGCGAGCGAAGAGGGAGACGGTCATGAAGGTTCTGCTGGCGGGTGCGAGCGGGGTTCTGGGGCAGCGGGCGGTACGGGCTCTGCGCGCGGCCGGGCACGAGGTCGCCGGTCTCGGGCGGGGCGCCGGGATGGATGTCCGGGCCGACCTGCTCGACCGTGAGGGCTTGCTTCGCGCCGTGGACGGGCTCGGCTTCGACGTGGTGGTGCACGCGGCCACGGCGCTGTCGGGGAAGACCATGGCCCGGCACCAGGACATGGCGGGGACCAATGCGCTGCGCACCGAGGGGACCGCGCATCTGCTGGCCGCCGCGCGGGAGACCGGGGCGCGGCGGTTCGTCGTGGAGTCGATGATGTTCGGCTACGGGTACGGGGACCACGGCGGGGCCGTGCTCGGCGAGGAGCACGGCTTCGGGCCGCAGGGGGCGAACGCCTGGCTGGAGCGGCACGTGGGCGCGATGCGGACCAAGGAGGAACTGGCCTTCAGCGCCGACGGGATCGAGGGGGTGAGCCTGCGCTTCGGGCTGTTCTACGGAGCCGGGATCACCGATGTCCACGTGGCGCCGATGCTGCGCAAGCGCGCCCTGCCCGTGGTGGCGGCCAAGGGGCGGGCGCTGAGCTGGGTCGACGTGGCCGACGCGGCGGACGCCGTGGTGGGAGGTGTGGAGTCGGGGCGGGCCGGAGAGGCCTACAACATCGTCGACGACGAGCCGCTGGGGTGGGACGCGCACATGCGGGCGGTGGCCTCGGCGTTCGGGGCGCCCGCGCCGATGACCGTACCGCTGTGGGTGCTGAAGCCGGCTCCGCTCGCGCACACCATCATGGGGACGGATCTGCGGCTGGCGAACGCCAAGGCGCGGCGTGAGCTGGGCTGGGCTCCCGCGTACGGGAGCAGCGCGGCCGGGGTGCGTGCGCTTGCGGGAGCGGAGGGGGGCGGCGGCAGCTGATCGTTCGTGAGCACTGCCGCGTCCCCCCGGAAGCCTCTGCCGATGCCCTCGGTCCCTTCGGCGCGTACCGACGGCTGCTGTTCGACGTCGCCTACCGGATGCTCGGCAGCGTCGTCGACGCCGAGGACGTGCTCCAGGACGCGTGGCTGGACTGGGACCGGCCGGACCGCGCGGACCGGTCGGCCGCCCTCGACCCGAGAGCCCATCTGGTGCGTACGGTCACCACCAGCCTGTCCTTGAACCGGCTCACCTCCGCCCGTGCCACCCGTGGGACCCGTGGGACCTGCATCGGGTCGTTGCTGACCGAGTCCCTGCCGGCCGTGCCCGATGGTGCGCGGGAGGCGTACAGGGCCCGGGGCCATGTACGGGCCCGGCGGCCGTGGTTCGCCACCGAGCCGGGGCAACGGGGGCCGGGCGGCTCCGTCCGCCGCGTCCGGGATGTGAAATCGCGGTGCGGGTGTTGGTGTGGGGCTGTGATCATCATTTCTATGATCGATGAGCTGCGGACCCCGCCCGTGTTGGTGGGCGACGAACGGGCCACCTTGACCAGCGTTCTCCAGTGGCAGCGGGACACCCTGATGGTGAAGTGCGCCGGGCTGTCGGACGAGCAGTTGCGGCGCAGGGCGGTGGCTCCGTCGGGGCTGAGTCTGCTCGGGCTGGTACGGCACCTCGCGGAGGTCGAGCGCGGCTGGTTCCGCAATGTCGTGGGCGGAGAGGACGTCCGCGGGTACTTCCCGAAGAACGAGGCGGGGGAGTGGACGGAGTTCCACGTGGACGACGCCGATGTCGCCGGGTCGTTCAAGATCTGGGAGGACACCTGTGCGCGCTCGCGGGCGATCGTGGACGAGGCCGAGTCCCTGGACGTGACCGGCTCCTACGAGGACCAGGCCTACTCCCTGCACTACGTACTGGCCCACATGATCGAGGAGTACGCTCGGCACAACGGGCACGCGGACCTGCTGCGCGAGGCGATCGACGGGGTCACCGGGGAGTAGCGCCGCCCCGGGCGGGCTACGCGGGGGATGCCGTGATGCGGTCCACTTCGGCAAGGGCAGGCGCCCAGGGGAAGTGCGCGGGGGCGTCGGGGCCGGCCGGTCCGGGTACGAATCCGCCCTCGCCGAACAGGACCGAGACGCCGGCGCCGCGCAGGACGGCCAGGGACTGGTCGAACTGCGGGTGGGCGGTGAGGGCGGCGTTCGCACAGGGCATGGTGACGACGGGGGTGCCCTTGCCGATGGCCTCGGCGGCGACCCCGACGACGAACCGGTCGGTCAGGCCGAGGGCCCAGGCGTTGACGGAGTTGAACGTGGCCGGGGCGAAGAGCAGGGCGTCGGCCGTCGGCCACACGTCGGGCTCGCCGGGCAGTTTGTACTGCCAGCGGACGGGGTGGCCGGTGAGCGCGGCGAGACCGTCGAGGCTGCCGGAGAGCCAGTGCGCGGCGGTGGGGGTGAGGCCGAGGCAGACGTCCCAGCCGCGGGACTGGGCGTCCTCGATGACATGGGCCACGTCGAAGACGGGCGGGGCGGCGGAGCAGAGCAGGTAGAGGGTCTTCGTCGTGGTCATACCGCAATGTGATCATATTGCTTTGCCTGTGGTTGACCCAGGTCGCGGCGGCTCGTGAGCGTCGTATCCGGGGCGCCGGACGGGACGAACCCCCGGACCGGGTTCGGTCCAGGGGTTCGGGGAGATCCGGAGGTCCGGAGGTCCGGAGGTCCGGCGTGAGTGTGCGGGTCAGCCGTTGGAGACGGTCTGCTGGGCGTTGCCCGCGGTGAACGCGCCGAACGCGCCCGAGAAGTCGGTCAGGTCGTCGCCGGCCTGGCCGGGCACCAGGCCCGTGATGTCCCGGGGGACGTCCGTGACGGTGCTGGTGACGGAGTCGGCGTGCGGCGGCTCGGCGGCCATGGCGGGAGCGGCGACGACGGCGAGGGCGGCGGTACCGGCGAGGAGGGCCGTGGTGGCGATGCGCTTGATCATGTCCTGGTGAACGACGTGGTCGGACGGGGGTCACCAAGGCCACCCGGTTGCCGGAACTCCGTGAGGAATGCGGACAGCAGGGAGTGCACGGCGGCGGGCCGGTCCAGGTGGACGTCGTGGCCCGAGCCTGGGACGGAGACCGCCGTCGTCGCGGTGGACGGGTCGGCCGAGTCGAGCATCCGGACGGACTCCTCCGGCGGAATGATGCCCTTCTCCCCGATGACCAGCAGGGTGGGGCACCGGACCGCGCGCCACTGCGGCCACCAGTCGCGGGTGCCGTTCTCCGCGATGGCCCCGACCATCACCGAGCGCTCGAAGCGCGGGTACCAGCCGTCCGCGCGCTGCTCCAGGCCGGCTGCCCAGGCCTCGCCGTTCAGCCCCTGGCCGGTGAGGAAGGTGTGTGCCTCGGCGAGGCTGGGGAACGGGAGCGGCCAGGAGTCCAGCCAGCCGCCGATCTGCTCCGGAGTGTCCGGGTCGGCCCGGGCGGCGCCGGCGTCGATCAGCACGAGGCCCCGTACGAGGTCCGGGTGGGCGGCCGCGGTGAGCATCGCGGTGTGGCCGCCGAGCGACTGGCCCGCCAGGACCGGACGGTGCACGCCGAGCTGCTCGCAGACGGCCCGCACGTCCGCCACGTACGCGGCGCGGGAGACGTCCGCGGGGCGGCGCTCGCTGGCTCCGTGACCGCGCTGGTCCACTGCCACCACGCGGTGGTGCGGGGCCAGGTGTGCGGCGGTGGCGTCCCATTCGCCCGCGTGGCCCGCGAGGCCGTGGAGGAGGACCACGGGAGGCGCGGAGGCGGGGTGGGGGGCGTTCCAGTCACGGCAGGTCAGACGGACGCCGGCTCGGGTGACGGTGCGTTCGGTCCACATCATGCGGAGATCATCCGATAATTTCGGGGTGGGGCCGATGAGTTTTCGCGGGGGGTCCGGTCTACCCCTCGTACGTCGCATCGTGTGCGCCAGAAGGACCCCGTGAGAAGCCGGCGAGAAGCCGGAAAGAACCTGAGAGAAAGAGGATCGTCATGACCGAGCCGGTGAAGGGCCCCGCCAGCTACTTCCCTTCCATCGAGAAGAAGTACGGCCGTCCGGTCGCGGAGTGGCAGGAGCTCATCCGTGCCTCGCCGCTGACCAAGCACATGGAGCTCGTCGGCTGGCTCAAGACCGAGCACGGGATCGGGCACGGACACGCCAACGCGCTCGTGAAGCACACGCTCGCCGAGCAGTAGCCGGAGCCGCCCGCAGGGGTGGCGAGGGGCCGTGGACGCAGGCGTATGCGGTTGAGCTTCTCGGCGATGTTGCGTCTCGGGCCGGGGGAGTTGACTGGTCACATGACGAAGACAACGCAGCAGACGCAGAACGACACCGACCTTCGCACGCTGGTCATCGGGGGTACGGGCAAGACGGGCCGGCGCGTGGCCGAGAAGCTCACCGCCCTGGGGCGTCCGGTCCGCATCGGGTCGCGCTCCGGGGAGCCGGCCTTCGACTGGAACGAGCCCGAGAGCTGGGGACCGGCCCTGGAGGGCGTGGACCGGGCGTACGTCACGTACTACCCCGATCTCGGCTTCCCCGGCGCCGCCGAGCAGGTCGGAGCCTTCGCCCGGGCGGCCGTGGCCGCCGGAGTATGCCGGCTGGTGCTGCTCTCGGGGCGCGGCGAGGAGGCGGCCCGGCGGAGCGAGGAAGCGCTGAAGGAGTCCGGGGCCGACTGGACGGTGGTGCGCGCGGCCTGGTTCAACCAGAACTTCGACGAGAGCTTCTTCCTGGATCCGGTGCTCGCCGGCGAAATCGCCCTGCCGACGGCCGACGCCGTCGAGCCGTTCGTCGACGTCGAGGACATCGCCGACGTGGTGGTCGCCGTGCTGACCGAGGACGACCGGCACATCGGCCGTACGTACGAGCTCTCCGGCCCGCGGCTGCTCAGCTTCTACGATGTCGCGGCCGAGCTGTCGAAGGCGACCGGGCGCACGATCTCGTACGTCCCGGTCTCGGACGAGGCTCACCGGGCGGTGCTGCGCGAGAACGGCCTGCCGGAGGAGTTCGCGGACCTGTTCACACTGATCCTGGACGGGCGCAACGCGTACCTCGTGGACGGGGTCGAGGAAGTGCTGGGCCGGGGGCCGCGGGACTTCTCGGACTTCGCGCGGGAGGCTGCCGCCCGCGGGGTCTGGGACGTGTAGGGAGAATGGGCCGATGGATACGCTGACGGCTCTGCTCGAAGGCCCCAAGGCCAAATCGGCCTTCCTCATCAAGTGCGTGTTCAACCCGCCCTGGTCGCTCCGGATCGAGGACCGGGCCCCGCTGTCGGTGATGACGATGGCGCACGGATCGGCGTGGCTGCTGCCCGACGACGGCGAGCCGGTGCTCGTCGGGCCCGGCGAGGCGGCTCTGGTGCGGGGACCCGTGCCCTACACCATCGCCGGTGCCAAGGACACGCCCCCGCAGATCAGGGTGGGTCCGGACCAGCGGTGCAGCAAGGTCGACGGCGGGGAGGACGTGTCGGAATCCATGTCCCTCGGGGTGCGGACGTGGGGTGCGGTGGAAGGGTCGGCGGTGATGCTGAGCGGCACCTACCAGGACCCGGGCGAGATCGGCAGTCGCCTGCTGACCGCGCTGCCGCGGGTGCTGGTCGGTCCGGTGGACTCCGCGCTGGTCGGGCTGCTGGGCGTGGAGATCTCCCGTACAGAGCCGGCGCAGGAGCTCGTACTGAACCGGATCCTGGACCTGCTGCTGATCGGCGTCGTACGCGGCTGGCTCGCGCAGCGCGGTGGCGCCGAGAACGACCCGGTCACCGGCCCGGCGCTGCGGCTGCTGCACGAGGACCCCGCCCACGGCTGGACGGTGGAGTCGCTGGCGCGCGCGGTCGGCGTCTCGCGGGCCGCGTTCGCCCGCCGCTTCACCGAGCTGGTCGGCGAGCCGCCGATGTCCTATCTGACGGGCTGGCGGCTGGCGTTGGCGGCGGACCTGCTGAGCGACCCGTCCACGACGCTCGCCTCGGCCGCCCATAGGGTCGGCTACAGCTCGGCGTTCGCGCTCTCGACCGCCTTCAAGCGGGTACGGGGGGTCAGTCCGCGGGAGTACCGGGCGGGGGCGATGGCCGTCGCGGGGTAGGGGCGGGCGGGCGGGGGGTGGTTGGAGGTCCGGAGGGCCGGATTGGCCGGAGGACTGGATTGGCCGGAGGTCAGGGGGTCCGGAGGTCCAGGACGGCCACTGTTTCGCCGTCGCTCTGTTCGCCCGTCGGGCGGAAGCCGAGCGAGAGGTAGAAGGGTTCGGGGGTGGCGGGGCCCGGGTGCCAGGTGACGTACGCGTGGGAGGCGCCGCGGCGGCGGAGTTCGTCGGTGACCGCCGTGACGGCGAAGCGGCCGTAGCCCTTGGACTGGTGGGCGGCCGAGATGTTCAGGCGCCAGAGGCCGGAGCGGATGTCGTGGGGATCCTCGGCCGGACTCCAGGCGATGTCGAGGAAGGCCATCACGAAGCCGACGACCTCGTCGCCGTCCACGATGGCCCGGGGCCAGGCCGCTTCCCCGTGGGCGTAGGCCTCCGCCAGCGACTTCACGACCGACGAGACGAGGTGCTCCTGGTCGGGGCGGACCGACAGCGCGCAGACGGCGGCGAAGTTCTCGGGGGTGACCGGGGCGAGCCGGAGGGGCTTGGCGGGTGTGCTCATCCGCGCAGCCTACGTGTGCGTTACATGTGAGTTGGCGGGGGGCGGTGGGAGCCGTCCGCCCGGTGCGGCGAGAGCGCGTGCCGGGCGTCGCGCGGTAGGCGGGAGTTCGGCGACAGGCCCTAGGAGGCTGCCAACAGGGCGTAGGCCTGGCAGGCCAGGGCGGCGGTGCACAGGGCGGTGCGCCAGCGGTTGGCGGGTACCCACTTCTTTTCGAACGCCGCGCGTACGGCGGCCGGATCCGCGATCCGTTCGGCGGGTCCGGCCGCCTCCAGGGCGTTGTTGAGCGGGATGTTCACCCGGCCGGTGACCGCGACGGCGAGTACGTAGAGGACGAGGGCGCCCGCGAGCGCGGGGACCGGCGCGTGTTCGTCGCCGGGCAGGTGCAGGGCCAGGGCGAGGGCGGTGAACAGGAGCGCGCCCAGGAACGCGAGCATGAACCAGCCGTTGATGATGGAAGTGTTCACGCGCTGCATCACGGAGATGAGGGTCCGGTCGTCGGAGCGCTTCAGCGCCGGCATCACCGAGACGTCGAAGGCGAAGAAGAGGCCCGCCATCAGGCCCGTGGTGAGCGTCGCGGCGACGAGGGCGGCGACCCGTGCGATGTCCATGTGGCCTGTCTATGTCCTGCCCCGTGGTTCTGTCCATGGTGGAGCGAAGATCGAGTCGGCCATGGTGGAGTGGGTGTCGATGAGAGCAGGCCGGTAAGGCTCGTGGTCGTGGTCGGCGGGCGGGGTACCCTCCGGCTGGAGACTGTGTTCGGATGTTTATTTCCGCCATGCGGAAGTTTGGTCCGGAGCTTCGAGCCGCATCTCGGGGCCGGTCCCCACATCGAGACCTGGAGGAACAGACCGTGACGGACCCCAAGGACCCGCAGGGCCGGCTGGACGCGCTGCGCGCCGACATCGAGCGCCGCAACCCCGCCCAGCCCGAGTTCCACCAGGCCGTACGGGAGGTCCTGGACACCCTGGCCCCCGTGTTCGCGGCACGTCCGGAGTACGCGGAGCCCGGTGTGGCCCTGCTGGAGCGGCTCACCGAGCCGGAGCGGCAGATCATCTTCCGGGTGCCGTGGCAGGACGACCGCGGTCGCGTCCACGTCAACCGTGGCTACCGCGTGGAATTCAACAGCGCGCTCGGCCCGTACAAGGGCGGCCTGCGCTTTCATCCGTCGGTGGACATCGGTGTGGTGAAGTTCCTCGGCTTCGAGCAGATCTTCAAGAACGCGCTGACGGGCCTCGGCATCGGCGGCGGCAAGGGCGGCAGCGACTTCGACCCGCGCGGGCGTTCGGACGCGGAGGTCATGCGCTTCTGTCAGTCCTTCATGACCGAGCTCTACCGTCACATCGGTGAGCACACGGATGTCCCCGCGGGTGACATCGGCGTCGGCGGGCGCGAGATCGGCTACCTCTTCGGCCAGTACCGGCGCATCACCAACCGCTGGGAGGCCGGCGTCCTGACCGGCAAGGGCCAGGGCTGGGGCGGCTCGCTGATCCGCCCGGAGGCCACGGGCTACGGCAGCGTGCTGTTCGCCGCCGAGATGCTGGCGGTCAAGGGGCTGTCGCTCGACGGGCTGACGGCCGTCGTCTCCGGCTCGGGCAACGTGGCCCTGTACACGATCGAGAAGCTGCAGCAGCTCGGTGCGAACCCGCTGACGGCGTCCGATTCGCAGGGCTACGTGGTCGACGAGAAGGGCATCGACCTCGCGCTGCTGAAGCAGATCAAGGAGGTCGAGCGCGGGCGCGTGAGCGAGTACGCGCAGCGTCGCGGGCCGTCGGCGCGGTTCGTGCCGGGCGGGCGCGTGTGGGAGGTGGCGGGGGAGGTCGCCTTCCCGTCGGCCACGCAGAACGAGCTGACCGCCGATGACGCGCGGACGCTGATCGCGAACGGGGTCAGGGCGGTGTCGGAAGGCGCGAACATGCCGACCACGCCGGAGGCCGTGCACCTGCTGCAGGCGGCCGGGGTGTCCTTCGGGCCGGGCAAGGCGGCGAACGCGGGCGGCGTCGCGGTCAGCGCGCTGGAGATGGCGCAGAACGCGGGGCGCGTGGCGTGGAGCGCGGAGCGGGTCGAGTCGGAGCTGGCGGGGATCATGCGGGACATCCACGCGGTGTCGTACGCGACCGCCGAGCGGTACGGCTCCGCCGGGGACTATGTGGTCGGGGCGAACATCGCGGGGTTCGAGCGGGTGGCGGACGCGATGCTGGCGCAGGGGTTGATCTGACGCGCTGACGCGCTGACGCGCTGAGGTGGGGGGCGGGTGGGGGTTTTCCCGACCCGCCCTTCCTCCGTTCCCCGGGCTCTGCCCGGACCCGCTGGGATCCCGGGCTCCGCCCCGGACTCCGCGTCTCAGACGCCGGCGGTCGTAGGGTGGGGCGGTTGGATGTGATCGGACTGCGTAGGGGGATCAGTGCTGACCGCGCTCACCGGGGTGTATGGAGACCGGCCCGATGCCCTGCGGGTGGCCGGGCGGGACGCCTCCTATGAGGAACTGCTCGCGGCGGCCCGTGCCGTGGCCGCGGACGTCGCCGGGGCGCCAGCCTTCGCGGTGACCGCGACGGCCTCGCTGGAGACCGTCGCGGCCGTCGTGGGCGGGCTGCTGGCCGGGGTGCCCTTCGTACCGCTGCCGCCCGATGCGGGGCCCGCCGAGCGGGAGCACATCCTGCGGGACTCCGGTGCGGTGCTCGTCGACGTGGACTTCGCACGGCGCGGCGGCGGTGGTGCCGGGGCCGCGGCCGAGCCCGGCCGGGCGGCGCTGATCCTCTACACCTCCGGGACCACCGGCCCGCCCAAGGGGGTCGTTCTCACCGCCGAGGCGGTGGCCGCCGATCTCGACGCCCTCGCCGAGGCCTGGCAGTGGAGCGCCGAGGACACCCTCGTGCACGGGCTGCCGCTGTTCCACGTGCACGGTCTGGTCCTCGGGGTGCTCGGCGCGCTGCGCACCGGCAGCCGTCTCGTGCACACCGGGCGGCCCACCCCCGAGGCCTACGCGGAAGCCGGAGGCAGCCTGTACTTCGGGGTGCCGACCGTGTGGTCCCGTATCGCCGGGGCGCCGGTGGCCGCCGCAGCGCTGGGCGGGGCCCGGTTGCTCGTCTCCGGCAGTGCCGCGTTGCCCGCGCCGGTCTTCCGGGACCTGGAGCGGCTGACCGGGCTGCGGCCCGTGGAGCGGTACGGGATGACCGAGACGCTGATCACGGTGAGCGGGCGCGCGGGCGGGGAGGTGCGGCCCGGGACGGTCGGCACCCCGCTCCGGGGCATCCGTACGCGGATCGCGGCGGAGCCGGGCGCGGAGATCGGCGAGCTCCAGCTCACCGGGCCGACGCTGTTCTCCGGGTACCTGGGCCGGCCCGAGGCCACGGCGGCCGCCCATACGGAGGACGGGTGGTTCCGTACGGGCGACATCGCGGCCGTCGACGAGGCCGACGGAGTCCACCGGATCGTGGGCCGGGCCTCCATCGACATGATCAAGTCGGGCGGTTACCGGATCGGCGCCGGGGAGATCGAGAACGCGCTGCTGGACCACCCCCAGGTGAGCGAGGCGGCGGTGGTGGGGCTGCCGGACGCGGATCTCGGGCAGCGGATCGTGGCTTTCGTGGTGGCCGAGGGCGTCACCGGTCCCGAATTGACGGACTTCGTCGCCGCGCACCTGTCGGTGCACAAGCGGCCGCGCGAGGTGCGGTTCGTGGCGGCGATTCCGCGCAATGCGATGGGCAAGCCGCAGAAGAAGCTGCTGTTGCTGGGCGACTCCTGACGGTACGTGCGTGCCTCCCCGGTTGCCGTGAGCGTGCTGCACGCCGAGGGGACGAGGGGTACTGGGCGGGGATGGCGGCGTTCCGCTACGGCTATCCGCTGGTGGCCTTCGTCGACCTCTCGGCCGGGCCGGTGGTGCTGTCTTCCCCGAGGGGTTCCTCGTACGGGCCCGACGGATCACCGGCCGCTACGCGCCGCCGGCCGTCACCCGTACCGACGGCTGACCCCGCGGGGCCTGCCGGCTCCGGCCGGAGCGCGGGCGCTCGGAAAAGGGCAACGGGCCCTTCGGGCGGGGCAGGTAGCTTGCTCGCATGAACAACACGTCTGATCAGGTCAGGACCGGCCGGCGGGCGCTGATAGCCGCCGGCGTCACCGTCGTGCTGTGGGCCTCCGCGTTCGTTTCCATCCGCTCGGCGGCCGCGCACTTCGGGCCCGGAGCGCTCGCGTTCGGACGTCTGCTGACCGCTTCGGTCGCGCTCGGGCTGGTGCTGGTCGTGAAGCGGGTGCCGCCACCACCGAAGCAGGCGTGGCCCGGGATCCTGATCTCCGGGGTGCTCTGGTTCGGGCTCTACATGGTGACGTTGAACTGGGGCGAGCAGCTCGTGGACGCCGGCACCGCGGCCATGATCGTCAACATCGGCCCGATCGTGATCGCCCTGCTCAGCGGCTGGCTGCTGAAGGAGGGTTTCCCGCCCCTGCTGTTGGCGGGAATGGCGGTCTCGTTCGCCGGGGCGGTGCTGGTCGGACTGTCCACCTCGAACGGCGGGTCCGCGTCGGTGGGAGGTGTCCTGCTCTGCCTGGTCGCCGCGCTCACGTACGGGGCCGGGGTGGTCGCGCAGAAGCCGGCGCTGGCGCATGCGAGCCCGCTCCAGGTCACCACGTACGGCTGCTTCGTCGGCACGGCCGTCACGCTGCCCTTCGTCGGGCAGCTCGTCGACCAGCTTCCCGGGGCTCCGCTCTCCGCGGTCCTCAACATGCTCTACCTGGGGCTCTTCCCGACCGCGCTCGCCTTCACCACCTGGACGTACGCGCTGTCGCGGACCACCGCGGGGAAGATGGGCGCGACCACCTACGCGGTGCCCGCCGTCGTGGTGCTCATCGCCTGGATCGCCCTCGACGAGGTCCCGGCCGCGCTGACCCTGCTCGGCGGTGCGGTCTGCCTGGCCGGGGTCGCCGTCTCGCGGAAGCGGCGGGGCCCGGCCTAGACCGACGCCTCTCCGTGGCACCGGACGGTGAGTTCGAGGCGTACCCGGGGGACGCTCACGCGAGGCGCAGGTCCACGAAGGGCACGGTGTCGCCGGGGAGGACGTAGCGGTCGAACTCGATGAAGCCCGCTCGGCGCGCGAAGTCCAGGCCCTCCGGGTTGGACGCGAGCACCACGGTCTCGATGACCTCGGCGCCGAGGGACCGAGCCTGGGCGAGTGCGTAGGAGTACAGCTCGCGGCCGAAACCCCGTCCCCGGTGCGCGGGCAGGACGCGCGCGATCACGGTGGCGGTCGAGGAGCCGGTGACGGGGGGCCGGACCGTCGTGCATCCGACGAGGGTGTCGCCGAGGTGGGCGACGTGCAGGACGTGGCGCGCGGAGCGCTCCCGTACGTCTTCCAGGGAGAGGGGGGCTGTGGGGATCACGGTGTTGTGGACGTGCTGCCAGTCGCTCAGCGCGGCTTCGGAGGCGGCGTCCACCGGGTGGATGCGAAGACCGGAAGCCGGCGGCGGGGTGTCCTGCGCGGCGGCGTCGAGGAGGACGCGGGCCAGGGCGGACGGGGAGGAGAACATCGGCCAGTGGCCCGTGTCCAGGGTGACCCACCGCCAGTCCGGGCCGGTGGCCAGGAGCTCCGCCACGTCGGGGTGCGGGTCGGCGCCGTCCAGCAGGCACTTGACGTAGGTCGCGGGGAGCTCGGCGAGCGGGTGGGTCAGTAGGGCCGCTTCGGTGAGCGTGGCACCCGGGTGCGGGGTCGCACCGGCGAGGAGCCGGTCGGTCTGCTCGGCGGTGAGGCCCTGGCCCTCGCAGTCGGCGGCCCGCAGGGGCGGCCAGAAGCCGTCGTTCGCGGCGATCGAGGCCTCTACGGCGGCCCGGCCGTCCGGCCAGGCGGAGAGGAAGGACTCGTTGTGGACGGGGACGTTGGCATCGACGAAGACGACGCGGTTCAGACGGGCGCCGATCCGCTCCGCGGCCTGGCCGACCGGGATGCCGGAGTAACTGTGGCCCACCAGGACCACATCGCGCAGGCCGAGTTCGTCGATGGCGTCGACTATGTCCGTGACGTGGGTCTGCAGGCCGGCCGGGACACCCTGTCTGTCCGCGAGGCCGGACAGGGTCAGTGCGTGGACCTCGTCGTCGCCGTCGGTGGTGCGCAGCGCGGTGCGGAGTTCGGCGGCCACCTCGTCCCATGCCGCTGCTCCCAGCCAGGCGCCTGCCACCAGTACGAATTCAGTCATGAACGTACGTTAATCGAAGCGGATGTCGGCGGTGAGGGGCAGGTGATCGCTGGCGGTGGCGGGGAGCGTACGGACGCGGGTGACGGTGCCTGAGCGGGCCAGGATCTGGTCGATCCGGGCCAGGGGGAAGGCCGCGGGCCAGGTGAAGGCGAAGCCGGGGGAGGCGGGTGCTGCCTCTGCTGCCAGGGCGGTGCGGACGGGGGCCAGGCCGCGGTCGTCGGCGGTGCCGTTGAGGTCCCCGAGCAGGACGACGCGGTCGGCGGGTTCCGCGGCGAGGACGGCGCCGAGCAGTGCGGCGCTCTCGTCGCGGCGGGCGGAGCCGAAGCCGGAGGTGCCGAGGCGCAGGGAGGGGAGGTGGACGACGTAGACGGCGACGGGCCCGCCGGGGGTGGCGGCGGTGGCGCGCAGGGCGCGGTTCCAGTGCGGGTCGCCGGCGAGGGCCGACGGTCTGATGTCGACGGGGCGGACGTCGGTGAGCGGGTACGCCGACCAGAGGCCGACCGTGCCGTGGGTGGCGTGGTGGGGGTAGTCGGCGGCGAGGGTGGCGGTGAAGGCAGTGACGGCGGCGGGCGTGAGCTCCTCGACGGCGATGAGGGTGGGGTGCGGGGCGGCGAGGGCACTGGCCGTTCGGGAGGGGTTCGGGTTCTCGTCGCTGATGTTGTGCTGGACGGCGGTGAGGGTGGGGTGGGCGGGGTGGGTGGGGTGGGTGGACGCGGACGTGGGGGTGTGGGGGAGGAGGTCGCCGAACTGGACGAGCCAGGCGGCGGTGGGGAGCAGGAGGGCCAGGGCGGTGGCGGCGGAGCGGCGTCGGAGGGCCGGCGCGAGGAGGAGCGGGACGGCCAGGCCGAGCCAGGGCAGGAACGTCTCCAGGAAGCTGCCCAGGTGGCCGGGGGAGTTGGGGACGAGGGAGGGGCGGGTCAGGAGTACGGCCAGGAGTACCGCGATGAGTGTGGCGAGTACGGGGAGTGTGGCGAGTGACGGGACGGGTGTGCTGATGGCCGCGGGCCGGGGGAGTGGGTGCCGGCGGGGGAGGAGGCGGCGGGCACGGGTGGCGGGGACCCCGTGGGCGGGGTCGGGGGTGGGGGTCGGCCCCGAGTTTGCCTGGGTCATGGGGCCGTTCCTGTCCGTTCCGTCGGCGGTGTGTGGTGTGGGGTGTGGGGGTGCGGTTGGTACGACGACGTCGGGGGCGGGGGCCCGGTTCCCGCGGGTGTGTTCGGGGGCGGTTGTTTTCGGGGGGTGGGGTGGGTCCAATGGGCGGGATGATCAATGGTGTCGGGTGGGATGTGGGCCTGGCGGTGTGGGAGTAGAGGAGCGTTGTCTGTGAATGCCTCGGCATCGCCGTCGGCCGGTGAGTCGGCCAGTGGGTCGTCAGGTGGGTCGGCCGGTGGGTCGGTCGTGCGGCTGGGGGCTCTCGTGCCGTTGACGCGGCCCGGCTGGGTGGATGCGGGGCGGCAGTTGCTCGCGGGGCTCGAGCTGGCCGCGGCGGAGGTCAATGACGGGGGAGGGGTTGGGGGCCGGGCGTTGGAGCTCGTGGTGCGGGACACCGCGGCCGATCCTGAGCGGGCCGTGGCGGCGGTGGAGGAGCTGGCCGGTCTGGGGGTGGCCGCAGTGGTGGGGGAGTACCACAGCGTCGTCGCCCGGGCCGCCGCCGCCCGGGCCGATGCGCTCGGGATGCCGTATCTGTGTTCCTCCGCGGTGCTCGACGCGCTCACCGAGGGGCCGACGGAGTGGGTCGCGCGGCTGGCTCCGGCACAGTCGCACGGCTGGCGGACGTACGCGGACTTCCTGCTCGGGGCGGGGCACCGCCGGATCGCGGTGGCGATCCAGCCGAGTGCCTACTGGGCTTCCGGGACGCGCGTCCTGCGGGAGCGGTTCGCCGCCCGGGGTGGCAGCGTCGTGGAGATCGGTGTGGGGATCGGTGTGGAGGGGACCTCCGTTCAGGGGTTGTGTGACGCGCTCGTGGGGGAGCGGAGTACCGCGCTCCTTCTGCTGGTCGGGTATCCGGAGCCGGCGGCGGCGATCGTCCGGGCGGTACGGGGCGACCGGCGGCTCGGGGAGGTGCTGATCGGCGCTCCGGCCGGACAACCGGAGTTCGCCGGATGGGCCGAGGCGCTGGGCGGGGACGGCGCCGGGATCCCGTTCCTGCGCTACCTCCCCGAGCGGCTCGGTCCGCTCGGGGAGCGGGTGCGCAAGGAGCTCCGCGAGCGGCTGGGCGAGGAGCCCTCGTTCGTGGCCTTCGAGGGCTGGGACAGCGTCACCGTCCTTGCCGAGGTGTTGCGTTCGCACGGCACGGAGCGGGCGGACATCGCCGCGGCATGGCCGCGGGTGGAGGTCGAGGGCACCCGCGGGCCGATCCGGTTCTCCCGGACGCCGGGGATCGGTGTCTGGCAGTGGGTCTGGGCACCTGTTCGTGTGGTCGACCGGGATCCGGCGGACATCACCGGTCGCTTTCGGGTCGTCCACGGTGAGGATGTTCTCTAGGCCGTCTCTTTCGGATCTTGTCGGCCGAGCCAAGATCCGAAAGAGACGGCCTAGGCGCGGGCCAGGTGGGCGCGGTACCAGGGGGCCGCGGAGGGGAGCAGGGTGAGGGGGGTGGGTGTGGGGCGCAGGCCGGTCAGCCGCCAGATGGTGTCGGAGCGCTGCGAGTAGTCGCGGGCCAGTAAGGAGAACTGCCGCTCCGTCACCCGGCCCGGGTGCGCGCGGAGTTGTTCCACGCAGCGGTCCCACGGCCAGTCCTCCCGTACCGCCTGCAGTATTCCTTCGGCGGCCAGCGCCGACATGAGGCCGGCGCTGGTCACGGGGGCGGGGTGGCTCGCGTGGTGGACCCCGCCCGCGAGGGGGCCGGGGGCCGTGGCCAGGGCGTCGATCAGGCGGGCCAGCTCGCCGACGTCGACCACGGACAGCAGTGCGCGGCCGCCGTCCCAGCCGGCCGGAACCCGGTCGATCAGTTCGGCCAGGGCCGGTACCACCCAGCGGTCACCGGCGCCCAGCACCAGACCCGGCCGCAGGACGGTCCCGCCGGCGGCCAGCACCGGGGCCTCCGCCGCCAGCCGGGTCCGGCTCGCGGCGGACACCGGATCCGGGGCCACCTCGTCGACCTCGATCCCGCGGTGCGGGTGGTTGCCGTAGACCGCGGCCGTGGAGAGGTGGACGATCCGGTCCACCCCCGCCCGCACGGCCTCCGCGAGGAGGGCCGCGCCGCCCAGGACGTTGACCGTGTGGCAGCGCTCCTCGTCCCGCCCGATGTAGGAGGCCAGGTTCACCAGCGTGGCGGCGCCCTGGCAGACCCCGCGCAGCGAGTCGGGGTCGCCCAGGTCCGCGCGTACCCACTCCACGCCTTCGCGCGCCGCACCGGGGGTGCGGGCGAGGGCCCGCACCAGGATGCCGGGACGGCGGGCCAGGGCGTCCAGTGCGGCCGAGCCGATGAAACCGGTGGCTCCCGTGAGGACGATGACCCGGGGTCTTCCAGGTGTCTGCATAGGCGAAAATTTTATCGGCGCGGGGGTGGCCCGGCCGGGTGCTCCGAAGTGGCCGTACAGCTCTTTGCCAGTACGTTGCCGTGGGGTTCCGCCGAGTTCGCCCGCGTTCCGGTCGCGCGGTCGGCCGCCGTCGTGCGGATCCGTCAGCGGGCGGTCCAGCCGCCGTCCACCGGGACGGTCGCGCCGACCACGAAGGACGCCTGGTCGCTGAGCAGCCACGCGGCCGCGTGCGCGATCTCGCGCGGGTCCGCCGTACGGGGCAGCGGGGCCCTGGTGTGCAGTTGTTCCTCCAGGCCCGGGTTCAGGTCGAACCACTGGGCCATCATCTCGCTGCGGGTGGTGCCGGGAGCGACGGCGTTGACCCGGACGCCCTGGGCCGCGTACTCGGCCGCGGCCTTCGTCAGACCGATGACGGCGTGCTTGGCCGCGATGTACGCGGCGGACGCCGGAGTGCCGACCAGGCCCGCGACGCTGCTGTTGTTCACGATGGCCCCGCCGCCCGGCAGCATCGCGGCGATCTCGTACTTCATGCAGTTCCACGTGCCGCGGACATTGGTGGCCATCACCGCCTCGAACTCCGCGTCCTCGGTGAGGTGCAGCGGCGCGGGCACGGTACCCAGCCCGGCGTTGTTGAAGGCGGCGTCCAGGCCCCCGAAGAGCCGTACCGCCTTGTCCACGGCGGCCTCGACCTCTTCGGCGCGGGCCACGTCGGCGACCGCGTAGGCGGCGGTGAACCCCTGGTCCGTCAGTTCGCGGGTGAGCGCGGCCAGCTCCTCCTCGCGCCGGGCGGTGAGGAGCACCGAGGCCCCGTTCTCGCAGAACACCCGGGCGGCGGCCGCCCCGATGCCGCTGCTCGCGCCGGTGATCAGGGCGCGCCTGCCCAGGAGGAGGCCGGTCTTTTGCGTCATGGTGGCTCTTCCGTCTTTCGTGTGCCGTGTTCCGACTGCCGTGTGCCGTGGTCCGGTGGGGCGTTTCAGGGAGGGGTCGCCCGGGCGCTATTGGCTGAAAATTGCCGCATCGTGAGGGCCGGGCCCGCCCAGGATCACGGGAACCGTGCGGTGGCCGTTGGAGACGAACGAGAACTTCGGCCGGAGTTCATCGGCCGGCACGGCCAGGGAGATGCCGGGAAAGCGCTCGAAGAGCGCCGACAGCGCGATGGCGACCTCCATCCGGGCCAGGTTCACGCCGAGGCAGTGGTGGGCTCCGTACCCGAACGACACGTGGTCGGCCCGGGTGTCGCGGGTGATGTCGAAGAGGTCCGCCCCGGCCCCGTGGTGGAGGGGGTCGCGGCCCGCCCCGGCGAAGCAGATGACGATCGCGTCGCCCCGCGGGATCCGTACGTCGTCGTCGATCTCGATCGTCTCGACGGCGTAGCGCAGGATGCTGTGCGCGCCGGGCGGGTCCACGCGCAGGGACTCGTCGATCACGTCGTCCCAGGAGGCCTTGCCGTCCCGTACGAGCGCGAGCTGGTCGGGGTGCGTGAGGAGGGAGACGACCGCGTTGTCTATGAGGTTCACCGTGGTCTCGTAGCCGGCGGTGAAGAGGAGGATGAGATTGTCGAGCAGTTCCTTCTCGCTCATATCCGCCTTGCCCGAGTCGCGCGCGGAGATGAGGCCCGATGTCAGGTCGTCGGCGGGATTTTTTCGCTTGTGGGTCACGACCTCGTTGAGGATTTCGTACATGGCTATGCCGTTCGCCATCGCGTCCTCGGGGGTGATCGAGGTGGCGAAGAATCCGTCGATGATCTTCTGTAACGGGTCACGTGCGGAATGTGGAATTCCGAACAGCTCGCAGACCACGGCGTGCGGCAGTACGTGGGCGAATTCCTTGCGGAGGTCCACGGGCTCCTCCCGCGGGCCCCGTTCCAGGCGGTCCAGCAGCCCGGCGGCGATCTCCTCGACCCGCGGCCGCAGGGCTGCCACGCGGCGCATGGTGAACTCCCCCGCCACCGGCTTGCGCAGGCGCGCGTGCTCCTCGCCGTAGGCGGTGACCATGTTCTGCACCGAGACCCAGATGGCCAGCGGCCATTCCTGGTCGACTTCTCCGTTGATCCACGCCGGCCAGTGCCGGTAGGCGTCCTTCGATACCCGTGGATCGGTGAGCAGGCGTTTCACGAGCGCGTAGTCCGTGACGGACCACGCCTCCACTCCACCGGGGAGCACGATCCGCACGGCCCGGCCAAGGGAGCGTATTTCCTTGATCTCTCCGTGTATGTCCTGGCCGAGCGGATCGATGGCGAACGGGCACTGCCTGCTCACAGGAGTATCCCTCCTACAAATGCTGGTGACGGTGAGTCGGATGACGTCACAGGCTGACACGCCTACGACCTTCCCGCCACTTTGCGCATGGGTCTCTCGGCCAGCGGATCGCAGGGAGCCGATGCCCATTTCGTTCGAAAATGAGGTGATCAGGAGGAAACGGGAATTGCTTCCAGGTGGGCCTCGAAGACCCGCTGGCCGCTCTGATGGCCGGTCACGCTCAGGGAGAGGGTGTTGTCACGGCTCCGGGCCATCGGCTGGGCCTGGATCAGACAGGGGGAGTGGAACTCCACGTACCGCTCGAAGGCCAGGCACAGGGCCACGGGGTACAGCCGGGTGGGGCCGGCGACGGCGAACGCGGCCTGGTGGGTGGCCTCCAGGAGGACCATGCCGGGCACGTGGTCGTTCTTGCGCGCGAACAGCGTGGTGTTCGTGGTGTACGGCCGCAGGGTCCAGCAGCGGGGATCCAGGGTGGGAGCCAGCAGGACATGGCTCGGATCGGTCCGCAGGACGAGGGAGGGGTGCACCGGTTCCGGCACGGGCAGGACGGGCCGGGCGTCCGCGTACTCACCGCGCATCCGGCGGTAGGCGCCGGGAGAGGTGCACGTCATGCTGCCGTCGCCGGTGGCGATGACCCGGCCGCTCTGGATCACGTCCATGTGGCACACCATGCCGGAGAAGCGGGTGCCGCGGCGGTTGACGTTCGTGCAGGTGACGTCGATGTGCATGGGGGAGTCGTCGTCCGCCGCCAGCAGGTCGGGATTGATCCGGTACTGGAGGTCGGACATCAGGAACTGGTGCCCGAGGGGGACGTCGTACTCGGCGTGCGAGAGCAGGATGCCCGTCTGGCGGATGGCCTCCGCGATGACGGCGGGCGAACGGAAACCGTGTAGGCCGGTATGGAACGGGTGGTTTTCAGGCCAACGCACGGTGACGTCGAATCGGTCGGGAGCAGTGCGTTTCCAGGCCGACAGGAACACCTCGGAGGTGTCGGGGCGGTGCACGAGCCAGTTGGGTACGGCCGGAGGCCTTGCATCTGAGACCCCGACCGACGGTCTTTGGGCGTTTTCGTTCGCATACGACGTGATTAACATGAATTCCCCTCCGGACTTCGAGGCAGATTCGAGCCACTCGTGGTAGGTCTCGGTCCGCCGCAAGATACGTGCTGCCTGGTATAATTTGCAACGGCTGTTTTCGGTGACATGCTCATACCTCCGAGGAGGTGCATCAGTTGGCCACCAGCAGCGTGGAAGGAGCGAGGGTGTCTCAGAGGGAGACTTCTCGGCGCACCCGGCAACTCATCGTCGAGGCCGCCGGCGCCGTGTTCGCAGAGAAGGGCTTCAACGGGGCCACGATCGCGGACGTCTACCAGCGGCTCGGGCTGACCAAGGGCGCCTTCTACTACTACTTCAAAGGCAAGGAAGAGCTGGCCCAGGCCGTTTTGGCCAGCCAGATCGACACGGTCGGCTTCCCGCTCGTACCGCGGAGCACCCGGCTGCAGGAGTTGATCGACAAAGGCATGCTCTTCGCCGTTCAGATCCGCAGCGATCCGATCGTGCAGGGCAGCCTGAGGCTGTCCCTGGAGCGCGGCAGCCACCACGAGCACCGCATGCGCCCCTACCAGGACTGGATCGACCACAACCGGTTCGCCCTGGGCGAGGCCCGGGCGTGCGGCGAACTCCACGCGCACGTGGACCTGGACGCGGTCGCCAACCTGTTCGTCGGCGCCTTCACCGGAGTGCAGGTGCTCTCGGAGGTGATGGCCGACTGGGAGGACCTGGAAGTACGGGTATCCGTGCTGCTCAGGCACATCATGCCGATCATCGCGCTGCCGACGGTGCTGGCCGAACTCGACATGGCTCCCGGCCGCGCCGAGCGGGTCATGGCCGACCTGGAGAAGCACCTGCGGGAGCGGGCCGAGGCCGAACTCGTGGAGTCGGCCGAGCCGCAGGCCTAGTACCCCGCGGCAGCAACCCGCGGTCGGGCGCCCTGTGGGCGGCCCGGTTCCGGAATCTTTCCCCGCCGGGCGTCATCGACGCCCGGCGGAGGTGTTTCCGCAACCGATTCGGCGCCCCGCGCGGCGACATCAGATCTTCCGATGAGCGGTTGCCTACCTTCGTGCAGGTTTGTTTCCATGGGCGCGGCCCCGAGCCACATACGAGGCTCTTGACCGACCACGGAGAACCCACATGATCAAGCTCGATGACATCCGCCGGCACGCGGCGGGCGGCGTGACGCGGGATGCCTTGGTCGACGGCCAGGTGCGGCTGACCTGGGGCCAGTTCGCCGAGACCGTGGAGCGGACGGCGGCCGGACTCGCCGAGCACCTGCCGCAGGAGGGCGCGGTCCGGGCGGTCTTCCTCGCCGGGAACAGCTGGCAGCTCACCGTCGCGATGAGCGCCTGCGCGACCCTCGGCGTCTCTTGCACGGGTCTCGACCCGCAGAGCGGCAAGGACGATCTGGGTCAGGTGCTCTCCTGGCTGGAGCCGTCCGTGGTCTTCGTGTCCTCGGAGCACCACGCGACCCTCGACCAGCTCGTGTGGCCCAGCGGCCCCAAGGCCGTGCACGTCCTGCTGGACGGGATCACGGATCCCGGCGCCCCGGCCGCCCCCGGCAAGCACGAGGCGCTCAACTTCGACCTGCTGACCTCGGCCGAACCGCCGCGCGCCCTGCCGGCGCCCCGGCCGTACGAGTCCTTCGCGGTCAGCGCGCGCAGCGAGGGCCCCTCCCGCCTCGCCGTGCGCCGCACCCCCTCCGAGGGCCGCCACCTGGTCGACCTCGTGGACGAGTTCGGGCTCAACCGGGACGACGTCCACCTGGCCTGCGCACCGCCGACCGAGCCCACGGCCCTGGCGCTGGCCCGCACGATGCTCGGCATCGGCGCCACCGTCGTCCTCGCGGACGGAGCCGGCCCCGAGACCCTGACCGCGCTGCTCGTCGCCGAGCGGGTCAGCACCGGCGTGATCAGCCCCTCCGCCCTGCACGGGCTGCTCGGACTGCCGGAGACCGCCGATCCCTCGCCGCGCACCCGCCACCTGCGGTTCCTCCTCACCCCCGGCGCCCATCTGGGCCGCTGGACCGTCAACACGGCCTGGGAGCGGCTCGGCCCGGTGCTGCACACCGCGCTCGGCAGCGCGGAGACCGGGCTGACCGCCGTCATGGGCCCCGAGGAGCTGCTGGTCTCGCCGCCGCGCTCGGGCCACCCCACGCTCGGCACCACCGTCGCCGTCCTCGGCGAGGACGGGCAGCCGGTGCGGCAGGGCGAGAGCGGGCGGCTGGCCTTCGCGGGTCACCAGGTCATGGACGGCTACCTGGACGGCGAGACCCGGGTGGCCGAGCTGGACCTCGGCTGGGGCGCGGAGCGCTTCCTGGTCACCGACGAGTCCGGGCACGTGGACGAGACCGGCCGGCTGCTGGTCACCGGGCGCGTCACCGAAGTGCCCGTGGTGGTCCGCGATTCGGCGGTCGACACCGAGCTGTTCCGGCTGGAGTCGGACCTGCTCAACCTGCCCTGCCTGCGCGACACCGCCGTCATGCGGGTCAGCAGCGCGGTGCTGGGCGACGCGATCGTGGTCCCCTTCATCGCCGTGGCGGTCGGCCGCGAGGCCACCGGGTACCAGGCGCTCAGCGCGGCCTGCGCGCGCCGGGTCCCGTCGCTGCCCGCGCACGTCATCGCCGTCGACACCATCCCGTACAGCCCGACGGGCCGGATCCGCACCGGGGACCTGCTCGACGCGGTGCTGCCCATCATCACCCTGAACCTGCAGCTTGAGCAGTCGATGCAACAGGAGATGTCCGCGTGAACCTGCCCTCCTTCGACGACCAGCCGTACGACGAGGTGCTGGTGGAGGACTTCGAGGCGGCCTTCTTCGCACTCGAACTCGAACTCCTCGACCTGCCCTGCGTCCAGGACATAGCGGTGATGCGCACCCGGCTCCCCGAGGTGGGAGAGACGCTGGTGGTGGCCTTCGTACCGCTCCTGGAGGAGGACCAGGAGGCCGGCGGGCGCCAGGCCGCGCTGGCCGCCTGCGAGCGGCGCATGCCGTGGGTGCTCTCGCACGCGGTGGCCGTCGACGTGATCCCGCGCGCGGCCGACGGGTCCGCGCGCACGGGGGTCCTGATCGACCGTCTGCTCCCGCAGATCGCCCGGGACCTCCTCTCGCCGATGGAGATGTCCGACTAGTCCACTCCGCCCAACCCGCTGTCCACCACGAAGCAGCGGCTGACCTGTGGCCATGCCCTCCCTGCGGGCATGGCCACAGGTATGTCCGGGGTTTGGCGGGAACGTGAAGCGTGAATTCTCCTACTGCAGTTATACCTGCACCGTGGTATGTTTCATGCCTCCGAGGCTCTGAGCCTCGCAGAAGGGAGCCCCTGCCGTGCAGTTCCAGCAGTTACGCTCGTTCCGTGAAGTAGCCGCCGAGATGAGCTTCACTCGCGCCGCTCGCAACCTCCACTACTCGCAGCCCAGCGTCACCGCCCACATCAAGCACCTCGAGGACTACATCGGGGCCGAGCTGTTCCATCGCGCCGGCGGCCGGGTCCAGCTCACCGAGGCGGGCATGCGACTGCTGCCGCACGTGGAGAAGATCATTCTGATAGCCGAGGCCGCCTGTATCGACGCGGCGTCCGCCCGGCACACCCGTCCCGCGGCCTGACCAGCCGTCCGACATCTTTTGTAATTCTTTTCCATTCGGCCCGGCCGTGTATCCGAATTACTTGGATCCATGCCGGGTCGAAGTTATTTCGGAGCATCCGGAATTCATTGTTCCGCAATATCGAGAAGCGCGGAGCGATCCTTCTCCATGAAGTCAACAAGGCTTCTCCGGCGCGTAGTTGACGTACCTCCTCGAAGGTGATGACGCCAGGGTTGGCGTAGATGGGCAATTGTCCGTGCGCGGCCCAGCAAGAGCGGATCGGCGGCCGAGCCTACGCTCGGGGCAATCGAACTGTGCGTCCGGCAGCGGTCGCTTGTATTACCCCTGGAGAGGACACCAAAATGGGTCAGGTCCCGATAGTGGATCAGTCGGCCGGCGAGGCTCCGAACGACCTCATGACGGGCGACTCCTACCTGGAGAGCCTGCGCGACGGTCGCCAGGTCTTCGTGGACGGCGAGCTCGTCAAGGACGTGACGACGCACCCGGCCTTCGCCATGGCCGCGCGGTCGACCGCGCACCTCTACGACGCGCTCCACCACCCGGACACCAAGGACCTGATGACGACGGTCGACCGGTACACGGGGTACCGCGTCCACCGCTTCTTCACCCCGGCGCACTCGGGCGAGGACCTCATCAAGGCCCGCGACGCCATCGAGCACTGGGCCCGCCTGAGCTACGGCTTCATGAACCGCACGCCCGACTACAAGGCGTCGTTCATGGCCGGCCTGGCCGTCACCCACGACTTCTACGAGCCCTTCGGCGACAACGCCCGCGCCTGGTACGAGAAGTACGCCCGCCAGGGCCTTTCGATCAGCCACGCGATCGTCAACCCGCCGGTCGACCGCAACAAGTCGGCGCACGAGATCCGCGACGTCTACCTGAAGGTCGTCGAAGAGCGCGAGGACGGCATCGTCGTCGAGGGCGCCAAGCTCATGGCCACCGCCTCCGCGCTCAGCAACGTCGCCTTCGTCGGCCAGATCCACCTGGCCAACCTCGAAAAGGGCAAGGCCGAGGACATGGCGCTGGCCTTCCTGGCCCCGCTGAACACCCCCGGCATGAAGGTCGTCTGCCGCACCTCCTACGAGTCCAAGGCCACCAGCCCGTTCGACAACCCGCTCTCCAGCCGGTTCGACGAGAACGACGCGGTGCTGGTCTTCGACAAGGCGTTCATCCCCTGGGAGAACGTCCTGATCTACCGGGACACCGAGAAGATCCACCAGTACTTCCCGCGCTCCGGCCTGCTCTCCCGCGGCTTCTTCCAGGGCGCGATCCGCATGTCGGTCAAGCTGGAGTTCATGGCGGGCGTCCTCGACCGGGGCACCCGCATCAACGGCACGGACGGCTTCCGCGGCGTCCAGGCCGGCCTCGGCGAGCTGCTCGCCTGGCGCCACCAGACCTGGGCCGTCACCACCGCCATGGCCCTGGACCCGGAGGCCGGCCCGGCCGGCACCGTCCTGCCGCGCATGGACTACTCGGCCGGCTACCGGGCGCTCGCCCCGCTCAGCTGGGAGCGCACGCACCGCTTCTTCGAGGAGCACCTCGCGGGCGCGCTGCTGATGACCCCCTCCAGCGCCAAGGACCTGCAGAACCCCGAGCTGCGCCCGCTGCTCGACCGCTACTACCGCGGCACCGGCGCCACCGCCGAGGAGCGCACCAAGCTCTTCAAGCTGGCCTGGGACGCGATCGGCACCGAGTTCGGCGCCCGCCACGAGCTGTACGAGCTCAACTACGCCGGCGGCCCCGACCAGGTGCGCCTCGACACCCTGAACTGGTCGCGCGGCGCCGGTCTGCTCGACAACTACGGCGATCTCGTCCAGAAGGCCCTGGACGACTACGACCTCGACGGCTGGACCCGCGGCCGCTGGGCCCAGGACAACTGACCGTCAAGCCCGCGTCCGGACGGGTGCCCGCGGCCGAAGCGCCGCGCGCACCCGTCCGCGCCCAGCAGAGAGGCCCGGCCATGAACCACGACCTGCGCGACGTGATGCGTTCCTTCGCCACCGGGGTGTGCGTCGTCAGCACCTACACCGACCAGGACGGCGTGCGCACCCACAACGCGATCACCGTCAACTCGCTCACCTCCGTCTCCCTCGAACCGCCGCTGGTGTCGCTGAGCTTCCGTCACGACTCGGAGTTCTTCGCCGAGCTGCTGCGGGCCGGTGTCGTCGGGATCTCGATCCTCGGCGCCGAGGGCGAGTCGACCGCCCGCGCGTTCGCACGCCGGCGGCCCGAGCGCGACCAGGCGCTGACCGAGGTGGCCGGAGCGCCGGGAGAGGCCACCGGGACGCTCCTGTTCGACGCGGCGGCCTGGATGGAGTGCAGCCTGCGCGACCACGTGGTGGCAGGCGACCACGTGATGGTCATCGGCGAAGTCGTCGCCATGGGTGCCCGCGAGACCCAGACCCCCCTGATCTTCCTTCAGGGCGGATTCCACAGATTCGAACTGGAACAGGTGTGAAGTGCGTGCGAAGAACCTGTTGAGCTGGCGGGTGCTCCTCGGAGCCGCCCTGGCCATATCAGCCCTGACCCTGCTGATCCTGCCCGGCGACCCGGCCCAGGCCACGGACTCCACCGCGCGGGCCGCGGCGCGTACGCCCGGCCCGGTGACCGTCTGCCTGGTGACGCGGGACGCCCCGGCCCGCGAGCGCACCGTCAAGGTCGCGCAGTGGGCCTCGCAGGTACTGCTCCGGGAGACGCTCTCCTACGCGGGTGCCTGTGCCTCGTACGGCGCCCCGAGCGCGCTCGGCAACGGCACCGTGCGCACGTACGCGCAGATCAACGGCACCACCCCGCAGACCGTCGGCTTCGTCTTCCCCCAGAACACGCTGACCAACCTGCCGACCACCATGACCGACGGCCACCACTGCTACGACATGGACGGCAACGGCACGGTCAACGAGCACACCGAGTGCGTCGGCGGCCACGAGCGCCCGCTGGAGCTGCCCTCGCAGCTGACCGCGCTGCCCGGGATGCCGCTCAAGTGGGCCCTGCTGAACTACAACCCGATGGGCCACGGGCCGGAGCACATCTACAACGTCCCGCACTTCGACTTCCACTTCTACACGCAGTCCAAGGCGGAGCGCGACGCGATCCGCAGCGGCCCCTGCGGCCTGGCCATCAACTGCGACGACTTCGCGACGGCCATCAAGCCGATTCCCCCGCAGTACCTGCCGGCGGACTACGTGAACAACGACGTGGCCGAGGCGGCCATGGGCAACCACCTGGTCGACCTGAACTCGCCCGAATGGCACTCCGTCGCCTTCACCCAGACCTTCATCTACGGGTCCTACGACGCGAAGATCAGCTTCCTCGAGCCGATGATCACGAAGGCCTGGTTCGAGGGCATAGCCAACGGGGTCAACCCGAGCCGCTGCTGGCCCATCAAGCAGCCGCAGCGGTGGCAGATCGGCGGCTGGTACCCGCAGGAGTACTGCATCGACTACCGCGCCAACCGCGGGGACTTCACCGTCTCGATGAAGAACTTCAAGAACTCCGCCGCCTGAGTCGCAGGGACCCGAGTCGCAGAGACCCAGTCGCAAAGACCCGCACCTTTGGCCGACCGGTTCCGCCCCCGCCGCACCGGGGGTGGCCGGCGGCTCCCACTGAATCCCCGGAGTAGGCGAGGAAAGGGCCACCGTGATCGCGGACAGCAAGGCCGGCGCACGACGACCCCGCGCCTTCCACGAATTGATAGGTGACTGACACATGTCCCGTGGATTCTCGATCGGCATCGTCGGAGGAGGCGCGGCTGCAGTCTGCTTGATCGACGCGTTGTCGCGAACACAAAGCGAACCGGGCAGCCTCACGGTCTTCGAACCGTCACCGCACCTGTGGCGGGGGCGTGCCTACCAGGTCGACACCGAGACCCTCAAGGTCAACGCGACCCCCGACGACATGTCCGTGCGCGCCGGCGACCTCCAGCACTTCGAGAACTGGCTGGAGACGCGGGACAAGGTCATAGGGGTCCGCACCGGAGTCGACCGCTGGTCGGGGAGCCGCTTCGCCCCCCGCACCGTCTACGGGGAGTACCTGGAGCAGACCGCCTACGCGGCGCTCGGCGAACTGCGCCGCCAGGGCTGGCGGGTCGACCTCGTCGGCGAGGGGGTGGCCTCCGCGAGCCGCGCCGCCAACCGGGTGCTGCTGCGCACCGGCAACGGCCGGGCCCGCGCCTTCGACTACGCGATTTTGTGCGTCGGCGGCGACAGCCCCAAGGACGTCTACGGTCTGGGCGACACCCCCGGCTTCGTCGGGGACCCGTACCCCATCGTCAGCAAGCTGGCCGACGTGGGCGAGCGGGAACACGTCGCGATCATCGGCAGCGGCCTGACCGCCATCGACATCATCCTGTCGCTGGCCGCCCAGGGACACCAGGGCAGGATCAGCCTGCTGTCCCGGCGCGGCGTCCTGCCCGGCGTACGGCAGAAGGCGGTCCCCTTCGAGCTGCGGCACTTCACCCCGCACCGGATGGAAGAGCTGGCCGCGATCCACCCCGAGGTCACCCTCGAGGACATCGCCACCATCATGCGGGCCGAGTTCCGCGACGTCGGCGCCGACCTCGACGCGGTGGTCTCGGAGATCATCCGGGTCGACCTGGAGGACCCGGTCGACCGGCTGCGCCGGCAGATCGAAGAGGTCGACTCCCCCCACATGGGCCTGCGCATCCTCCAGCGCGCGGTCCCCGAGACCGGCCCCGACGTCTGGCCGATGCTGCGCGAGCAGGACAAGGTCCAGCTGCTGCGCGCCCACTACCGCACGATCATGAGCCTGTGCTGCCCGATGCCGCCCGGCAGCGCCGGAGTCCTCCTCGACCTCGTCGAGGCGGACAAGCTGGAGATCGTCGCCGGCCTGCAGAACATCACCCCGAACCCCGAGGCCGGCTTCGACGTCGTCACCGCCGAGGGACACGACTTCACGGCCGACCGCGTCATCAGCGCGGTCAACGCCTCCGAGGGGCGCATCCCCACCAGCGCCGCGCCCCTGGTCACCTCGCTCATGCGCAGCCGCGTCGCCAGCCGGCACCCCCACGGCGGCCTGCACATAGCGCGTCCGACCAGCCAGCTGACCACCAACGGCCGGCCCGACCCGCGCCTGTACGGGCTCGGCAACATCGCGGCCGGCTCGCTCTTCTTCACCTTCGGGATCCCCTCCCTGGTCGACCGCAGCCAGGACATCGTCGGCGCGATCCTGCAGCACGCCGAGACCGTCACGGCCGCTACCCAGGAGAACGAGGACGTCCTGCTCACGGTCTAGCGCCACCCGCACCCGCACCCGTGCCCGTACCGCCGCGCGCACCAGCACCAGCACCAGCACCGGCACCAGCAGCCGTACCAGCAGCAGTACCCGTACTCGTACCCGTACCCGTGCCGACACCGGAAGACGACCCGGAGATTCCGGAGATGAGGACCCCCGAGCATGAGCGTCACCGAGACCGACCGGCCCGCCTACCTGGCGGACACGCACACCGGCCTGCCGATCCCGAGCGAGCCGGTCTTCGCCACCCACGAGGAGACGCGCCGCCACCGCAAGCAGCGGCTCGCCGCCGCGCTGAGGCTGTTCGGGAAGTACGGCTTCGGTGAGGGCATCTCGGGCCACATCTCGGTCCGCGACTCGGAGCACGAGGACCGGTTCTGGGTGAACCCCTTCGGTGTCTCCTTCAACCTGGTCCGCGTCGCCGACCTCATCTGCGTGGACTCGGCGGGCAAGGTCGTGGAGGGCAAGCACCGGGTCAACCCCAGCGCGTTCGTCATCCATTCGGCCATCCACGAAATGCAGCCCGGTGCCACGGCGGCCGCCCACGGCCACACCGCGCACTCCCGCGCGCTGGGCGCCCTGGGCCGCCTGCTGGACCCCATAGACCAGGAATCGGCGGCCTTCTACAACCGCCAGGTCCTCTACGAGGAGTACGAGGGCCCCTCCGTCTCGGCCGAACTCGGCCGCGACATCGCGGAGAAGCTGGGCGGCAACCGCGCGATCCTGCTGCGCCACCACGGCCTGATAACCGTCGGCGGATCGCTCGACGAGGCCGTGCACTGGTTCTTCACCTACGACAGCTGCGCCCAGGTGCAGCTGCTCGCCAGGGCCGCGGGCACGCCCAAGAGCTTCACCCATGAGCAGGCCGTCGCCGCCGGGGACGGCTTCGGCAACGAGCAGCTGGGCTGGTTCAGCTTCCAGCTGCTCTGGGACGAGATCATCCGCGAGCAGCCCGACTTCCTCGAAGAGGACTAGCCCGCGGACGTCATGTCGTCCGGCACCACCCCCGAAGAATCACCGAGGAAGAAGAGGCACCACCATGAACATCCTGCTTTTCGGAGCCAGCGGACACATCGGCAGCGCCATCGCGGGCGAACTGCTCTCCCGCGGACACGCCGTCACCGGCGTGACCCGCACCGGAGAGATCGCGGGCAACGGCCACGAAGGCCTCAAGGTCCTCGCCGGTGACGCCACCGACGCGGACACCGTGGCCGAACTGTCCGCGGCGGGCTACGACGCCGTCGCCTCGGCCGTCGGCCCCAAGCTCGGCGTGGACGACGACCACAAGATCATCGTCGGTGCGGCCAACGCGCTCATCGAGGGCCTCACCCGCAGCGGCGTACGCCGTGTCGTGGTCCTCGGCGGCGCCGGCAGCCTGGAGGTCTCCCCGGGCGTCAAGGTCATCGACAACCCGAACTTCCCGGCCGTGTGGAAGCAGAACGCGCTCGCCCAGAGCGAGGCGCTCGCCCTCTACCGCCAGGCCGACTCCCTGGACTGGACGTTCATCTCCCCCGCCGCCCAGATCGAGCCCGGTGAGCGCACCGGGACCTATCGCGTCGGCGGTGAGCAGCTCCTGGTGGACGCCGAAGGCAAGAGCCAGATCAGCATCGCCGACTACGCGGTGGCCTTCGCGGACGAACTGGAGCGCGGCGACGCGATCCAGGCCCGCATCACCGTCGCCTACTGATTCCGCGTTCCCCGGAGGGGATCAGACACATGACTTCATCCGCCACACCGAAGAGCGCCGGCATCGTCCGGTTCGCGATCATCCTCGGTGCACTCACCGCTCTCGGCCCGCTGGCCAACGACGCCTACATGCCCGGCCTTCCGCAGATCGCCGAGGACCTGAACACCAGCGCCTCGGCGGCCCAGCTCAGCCTCACCGCCTGCCTGCTCGGCCTCGGCATCGGCCAGCTCATCGCCGGACCCGTCAGCGACGCGCTCGGCCGGCGCCGTCCGCTCATCGCCGGGCTGGCGCTGTTCGCCGTCACCGCCCTGCTGTGCGCCTTCGCCCCCAACATCTGGACGCTGGTCGGGCTGCGCGCCCTCCAGGGCCTCGGCGGCGCCACCGGCATCGTCATCGCCTCCGCGGTCGTGCGCGACCGGCACACCGGCCCCGCCGCGGCCCGGTTCTTCGCGATGCTGATGCTCATCACCGGCATCGCGCCGATCCTGGCCCCCGTCCTCGGCGGCCAGCTGATGCTCGTCACCTCGTGGAAGGGCATCTTCATCGCCCTCGCCATCGTCGGCGCCCTGATGCTCCTCGGCGTCGCCGGAGCCCTGCCCGAGACGCACCCCGCCGAACGGCGCGTGCGCGGCGGCCTCAAGGCCACCGGCCCGATCTTCCGCCGGCTGCTCGGCGACCGCGTGTTCGTCGGCTACAACCTGGCCTGCGGCTTCGCCTTCGCCGCGATGTTCGCCTACATCTCCGGCTCGACCTTCGTGCTCCAGTCCATCCACGGGATGTCCCCGCAGGCGTACAGCGTCGTCTTCGGCGTCAACGCGCTCGGCCTGGTCATCGCCGCGCAGGTCAGCGGCCGCATCGTGCACAAGACCGGCCCGCGCGCCCTGCTCGCCACCGGTCTGGCGCTCTCCGCGGTCGGCGGCCTCGGGCTGCTCGCCGTCGTCCTCACCGACGCCGGTCTGGCCCCGCTGCTCGTCGCGCTCTTCCTGGTCGTCTCCAGCGTCGGTCTCGTCCTGCCGAACTCCTTCGCGCTGGCCCTCCAGGACCACGGCGACGTGGCCGGTTCGGCCGCCGCGCTGCTGGGCCTGTCCCAGCACCTGATCGGCGCGGCCGTGGTCCCGCTCGTCGGCCTCGCCGGCGAGGACAGCGCGGTCCCGATGGGCATCGTCATCGCCGTCCTCGGCGTCGGCGGTCTGCTCTTCTTCGGCCTCACCAAGGGCCACAAGGCCGCCGGTGAGGAAGCCGCGAAGCCTGAGGCCCGGGCACCCGAGGCCGTTCCCTCCGGGGTCCACGAGCCGGTCTAGGCCCTGGCGAGACAGGCACCCGCAACGGATTGCCCACCGGGGGTCCGTACGGCCGCACCACCGTACGGACCCCCGGTCCCGGGGCCGCCATCCCGGGCGGCGACAGGCCCACACCTCTTCCCTTTCCCACCGAAACCGATCGAGGCACAGCCACCATGACCCTCGCCACGCACGCCACGGCCGTCGACTCCTGGCGGCTGCTGCCCGCCGCCCAGCAGCCCTCCTACCCCGATCCGGTCGCCCTGCGCTCCGCGCTCGACGACCTCGCCTCCTACCCGCCCCTGGTCTTCGCCGGCGAGTGCGACCGGCTGCGCGACCGGCTCGCCGACGTCGCCCGGGGCGAGGCCTTCGTCCTCCAGGGCGGGGACTGCGCCGAGACCTTCGACGCCGTCAGCTCCGACCAGGTCCGCGACAAGGTGCGGACCCTGCTCCAGATGGCCGCCGTCCTCACCTACGCGAGCTCCGTGCCCGTGGTGAAGATCGGCCGGATCGCCGGGCAGTACTCCAAGCCCCGCTCCAAGCCGACCGAGATCCAGGGCGGTGTCGAACTGCCCGTCTACCGCGGTGACTCCGTCAACGGCCTCGCCTTCACGCCCGAGTCCCGCACCCCGGACCCGGAGCGGCTCAAGCGGATGTACCACTCCTCCGCCGCCACCCTGAACCTCGTACGGGCCTTCACCACCGGCGGTTACGCCGACCTGCGCCAGGTCCACGAGTGGAACCGCGACTTCGTCGCCGCCTCCCCGGTCGGTGAGCGCTACGAGCGTCTCGCCGGGGACATCGACGACGCGCTCACCTTCCTCGCCGCCTGCGGCGCCGACCCGGCGGCCGTCCACTCCTCCGAGATCTTCGCCAGCCACGAGGCCCTGCTGCTGGACTACGAGGCCGCGCTCACCCGCGTCGACGCCCGTACCGGCCGGCCGTACGACGTCTCCGGCCACATGATCTGGATCGGCGAACGCACCCGTCAACTGGACGGCGCCCACGTCGAGTTCGCCTCCACGGTGCAGAACCCCATCGGAGTCAAGCTCGGCCCCACGACCTCCGTCGACGAGGCCCTGCGCCTCATCGACAAGCTGGACCCGGCACGCGAGCCCGGCCGCCTCACCTTCATCACCCGGATGGGCGCCCGCAACATCCGCGAGATCCTCCCCGAGCTGATCGGCAAGGTCACCGCCGAGGGCGCGCGCCCCGCGTGGATCTGCGACCCGATGCACGGCAACACCTTCGAGGCGCCCAGCGGCCACAAGACCCGGCACTTCGACGACGTGCTCGACGAGGTCACCGGCTTCTTCGAGGTCCACCGCGCGCTCGGCACCCACCCCGGCGGCATCCACATCGAGCTGACCGGCGACGACGTCACCGAATGCGTCGGGGGCGGCGCCGAGGTCCGGCTCACCGACCTCGGACAGCGCTACGAGTCCGCGTGCGACCCGCGCCTGAACCGCAAGCAGTCGCTCGACCTGGCCTTCCGGGTCGCCGAGCTGTACCGCGACCGCGGGACGTACCGCGACCGCGGGACGGCCGGCGCCCGTCGCGAAGCCGTACCGGCCGCCGCCTGATCCCGAGCGGCCGATCGACGTACCTGAAGCAAAGGGAGAAGCCCATGTCCGTGCGTGCCCTGCGCGGTGCCATCCAGCTGGAAGCCGACGAGCGGGGCCACCTGCTGGACGGGGTCCGCACACTGTTCCAGGAGATGCTCGCCGCCAACGGGCTCGACCAGGAGGAGCTGGTCAGCCTGTTCTTCACGGCGACCCCCGACCTGGTCAGTGAGTTCCCGGCGGTCGCCGCCCGCGATCTGGGCGTGACCGACGTGCCGATGATGTGCGCGCAGGAACTGGACATCGCCGGGGCCCTGCCCCGGGTCGTGCGGATCCTCGCGTACGCCGAGACGGAGCTGTCCAAGCGCGAGATCAAGCACATCTACCTGCGCGGCGCGGCCGCCCTGCGCCAGGACCTGGTCACCGCCGGAGAATCCAGATGATCCGCTCCGCCGCGGTGGTGGGGACCGGCCTCATCGGAACCTCCATCGCACTGGCCCTGTCCCGCCGCGGAGTGGCCGTCCACCTCATGGACGAGAACGACTCGGCCGCCCGCACCGCCGCCTCGCTCGGCGCCGGCACCGTCGGCGCCCCGAAGGCCACCGTGGACCTGGCCGTACTGGCCGTCCCGCCGGCCCAGGTCGGCACCGTGCTCGCCGCCCAGCAGAGGCGGGGCCTGGCCCGCTCCTACACCGACGTCGCCAGCGTCAAGACCGAACCGGAGATCGGGGTCCTCGCCGCCGGCGCGGACCCCGTCAGCTTCATCGGCGGACACCCCATGGCCGGCCGGGAGCGCTCCGGCCCGCTCGCCGCCTGCGCCACCCTCTTCGAGGGCCGCTCCTGGGTGCTGACCCCGACGGCCCACACCAGCCGCGACGCGCTCAACATGGCGCTCATGATGGTCTCCCTGTGCGGGGCGGTGCCCGTCGTCATGGACAGCGACGTCCACGACCGGGCCGTGGCCCGCGTCTCCCACACCCCGCACGTGGTGGCCTCGCTGATGGCCGCCCGCCTCCAAAACCTCCCGGAGGACGCCTGCCGCCTCGCCGGGCAGGGGCTGCGCGACGTGACCCGGATCGCCGGGGGCGACCCCCGGCTGTGGAGCGACATCCTGGAGTCCAACGCCACGGCGGTCGCCGACGTGCTGACCGAGCTCGCGGAGGACCTCCAGGTCACCGTGGCCGCCCTGCGGGGCCTCGCCACCGACGATGCCGACGAACGCGCCCAGGGCACCACGCTCCTGGCCGACCTGCTCGGCCGCGGCCTCAGCGGCCGCGACCGCATCCCCGGCAAGCACGGGCACCCGGTGCCCGCCTGCGCTCCGGTCCGCGTCCTGATCGGGGACCAGCCCGGCGAACTCGCCCGGCTCCTCGCGAACGCCGCCGAACTCGCGGTCAACATCGAGGACATGACCATCGACCACTCGCCCGGCGACGAGAGCGGCCTGGTGGAGCTGATGGTCGCCCGCGGTACCGCGGTCACCCTGGCCCAGGGCCTGATGGGCGCCGGCTGGCGGGTCCAGCGGATGGGGCCGATCGAGGCTCCGCCGGTGGCCGTCGGCGTCTGACCCCGCGCCCGCGGATCCCCGTACGAACCCTTCCGCCCCATGACAGAGGATCACCCTTGAGTACTTTGCGATGGCTCACCGCGGGCGAATCGCACGGCCCCGCCCTCACCGCCGTCCTCGAAGGCCTGCCCGCCGGCGTGGAGATCTCCACCAAGGCGGTCGCCGACTCCCTCGCCCGACGCCGACTCGGCCACGGCCGGGGCGCCCGGATGGCCTTCGAGCGGGACGAGGTGACCTTCCTCGGCGGAGTCCGCCACGGCCTCACCCAGGGCGGGCCGGTGTCGATCCAGGTCGGCAACACGGAATGGCCCAAGTGGGAGACGGTGATGGCCGCCGACGCGGTGGACCCGCAGGTGCTGGCCGGCCGGGCGCGCAACGCCCCGCTCTCGCGCCCCCGCCCCGGCCACGCCGACCTCGCCGGGATGCAGAAATACGGGTTCGACGACGCCCGCCCGGTCCTGGAGCGGGCCAGCGCCCGCGAGACCGCCGCCCGGGTCGCCGTCGGGGAGGTCGCCCGGGCCTTCCTCCAGCAGGCGTACGGGATCACGATCGTCAGCCACGTCGTCGCCCTCGGCGCGGCCGCCGCACCCGAGGGCGTGGTGCCGGGGCCGGGCGACACCGAGCGCGTCGACGCCGACCCGGTGCGCTGCCTGGACCCGCAGGCCTCCGCCGCGATGGTCGCCGAGGTCGACCGGGCCCACGAGAACGGCGACACCCTCGGCGGGGTCGTCGAGGTGCTCGCGTACGGACTTCCGCCGGGCCTGGGCAGCTACGTCCACGGCGACCGGCGCGTCGACTCCCGGCTCGCGGCCGCCCTCATGGGCATCCAGGCCATCAAGGGCGTGGAGTTCGGCGACGGCTTCGGCCTGGCCCGGGTCCCCGGCTCCCTCGCCCACGACGAGATCGAGCGGGGCGAGGACGGCGCCGTCCGCCGCCGCACCGCCCGCTCCGGCGGGGTCGAGGGCGGGATGACCACCGGCGAACCGCTGCGGGTGCGCGCCGCCATGAAGCCCATCGCCACCGTGCCGCGGGCCCTGGCCACCGTCGACGTCGCCACCGGCGAACCGGCCGTCGCCCACCACCAGCGCTCCGACGTCTGCGCGGTGCCCGCCGCGGCCGTCGTGGCCGAGGCGATGACGGCGCTGGTCCTCGCGCACGCCGCGCTGGAGAAGTTCGGCGGGGACTCCCTCGCCGAGACCGCCCGCAACCACCGGAGCTACCTCGAGAACCTGGCCGTCCGGTGAGCGCCCCGACGCTGAACACGCCGGCGCTGGTGGGGAGCACCCGGATACCGGTCGGGGGCGAGCGTCCCTACGAGGTCGTCGTCGGTCACGGGCTGACCGGCGAGACCGGGCGCGTACTGGGCTCCGAACCGCTGCGGGTGGCCGTCGTGCACTCCCGCACGCTGCTGGCGACCGCCCGGCGGATCGCGCGGGAACTCAACGACGAGGGACGCATCGTCGTCTCGCTGGAAGTGCCCGAGGGCGAAGCCGCCAAGGACATGACCGTCGTCGCGGGCCTGTGGCGGGCCCTCGCCGACGCCGGGTTCACCCGCTCGGACGCCGTCGTGGCCGTCGGCGGCGGGGCCACCACCGACCTCGCCGGGTTCGCCGCCGCCGGGTGGCTGCGCGGCGTACGGCTGGTGCTCGTACCGACCACCCTGCTCGGCATGGTCGACGCCGCCATCGGCGGGAAGACCGCCGTCAACCTGCCCCAGGGCAAGAACCTGGTCGGCGCCTTCCACCCGCCCGCCGGGGTGCTGTGCGACCTGGACCTGCTGGCCACCCTGCCGCCCGCCGACTACGTCAGCGGCCTCGCCGAGGTGATCAAGGCCGGGTTCATCGCCGATCCGGAGATCCTGCGCCTGGTCGAGGCGGACCCCGCCGGGGCCGTCCACACCCGGGAGCTCGTGGAGCGCGCCGTCCGGGTCAAGGCGGAGGTCGTCACCGAGGACTTCCGGGAGGACGGCCGCCGCGAGCACCTCAACTACGGGCACACCCTGGGCCACGCCATCGAGCGGGTCGCCGGCTACCGGGTCCGGCACGGCCACGCGGTGGCCGTCGGCATGGTCTTCGCCGCCGAACTGGCCCGGCTCGACGGCCGGCTGTCCGCCGCCGACGCCGAGCGCCACCGCACCCTCCTCGCCGCCGCCGGCCTGCCCACCACCCACGCCGGGGCCTGGGCCCCGCTGCGCGACGCGATGGGCATCGACAAGAAGACCCGGGGCAGCCGGCTGCGGTTCGTCGTGCTCGACGCCATCGGCCGGCCCGCCCTGTTCACCGCCCCGGACGAGGACCTGCTCCGGGCCGCCCACGAGCGGATCTCCCGGTGAAGCGGGCCCCCGTCCGCTACGCCCGTGCCCGCGCGGTCCGACGTGCCCGCGCGGTGCAACGTGCCCGCGCGGTCCGCCACGGCGGATCGGTCCGCCCGGCGGGGTGGGCCGGCGGGGGCGCAGCGGCCGAACGCACCGCAGGCCTCGTACGCGCAGGAGTGGTGGGGGCCGCGGGGCCCGCGGGTTCCGCGGGACCCGGACGCGCATCCGTACCCGAATCCCCCGAATCCCCCGAATCCCCCGAATCCCCCGAACAGGAAGGCCCGTCATGACCGTCGCCACCGCCCCGCAGGGCACCGCGCCCGCCCTGCTCTGGGGGGACGCCGACCGCCGGGCCGTCGAGGTCGCCCGCGCGCTGACCGTGGACGCGGTCGAGGCGGCCGGACACGGACACCCCGGCACCGCAATGAGCCTCGCGCCGGCCGCGTACCTGCTCTTCCAGCGGCTGCTGCGGCACGACCCCCGCGACCCGCGCTGGGCCGGCCGCGACCGGTTCGTGCTCTCCTGCGGCCACGCCAGCCTGACCCTCTACACGCAGCTCTACCTGTCGGGCTACGGGCTCACCCTCGACGACCTCAAGGGCCTGCGCACCGAGGGCAGTCTGACCCCCGCGCACCCCGAGTACGGGCACACGCCGGGCGTGGAGACCACCACCGGCCCCCTCGGCCAGGGCCTCGCCAACGCGGTGGGCATGGCCATGGCCGCCCGCCGCGAGCGCGGCCTGTTCGACCCGGAGGCCGCGCCCGGCGCCTCCCCCTTCGACCACACCGTCTGGGCCATCGCCTCCGAGGGCGACCTGGAGGAGGGCGTCGCGCACGAGGCCAGCTCGCTGGCCGGACACCAGCGCCTGGGCAACCTCGTCGTCCTCTACGACGAGAACCGCATCTCCATCGAGGACGACCGGCGGATCGCGCACTCCGAGGACACCCTCGCCCGCTATCGGGCGTACGGCTGGCACGTGCAGGAGGTCGACTGGACGGCGGGAGGGGAGGATCGCGGGTACGCCGAGGACGTCGAGGCCCTGAACCGGGCGCTCGTCACCGCCCGGGAGACCACCGACCGGCCCTCCCTCGTATCGCTGCGCACGATCATCGGCTGGCCCGCGCCGAAGAAGCGGGGCACCGGCGCCGTCCACGGATCCGCCCTCGGCGCCGAGGAAGCCGCCGCCGCCAAGGCCGCGATGGGCCTCGACCCCGCGCTCTCCTTCCAGGTCCCCGCCGAGGTCCTGGCCCACGCCCGCCGGGTCGCCGACCGCGGCGCCGAGGCCCACCGCCAGTGGGACAAGACACTCGCCGACTGGCGCGCCCTCAACCCCGGGCGCGCCGGGCTCTTCGACCGGCTCTCCGAGCGCCGGCTGCCCGAGGGCTGGCGGGAGAGCCTGCCGGTGTTCGCCGGAGGCGGCCAGATGGCCACCCGCAAGGCGTCCGGGGAGGTGCTGAGCGCGCTGGCCGCGACGCTGCCCGAACTGTGGGGCGGCTCCGCGGACCTCGCCGAGTCCAACCTGACCACCATGAAGGGCGAACCCTCCTTCGTCCCGGAGGAGTTGGCGACGGAGGCGTACTCCGGCCACCGGTACGGCCGGACCCTGCACTTCGGCATCCGTGAGCACGCCATGGGCGCGATCCTGAACGGCATCGCCCTGCACGGCGGAACCCGCCCCTACGGCGGCACCTTCCTCGTCTTCTCCGACTACATGCGCCCCGCCGTGCGCCTCGCGGCCATGATGAAGCTGCCCGTCACCTACGTCTGGACCCACGACTCCATCGGGCTCGGCGAAGACGGACCCACCCACCAGCCCATCGAGCACCTCTGGTCGCTGCGCGCCATCCCCGGCCTGGACGTGGTCCGGCCCGCCGACGCGAACGAGACCGTCGTGGCCTGGCGCACCATCCTGGAGAACGACGACCGTCCGGCGGGCCTGTGCCTGTCCCGGCAGAACCTGCCCGTGCTGGAGCGCACCGAGGAGAGCGGGCTGTCCCCCGCCGAGGGCGCCGCGCGCGGCGGTTACGTCCTGGCCGAGGCCGAGGGCGGGCGCCCCGGGGCCATCCTCATCGCCACCGGCAGCGAGGTGCCCATCGCGCTCGACGCCCGCCGCATCCTGCAGGACGGGGGGCTGGCGACCCGCGTCGTGTCCATGCCCTGCCTGGAGTGGTTCCAGGCGCAGGAGGAGGCCTACCGGGAGGAGGTGCTCCCGACCGGGGTGGCCGCACGGGTCTCCGTCGAGGCGGGCTCCAGCCTCGGCTGGTACGCCCTGGTCGGCGCGGCCGGCACCTCGCTGGGCATCGACTCCTTCGGCGCCTCGGCCCCGTACCAGTCCCTGTACGAACTCCACGGCCTGACCGCGCCGAAGGTCGCCGCGGCGGCCCGCGCGAGCTTCGAGCGGGCCCAGCGCAGAGGCTCCGTACGATGAGCGCCGCGTCAACTCCCGTGCTTCGGGCCCGGATACCCGGGTCCAAGAGCATCACCAACCGGGCGCTGCTCCTCGCGGCCGCCGCCCCCGGCCGCAGCCGCCTCGGCGCGCCCCTGGTCAGCGACGACACCCTCGCCTTCCGGGCCGCGCTGACGGACCTGGGCACCGGGGTGCGCGACATCGGCGACAGCGGCTACGGGTACGGCGACGGCTCCGGCTACGGCGACGGCTCCGGCGAGGTCTGGGAGGTCACCGGGCGCGGCGCCGGACCGGCCGGACCCGGCCGGGTCTGGTGCGCCGACGCCGGCACGGCGGCGCGGTTCCTGCCGCCCTTCGCGGCCACCGGGCGCGGGGAGATCGCCTTCGACGGCTCCGACCAGTTGCGGGCGCGCCCGCTACGGCCGCTGCTGGAGGCGCTCACCGGGCTCGGGGCGAAGGTGCGCGGCAGCGGCCTGCCCTTCACCCTCACCGCGCGGGGGCTGGCCGGGGGCCGCATCGAGCTGGATTCCGGGCTCAGCAGCCAGTACCTCTCCGGGCTGCTGATGGCCGCCCCGCTGATGGGCGGGCCGCTCACGGTGGACGTGCCGCGGCTGGTCAGCCGTCCGTACGTGGACATGACCCTGGCCCTGATGCGGCAGTTCGGCGCCCGGGTCGAGGAGGAGGGCAGCGCGATCACCGTCCACCCGGGCGGCTACCGGCCCACCGACCTTGACATCGAGCCGGACGCCTCGACCGCCTCGTACGTCTTCGCGGCGGCCGCGGTCACCGGGCGCACCGTACGGGTCCGGGCCCTGGGCACGGACAGCCTGCAGGGCGACACCGCCTTCGTGGAGGTGCTGCGGCAGGCCGGCGCCCTGGTCACCAGGACCGCGGAGTGGACCGAGGTCACGGGCACCGGCGCGCTGCGCGGCGGATTCACCGTCGACATGGGCGACATCTCGGACACCTTCATGACGATGGCCGCGATCGCCCCGCTCGCGGACGCCCCGGTCACCATCACGGGCATCGCGCACGCGCGGCTGAAGGAGTCCGACCGGATCGCCGCGGTCGCGGGGAACCTCCGCGCGCTGGGCATCGAGGTGGAGGAGGGCCCGGACCGCATCACCGTGCACCCCGGCGCCCCCGCCCCGGCGGCGATCGACTGCCGCCGGGACCACCGCATCGCGATGTCCTTCTCGGTACTGGGCCTGCGTGCCGCCGGCATCACCCTCGACGACCCGGCCTGCGTGGCCAAGACCTTCCCCGGGTTCCACGAGGAACTGCGCCGGCTGTTCGGCTGAGACGCGCGGAGCGGCGCCCCCGTAGCGGGGGTGTGCGCGCACGTGCCAGATCGCATGCGCGTTCAGGCAAGAGCCGGGGTGTCCTCGTACGTACCATGATCGCTTGGAGGAGCAGGCCACCTCGCTCCCTACCGGACGACTGCACAGGCACGGGGGGCTGTTCAAGTGACCGTCATGGAGACTCCAGGACCCACCACCGAGAAGCGATGGGGATTACGCCAATGGGGCCTGCTCGTCAGTGTCTGTGCCGCGTTCTTCCTGGACGCCCTCGACAACATCATGGTCGGGGTCGCGGTCCCGCCCATCCAGGCCGATCTGGGCATGACCACGGCGGCCGTGCAGTGGGTCGTCAGCGCCTACGTCCTCGGATTCGGCGGCTTCCTGCTGCTCAGCGGACGCATGGCGGATCTACTGGGCCGGCGCCGCATGTTCCTGTGGGGTGTCGCCATCTTCGCCGCCGGATCGATGGTCGGCGGGATCACCGATGACGGACTGGTGGTGATCATCGCGCGGTTCGTCATGGGTGTCGGCGCCGCCTTCAGCGCCCCGGCCAGCCTGTCCATCATCCTCACCCACTTCCCGGAGGGCCCGCAGCGCAATCGCGCGGTCGGCATCTACACCGCCTGCGGCGCGGTCGGCTACTCCACCGGCGTCATCGTCGGCGGCGCGCTCACCGAGATCAACTGGCGCTGGACCTTCCTGCTCCCGGTCGTCGTCGCGGTCTTCACCTTCATCGGCGCCATGGCGCTGGTGCCCCGGGACATCAAGACGGACCGGGCCGGGGGCACGTTCGACGTCGCCGGCGCCTTCACCGTCACCGCCGCGATGCTGATCCTCGTCTACAGCATCGTCGAGGCTCCCCACGTGGGCTGGCTCTCGGCGCAGACGCTGGGGATGTCCGCCGCAACCGTGCTCCTCCTCGCGGCCTTCGTCGTCATCGAACGCCGGGCGGCCCAGCCCCTGTTGCGCCTCGGCCTGCTGCGCAACCGCGCGCTGGTCGGCGCCAGCCTGGTCGCCGCGGCGATCCTCGGCACCTACATGAGCTTCCAGTTCATCGGCGGCCTCTACCTGCAGTCCCTGCGCGACTGGTCACCGATGCAGATGGCGCTGGCCTTCCTGCCCATCGGTCTGCTCATCGCCACGATCGCACCGCGGGCCGGCAAGCTGATCTCGCGGTTCGGCGTCCAGTGGATGATCTTCGCCGGGTTCGTGGCCTACACCGCCTCGTACCTGCTCTTCCTCCGGATCGACAGCACGTCCTCCTACGTCTGGGTGATCCTGCCCAGCATCGTGCTCATCGGTATCGCCTTCCCCTTCTCCTTCCCCGCTGCCAACGTCCAGGCGACCACCGGCGTGGCCGACTCGGAGCAGGGCCTGGCGGCCGGTGTGCTGCAGACGGGCTACCAGGTGGGCGCGGCGATCGTCCTGGCGATCGTGACCGCCACGATGGCGGCCGACGGTACGCCCGAAGGCGAGGCAGAGACCCTGACCAGCTTCCACCAGGGCCTCTACGTGATCACCGCCATCTCCGCCCTGACCATGGTGCTCACCCTCGGGGCGGCGCTGCGCGCCTCGGCACGAAGCCGAAGGACGGGCGCCCCGGACCCGGCAGAAGGGGCGCCCCGCTGACGGGGTCCCGCTGACGTCGTCCGCTGACGGAGTCCCGTCAGCGGACGACGTCGAAGACGTTCAGCTGCAGGCCGTTGGCGTACGCCGCGTGCTCGACGAGCTTCAGCTTCTGCGCGTCCTTGTCGGTGGCGCTGAAGAGCCGCTTGCCCGCGCCGAGCAGCAGCGGGAAGACGAGCAGGTGGTAACGGTCGATCAGGCCGGCGTCGGAGAGCGCCCGGTTCAGGGCGGCGCTGCCGTGCATGATGATCGGGCCGCCCTCGGTCTCCTTCAGCGCGGCGACCTCGTCGAGCGTGCGCAGGATGGTCGTGTCGCCCCAGTCCGAGACGAGGTCGTCCTCGGCGAGGGTGGTGGAGACGACGTACTTCGGCATCACCTTGTAGTCGGCGAAGTCCTCCATGCCGGGCCACACCGGGCTGAACGCCTCGTAGCTGGTCCGGCCCAGCAGCATCGCGGAGACTTCCTTCTGCTCCCGGCCCTTGATCTCGAACGCCTCGGGCAGGAACTCCACGTCCTTGAAGGTCCAGCCGGAGTTCCGGTACCCGGGCTCGCCGCCGGGGGCCTCCACGACGCCGTCCAGGGAGATGAAGGCGGAGCTGATCAGGGTGCGCATCGTGGGTCCTCGGTATCTCGTGGCGGGCTCTAGGTGGTGCGTCCGGCGCGCTGCCCGCGGCCACTTCCGTGGCCGCCGCGGTGCGCCTTTCATGATCTAAGACTGATGATCGCCGGAAAACTCATCGGTCACCAAGAAATTTCTTGTGGTCCGGACCGGTCAGGAATCGAGAAGCCACGTCCGCCCCGCAGGCCCTAGCGTGATGGTCACAGCGACCGCAACCACCACAGCCGTTCACGCGCGAGGAGCAGGACATGAAGGCGCACGTCAGCTCGATCCTTCTGGGTGTCCGGGACATGGACCGGGCCAAGCAGTTCTACACCGAGGGACTCGGCTGGAAGATCCAGAGCGACTTCGGCATCTCGGTGTTCTTCGAGTCGGACGGTGCTTCGCCGGTCGGCTTCTACAGCCGCGAAGGCCTGGCCCAGCAGGTGGGCACGGACCAGGAGGGCAGCGGCTTCAGCGGGCTGGTCCTGACGTACGTCGTCCGCAGCGAGACGCGGGTCGACGAGATCATGGCGGAGGCCGCGAAGGCCGGCGCCACGGTCCTCAAGCCGGCCGGCGCCCTGCCGTGGGGCGGGTACGGCGGCACCTTCGCCGACCCGGAGGGCTACGTCTGGAGCCTCGGCTACAGCGACCAGGGCACCGACCAGCCCTACGCGGAGCCCGCCACTTGATCGGCCTCAGCCATGCCCACCGGCAGGCCGCGGGCGTGGAGATCGGGGAGGAGGCCGAGGTGGAGCTGGAGCTGGAGCTCGACACCGAGCCGCACGTCGTCGTCGAGCCCGATGACTTCGCCCGGGCTCTGGACGAAGAGCCCGCCGCCCGCGCCGCGTACGACAACCTGACGTACAGCCGCAAGCGCGAGCACGTGCGCGCCATCGAGAGCGCGAAGAAGCCTGAGACGCGTCTGGGGCGCATCGAGAAGGCCGTCGCCACTCTGCGCGGCTGACACCCCGCGAGCGAGCCTCCGCCGGCTGGGAAACCCACCGCGCGGAGGCATCGCCATGCCCGCGGCGCGGCGCGGCGCGGTCGGACGGCAGCGCCGGAGCCGTGCGGCTGTAGCTTTCACTTCCATTCCATTGCAACGTTGATGGCTTCGTCGTTGCATTCAACTTTAAGCCTTCGCAACGATTTGATGGCTTTGACCTGCATGTATTGAGATTCTTCGCAACGACTTGCTTGTCGAGATATGGAAAGCAACGTAGCTTTTCATTCATCGGAAACAACGAGTCGCAGGAGAGAATCATGCAGAAGTTCGCCACCCCCACCCCGATCTCCGCCGTTCTGGACATCCCCGCCGGAAGCATCCGCCTCATCGCCGCGGACCGCACGGACACCGCCGTCGAGGTCCGGCCCGCCGACGCTTCGAAGGGCCGCGACGTGAAGGCGGCCGAGCAGACCTCGGTCGAGTACGCCGACGGGGTCCTGCGGATCGCGGTCCCGGCGAAGAACCAGCTCCTGGGCGCCGCCGGTTCCATCGAGGTGACCGTCCAGCTGCCCGCCGGCTCCCGCGTCGAGGTGAAGGCGGCAGGCACCGAACTCCGCGGCGTCGGACGCCTCGGTGACGTCGTCTTCGAGGGCGGGCAGGGCTCGGTCAAGCTCGACGAGGCCGCGAGCGCCCACCTGACTCTCGCGGCCGGAGACGTCTCGGTCGGCCGCCTGGGCGGCCCCGCCCGGATCAGCACCCAGAAGGGCGACCTGCGCATCGCCGAGGCCGTGCGCGGCACGGTCGAACTGCGCACCGAGTACGGCGAGATCTCGATCGGCGCCGCCCACGGGGTCAGCGCCACCCTCGACGCCGGCACCTCCCTCGGCCGGATCCACAACGCCCTGCACAACGCCGACGGCGCCGCCGCGGCCCTCGACATCCACGCGACCACCGCCCAGGGCGACATCACCGCCCGCAGCCTCTGACATCCGTAAAGGAGCACCGCTCATGACCAGCTGGGCCATCACCGCGAACGGGCTGCGCAAGTCCTACGGCGACAAGACCGTCCTCGACGGCATCGACCTGGCCGTCCCGCAAGGAACGGTCTTCTCCCTGCTCGGCCCGAACGGTGCGGGCAAGACCACCACCGTCCAGATCCTCTCCACCCTCGTCTCCCCGGATCCCGCCTCCGGCGAGATCCGGGTCGGCGGCCACGACCTGGCCGCCGACCCGCGGGCGGCCCGCGCCGCGATCGGTGTCACGGGGCAGTTCTCGGCGGTGGACGGGCTGATCACGGGTGAGGAGAACATGCTCCTCATGGCGGATCTGCACCATCTGCCGAAGCGGGAGGGGCGGCGGGTCGCCGCCGAACTCTTGGAGCGGTTCGACCTGGTGGAGGCGGCGAAGAAGCCGGCTTCGACCTATTCCGGCGGGATGAGGCGCCGGCTCGACATCGCGATGACGCTGGTGGGTGATCCGCGGATCATCTTCCTCGACGAGCCGACCACCGGGCTCGATCCCCGCTCCCGCCACACCATGTGGCAGATCATCCGCGAGCTGGTCTCTGGTGGCGTCACCGTCTTCCTCACCACCCAGTATCTGGAGGAGGCCGATCAGCTCGCGGACCGCATCGCGGTGCTGAACGACGGCAGGATCGCGGCCGAAGGCACCGCGGAAGAGCTGAAGCGGCTGATCCCCGGTGGGCACGTACGACTGCGGTTCTCCGACCCGCACGCCTACCGGTCCGCGACCGCGGTACTCGGCGAGGTCACCCGGGACGACGAGGCGCTGGCGCTGCGGATTCCCGGCGACGGCAGTCAGCGCGCGCTGCGCTCGATCCTCGACCGGCTGGACTCGGCCGGCATCGAAGCGGACGAGCTGACCGTCCACACCCCCGACCTCGACGACGTGTTCTTCGCCCTGACCGGCCCGGCCGACGTCCCCCACCAGTCCAAGGAGAACCTCCGATGAGTTCCCTGTCCCTCGCTGTCCGTGACTCGTCCACGATGCTGCGCCGCAACCTCCTGCACGCCCGGCGCTACCCGTCCTTGACCCTGAACCTGCTGCTGACGCCGATCATGCTGCTGCTGCTCTTCGTCTACATCTTCGGTGACGTGATGAGCGCGGGCATCGGCGGTGGCGGCCGGTCCGACTACATCGCCTACCTCGTGCCGGGTCTGCTGCTGATGACGATCGGCTCGACCACGATCGGCACGGCGGTGTCGGTGTCCAACGATATGACCGAGGGGATCATCGCCCGTTTCCGCACGATGGCGATCCATCGTGGTGCGGTGCTCATCGGGCACGTGGTCAGCAGTGTGCTGCAGTCGATCGCGAGCGTGGTCCTCGTGGGCGCCGTCGCGGTGGCCATCGGTTTCCGGTCCACGGACGCGACGGCCGTGGAGTGGCTGGCGGCGTTGGGGCTGCTGGTCCTGTTCGCCATGGCGTTCACCTGGATCGCCGTCGGCATGGGCCTCATCAGCCCGAACGCGGAGGCGGCCAGCAACAACGCGCTGCCGATGATCCTGCTGCCGCTCCTCTCCAGCGCGTTCGTGCCGGTCGAGGGGATGCCGGGCTGGTTCCGGCCGGTCGCCGAGTACCAGCCGTTCACCCCGGCCATCGAGACCCTGCGCGGCCTGCTGCTCGGCACCGAGATCGGCAACAACGGGTGGATCGCGGTCGCCTGGTGCCTGGGCCTCGCGGTGCTCGGCTACTTCTGGTCGGCCGCGAAGTTCAACAGTGACCCGAAGTAACCGCCGTGACAGCGCGGGCCACTCCCCGCACCCCCGCTCCGCCCCGAGGCGGCGTACCCGACCACCTGTCGGAGTACGCCGCCTGGTTCGTGTCCCTCGGAGTGGATACGGATTGGGATGTCCGGATGCCGGGAGGTCAGATCACCGGGGGGCGACCGAGCCGGGTCATGCGCCAGACCGTCCGCCACCGCATGGGACGACGGGGCGGACACGCTGTGCGTACGCCCTCGAAGAACCCGGCCCACCACGACTTCAGCCCTGCCGGCGGGGGACGCTGGACCAGTGTGTAGGCCGCCCACGAGGCGAGGTACACCGGGACCAGTACGGCGGGCAGGTGCCGCTTGGCCAGCCAGACGCGGTTGCGTCCGGTGTTGCGGTAGTAGACCGCGTGGCGGGATGCCGAGGTTCGGGGGTGGGTCAGTAGCAGGTCGGCCCGGTAGTCGATGTCCCAGCCGGCGTCGAGTGCACGCCAGGCAAAGTCGGTTTCCTCGTGGGCGTAGAAGAACTGGCTGGGGAACTCGCCGACCTGCTCGATCACGCGCATCCGGATGGCGTGGGCGCCGCCCAGGAAGGTGGTGACCGGCCCGGAGACGAGAGGGTCCGCGCCACCGAGGCGGGGTACGTGCCTGCGCTGCGAGATCCCCTCCTTGTCCGCGATGCGGAAGCCCACGATCCCGAGGCGGGAGTTCGCGGTGAAGGCCTCCCGGACCAGTCGCAGCGTGTCGGGCCGGGGCAGCAGGCCGTCGTCGTCCAGGACCAGCACGATGTCGACGCCCCCGTGTTCACGCAGCCATTGCACCCCGGCGTTCCGGCCCCCGGGGATGCCGAGGTTCTCCGGTAGCTCGACGGCCACGACTCCGTCGCGGAGGCTCGGCAGTCCTACTCCTTGGGCGAGTACGACGACCGTCGCGGGGTCTCCGTCCTGGGCGGCCACCGAGTCGAGGAGGGCGTGGAGTTCCTTCTCCCGGTCTCCCATGGTGAGGATCACGATGCCGACCGTAGGCATGTCCGCAGAGGCGCCGTTCACGCTTGGGCCCGGAGCAGTTCGGCAGCGCGCTGGTTCAGGGCTTCGGCTCCAGGGACCCTGCGCCTTCGGTAGCCGGCCGCTGCGGACTGGATCGACCTGATCCCCTTCCGGTTCCGGTCGGAGGACACGCCGTCCATGAAGTCGAGGGAGCGACTCCACAGGGCCACGGCCTCTTCGTGCCGGTGCTGGGCCGCGACCGATTTGCCGAGGTTGACCAGGGTGAGCCCGTGCACACGCTGGTAGGTGCCGGGCACCCGGCCCCGAAGCGCCGCCCGGTAGTGCTTCTCGGCTGCCCGGTGGTCCTTCATCTCGGTCAGGGTCTTGCCGGTGTGCGAGGCGACCGTGGCCGAGACCGGCCCGGAAGCCGCGGCGTACGTGGCCACCTGATCGTCCCCGGCAAGCATCGCGTCTTCGGCGGACAACAGCGAGGCCGCCGCCCTCTCGCCCTCGCCGCCGGCGCCGTACGCACGGGCGCACGTGACGAGGAGGAGCGCCTCGGTCTGCCGGTCGACCTTGCCCGACGCGCGCCGCAGCGCTTCCTCCGCCAGGCCGATGCACGAACCGGGGTGGCCGAGGTCGAGTGCCTGATGGGTCAGGGCCCGCATCATCCACGCGCCGTGCCCGGCCGGGTCGGATTCGTAGGCCAGCTGGAAGCCGAGCAGGTAGTAGCGCTGGGCCGCGCCTTCGCGGCCGAGGTCGTGGTGCTTCCAGCCCACCAGGCACGCCAGCGTGGCCGCGGCTCCGAAGGCGCTGCGGCGTACCGCCTGGGACGGGAACCACGCCTCCAGCATGGGGACCACCGTGTCCGTGAGGTAGGCGGTCACCGTCGTCAGCCCGTGGCCGCCGCCCAGCCGGTTGTCCGCGCTGCGGAAGGTCTCGGTGAGGTGGGCCACGGTGGCGACCTCCTCGGCGCCGACGCTGCCGCCGCGCTGGGCCGCCCTCAGGGTGGCGGCGACGGCTTCGTGGTCGTAGGCGAGGGGCAGACCGACGGCGGCTGTCGCGAACGCGGCGTTGAGGAAGTCCCTGCGACGGAGCATCACGGATCTCCCGAGGTCTGTGGCGCTGGCCAGCGGATCGGCGCCCAAGGCCTCCCCGATGCCTGCGCAGCCTAGACCGATCTCGGTGAGCGTGACCTTCCGCTTCATCCTTCTGGTGAGAGCCTCGGCGATGTAGGAGCGGGTCTGACGGCTCGGGGTACCACCGGCGACCCAGGAGTGGACGGCTGAGCGGGAGGTGTGCAGTTCCTCCCCGGCCTCGGCGGCGACGGTACGGATCTCCCTGGCCAGAGCCTCGTAGGTGCACCCGGCCTCGGCGATGCAGTCCGCCAGTGCGGTGTTCGGATTCCGGCTCTCCGTCAACTCGCGCTCCCTGAACCGATCTTGAACAGATTGAACAGGCTGCTGCCTCGCTCACGGTACCGGCGCACAGTGATCGCCGCTTCACTGATTGCAAGGCCGGCCGCCCGTCAGGTTCCCCCGAACCCTGTTTATGGAGGCATCGTGCACCACCGCTCAGACCTCGGCGCCCTGGCGGGCGCCACCGTCCTGGTCACCGGCGGCGCTGGACTAATCGGCTCCCGCATCACCGCGCAGCTGCGGGACCTGGGCGCCCGCCCAGTTGCCCTGTGCACCATGGACGCCTATCCCGAGCGCGTGTACGCCGACCTGTTCGGTGTCCGCGCCGGAGACCCGGACGTGGTCCTGGGGGATATCCGGCACACCGCCCTGGTGCGCAAGCTCGTCGCGGAATCGGACTACGTGATCCACGCCGCCGCCCTCGCGGACGTCGCCGCCTGCACCCGCGAACCGCTGGCCGCCATCGACACCAACGTGGCCGGCACCCAGAACATCCTGGACGCCGTCGCCGCGACCGACCGCGTCCGCCGGATGGTGTTCGTCTCCTCCGCCAGCGTCTACGGCGACGGCAACCCCGAGGAGACCGACAGCCCCGACCTCCTCACCATGCGCCAGCTCCTGGAATCCGTCCACGGCCGCATCCCGCCCCAGTTCCACGAGTTCACCCGCATGCGCCCCAAGTCCGTGTACGGCAACACGAAGGCGTGGGGCGAGGAGCAGACCGCGCTCGTGCTGGGCCAGGTCAGCACGTCGTACGCGATCGTCCGGTACTTCTCCGTCTACGGCGAACCGCAGACCGTCAAACCGAACTCCCACTCCTGGGTCGTGGCCTGGTTCGCCGCGCGGGCCCACCTCGGTCTCCCGCTCCACCTCAACGGCGGCGGCCGGCAGGTGCGGGACATGGTCCACGTGGACGACATTGCCGAGGGCACGTTGCGGGCCCTGGTCAGCCCCCGTGCGCACACCGAGACCGTGAACATCGGCACCGGCGTTCCCACCAGTGTCAGGAAGGTCGCTCAGCTGGTCCAGGCCCACTACCCGGGCACGACGTTGCTGGAGACGCCGCACCCGGCCGGAGACCCGCTCGGCGGGTACGCGGCCACCCGCCGGATGGAGAACATCCTAGGCTGGAAGCCGGAGGTCACCATCACCGAGGGGGTGGCGCGCTACGTGAAGTGGCTCCAGGACACCCCGGCCGCCGCCCCGGCCTGGCTCCGGCGCGAGCACACCGCGGCTTAGATGACCGGGGGCCGGCCCAGCCGGGTCAGTCGCCAGACCGTCCGCCAGCGCATCGGGCGCCGGGGGCCGCCGGAAGTACGGATGCCCTCGGCGAACCCTGCGAACCAGCCGCTCAGTCCCGCCGCGGACCGGGTGCGGGCCACGGTCAGCGCCACCCACACACCGAGGTAGACCGGCACCAGCGGGGCGGGCAGGTGCCGTTTGGCCAGCCAGACCCGGTTCCGGGCCGTCATCCGGTAGTAGACAGCGTGCCGGGCCGGGGACGTCTTCGGGTGCTGGAGCACCAGCTGCGGTTCGTAGAGGATGTCCCAGCCGTGGTCGACGGCTCGCCAGGCCAGGTCGGTCTCCTCGTGCGTGAAGAAGAAGGTGTCGGGCCAGCCCCCGGTCTCCTCCAGCATCGGCATCGACAGGGCGTGCCCGCCACCCAGGAACGTCGTCACCGGGCCACCCCTCATCGGGTCCCCCGCCCGCAGGCGGGGCACGTGCCGCCGCTGCGTGGTCCCGGTCTCGTCCGCGATCCGGAACGAGACGATGCCCAGCCGCCGGTCCGCCCCGTACAGGTCGGCGATCCGCCGGAAGACGTCGGCCTCGATCAACAGGCCGTCGTCGTCCAGGTCCACCAGGACATCGACGTCCCCGAAGTCCCGCAGGCGGCGCCAGGCGACGTTCCGGCCGCCGGACACTCCCAGGTTCTCCTCCAGCTCCACCACGGTCACACCCTCGGGCAGGCCCGACAAGGCCGTCCCGTTCCCGACCACCACGACCCGGGCCGCCGCCTCGTCCTGCTTGGCCACCGAGGCCAGCAGGGCCAGCAGCTCGGGCATCCGGTCGCCCATCGTCAGCACGGCGACACCCACACGCGGCCGGACCACGACCACCACCACTTCCCTCGGCACCAGGTGAACGGCGAGCGTACCCCCGCCGAACGCAGGCCCCGGACCGTACGAGAGGCCATCAGCATGGAACGGATCAACCTCGGCGACTACGTCACCGCCCCCACCGAGGGCGCCATCGCTACGACCGTCTACGGCGGCCTGGAGAAGTTCGAACTCTCCGCGCTCCTGGCCCAGTGGAAGGGCCTCCATCGCGAAGCCCTGGTCACGCTGGGGGAGAATCAGCGCATCCACCCCTCTGCGTTCATCCACCCCTCGGCGATCATCGGTGACGACGTGATCATCGGACCGGACGTCAAGGTCCACGAGTTCACGACCGTGCGGAAGGGCAGTGTCCTGTGCGCCGGCGTCCAGGTCGGCTTCAACTGCGAAGTCACCGCCACGTTCGTCGGGGAAGGCGCCGTCCTCGGGCACCGGATCGGCGTCAACCGAACGATCCTCGGGGCCCGAGCCCACCTGTCCGCCGGCGTCACCGTCGCCGCGATCAACATGACCACCGACATGCGCAAGCCGGACCGAGAGGTGATCATCCGCACCATGACCGGCCTCTACCGGTGCGGCACGACCCAGTTCGGGGCCCTCATCGGGGACGACACCCAGACCGGCAACAACATCAGCATCGGACCCGGCGTCGCCATCGGCCGCCGTTGCCGGATCACCAGTGGCGTCACCCTGGCCATCCGCACCGTCCCGAAGGACTGCACCGTCACCGCCCCACACGCCATGGAGGCCGACATCCGCCGTCGCCGGAGCACCTTCGCACGCTGATCCACAGCCGACCACCCGCACGGCCACGACGGCGGGCAGAAGCTGCGGCAACCAGCAGCCTGCCACGGTTGCGGCCTGCAGCACGATCGAGAAGTTTCGACCCCGGCCACAGAAGGCGCGCCCCGACGAGGCCCGTCACCGAGGTCACCGGCGTTGACGGATTCGCTCAGCCCCAGCCGGTATCAGCCACGCTGCTGCTTGCCTCCGCCGCAACCACCGTGATCGTGAGCTGAGGTCAAGGCGGCGGACCCACCTGGGAGCGCTGGAGCGGAGCGACAGGGCGAGCAGCCGCCCGCCGGGGGGCGTAGCCCCGGCCGGCTGCCGGGCCGGGACCCGGCGGACATCAGCCCCAGGCGGCCAGTGGGTGGGTACGGCCTTTCCGTGTATTAAGAGCACGCAACCCCCCGCGCGCTTCTGACCTGCGAAAACGTCGAGTTCATCGTGTTTCTGGGAACACGTTACGTGTTCCTGGGAACACATCGGTTAGCTATGTGCACATGGGCTGCGGGGTAGGTGTGTGTCGATCCTGGATTCGATCTAATTTATCAATGAGCAAAGAATCCTTTCCTCGGGGCGGGGTTGCTTAGCTAAGAGGTAATTTCCGACTTGCCCAGCGATCCGATCCTGGGACGGGCCGTGCTGCTCGTGGGGCGAGGGATGGGGCGGGTTCAGGCATGGCGAAGTCGGTGCGGAGCAAGGTCCTTGCACTGGTGGATCCGGACACCGGCGTCGTCGAAGAGGTGCCCCGTGCCCCGTACGCTTTCGACGGACCTCACATCAACGTCGGTATCCGTCGGGGCCGTCGGCTGGCCTCGGCTGACTCCGGGCTGAGCGACCGGGAGTTCCGAGTGCTGGTCTGGTACTGGTTCGCGACGGAGGAGCGTCAGGGGCCGGTGCAGATGACCGCCCGGGCCGTCTCGTCCGAACTGAGCATGAGCGCGAGCGCACTCTCGAAGACCGTAAAGGTTCTCAAGGGCGCCCGCCTGCTGGTGGAGTCCGGTGGGATCGGCCGTACGAAGTTCTACCGAACGACCCCGTACCTCGCGTTCATCGGGACGGGCTTGGAGCATCGCGAGGCGGTTTGCGACTGGAACCCTCCGGAGATGCGGATTCCGAAGCCGTGCGACCGCCGAGGTGCGAAGACCAAGGGAGACGCGACATGAAGGTCCACGGCAGTGAGGACGTGCTGTACGTGCTCAGGCGCACGGGGCGGGTCCTCAACCCGAATCAGCGGATCGTGGTCATGCTGTACGCGGCCTCCGAGCAGCGGCCGGACGGGTCGGTCTGGATCAAAGGCGCCGAACTGGCCGAGACGGCGGGGATGAGCGCCCCGGTCTTCTCTCGGACGCGCAAGGAGCTCGAAGCCCTCGGGTGGCTCGAAGAGGTGGACAGCGTTGGCACCGTGAGGATCTTCCGGCTGACGCCGACCGTGGGAGCGGAGCGTGGGCAGTCGGGCGGGCGGCTGAGGCTCGTCGGCGGCTGACCGCCCGGTGGCCGCCGACGGCTGCGCTCAGTGCTCCCAGTGGGCCGCGGTTTTCAGGAGGCGGTCGTTGGCGTCCGGGGAGCCGATCGTGATGCGGACGCCCTCGTCGCCGAAGGGGCGGACCATCAGGCCGGCCGCCTCGCAGGCGTCCGCGAAGTAGGAGGTACGGGAGCCCAGGCGCAGCCAGACGAAGTTGGCGTGGCTGGCGGGGACTTCGTACCCCTCCGCGCGCAGGCCGGCGCTGACGCGGTCGCGTTCCGCCACCAGGTCGGCCACGCGCTCGCGGAGTTCCTCGGTGGCCCGCAGAGAGGCCAGGGCGGCGGCCTGGGCGGGGCCGCTCACGCCGAGCGGTACGGAGCAGGAGCGCAGGGCCGCCGTCACGTGCGGATGGGCCACCGCGTAGCCGACGCGGAGCGCGGCCAGTCCGTAGGCCTTGGAGAAGGTGCGCAGCACCGCCACGTTGGGGCGGTCCCGGTAGAGGTCGATGCCGTCCGGGATATCTTCGGCGGCGTCCACGAACTCGCGGTAGGCCTCGTCGATGACGACGAGGACGTCGGCGGGCACCCGGTCCAGGAAGCGTTCCAGCTCGGCTCGGCGTACGGCGGTGCCGGTCGGGTTGTTCGGGTTGCAGACGAAGACCAGGCGGGTGCGGTCGGTGACCGCGTCGGCCAGTGCGTCCAGGTCGTGGGTCTCGTCGCGCAGCGGGACCTGGACGGAGGTCGCCCCGGCGGCCCAGGCCAGCAGCGGGTACGCCTCGAACGAGCGCCAGGCGAAGACGACCTCGTCGCCTGGGCCCGCGGCGGCGGCGACCAGGTGCTGGGTGATGCCCACCGAGCCGGTGCCCAGCACCAGGTGGTCGGCGGGCACGCCGAGGCGCCCGGAGAGTTCCGCGACGAGCTCGGCCGCGGTGGGGTCGGGGTAGCGGTTGAGGCGGCCCAGCCAGGTCTCGACCGCGGCGATCACCGAGGGGAGCGGCGGGTACGGGTTCTCGTTCGAGGAGAGCTTGTCGACGAACTCGTCGCGGGCCGCGCGGCCCGGCACGTAGGCGGGGACCGTCGAGACGTCGGCGCGCAGCCGGGGCAGGACCGGACCGGGCGTGGCGGGCGTGGTGGGCATGGCGCAGTCCTTAAACGGGGGAGTCCTTAAACGGGGGAGTCCTCGAGCGGGGAAGTCCTCGAGCGGGAAGTCCTCGGGCGGATGGGCAGCGTGCCGGGCAGGGCGTACAACACCGTCCGGCCGCGCCGACGGGGGAGGCGGCACGACCGGACGGTGACCAGGGGCCGGGCGAGGGGGACGGCGCGGGGGTGAGGGGGATCAGCCCCGCGCCGGTGCCGGCGGGTTGTAGGGCGAGGGACCGCCGAACGCCCAGCGCAGCCGGGTCGCCCCGTCGATCTGCACCACGCGTTCGATGTCGAACTCGCACATCCGCAGGGCTCCGGGCACGCCCGCCCGGTCCCCCTCGGCCCAGTTGATCCGCGCCTTGCCCGTCAGTTGCAGGGTGTGGCCGGACTCCCAGTCCAGGAAGAGCAGTCCGCAGTTCTCGTTGAGCTGCAGATTGCCCAAGGTCATGTAGAAGGAATTGCCGAAGTAGTCGGGCCATACGAGCCTGCGCGGTCCCGCCACGGTGACGAAACCGGGGTCGCCGCCCCGGTGCGAGGAGTCCGCGCCGTAGCCGTCGGCCTGGCTGGCGATGAAGAAGGTGTCCGCGCCGCGGATCCACTTCTCCTGTTCGGGCGTCAGCTCGTCGCCGTCCCGGGCCTCCCGGGGCGCCGAGGCCGGCCCGTCCGCGACCGGGACCCGTACCTGGAGGTACTTGGGGCAGTTGCCCAGGACCTGCTCGGTGCGGATACGGAGGGACTCCCCCTCGCGCCGCGCCACGCCGTTGATCCGGATCCGGGTCGTCGTGTGCGGTTCGAGGGCGAGCAGCCCGATGTCGGCCGTCTCCGCGAAGGCTTCGGCGAGCGGATCGCCCGGCACGGGCAGGGAGGACAGCGTGATCGTGCGCCGGCTCGTGGGCAGGGCGAAGCCGGGGTCGCCTGTGACCAGCGAGGACCACATGGCGCCCGTGGCGTCGGCGCCGCCCAGGAAGAGCATGCGCTGGCGCATCAGGTACTGGTCGAACCCGGGCTGGATCACGTCGTCGAACATCGGCGAGCCCCAGCCGGGACCGCCTTCGCCGGCCTGCTTCTGGACGGCCTGTTCACCCTCGTGATGGGGGGTCTTGATCACGGGAATCGGGAACCTCCGGTCGGGACGGGCACCGCGGCCGACGGACGGGATCGCCGTCGGCGGGCGCCCGTCTGCGGGGCGCCGGTCAGCGGGCGCCGGTCAGCGGGCGCCGATCAGCAGGGCGGTGTCCACGACACGGTTGGAGAAGCCCCACTCGTTGTCGTACCAGCCGACGATCTTGACCTGGCGGCCGTCGCCGATCACCTTGGTCAGGCCCGAGTCGAAGATGCACGACGCGGGGTCGGTGACGATGTCGCTGGAGACGATCGGCTCGTCGGTGTAGGTGAGGATGCCCGCGAGCGGGCCTTCGGCGGCCTTCGCGAAGATCTCGTTGACCTCCTCGACCGTCGTCGCACGGCCGACGCGGACGGTGAGGTCGGTGGCCGAGCCCGTCGGGATCGGCACGCGCAGCGCGTACCCGTCGAGCTTGCCCTTGAGCTGGGGGAGGACCAGGCCGATCGCCTTGGCGGCGCCGGTCGTGGTCGGCACGGTGTTCGTCGCCGCCGAGCGGGCGCGGCGCAGATCGGTGTGCGGACCGTCCTGGAGGTTCTGGTCCGCGGTGTAGGCGTGGACCGTGGTCATCAGGCCGTGCTCGATGCCGAGCGCGTCGTCGATGACCTTGGCCAGCGGGGCCAGGCAGTTGGTGGTGCACGAGGCGTTGGAGACGATGTCGTGCACGGCCGGGTCGTAGAGGTCGTCGTTGATGCCGAAGGCGATCGTCAGGTCCTCGTTCTTCGAGGGCGCGCTGATGATGACCTTGCGGGCACCGGCCTCCAGGTGGGCGCGTGCCTTGTGCGCGTCGGTGAACACGCCGGTGGACTCGATGACCACGTCCACCTCCAGCTCGCCCCACGGGAGTTTGGCGGGGTCGCGCTCGGCGGTCACGCGGATGGTGCGCCCGTCGATGACGAGGTTGCCCTCGACCGCGCGGACCTCGTGGCCGAGCTTGCCGAGCGTGCTGTCGTACTTGAGCAGGTGGGCCAGCGTCTTGGCGTCGGTGAGGTCGTTGACGGCGACCACCTCCAGGCCGGTGCCCCGCTGAAGGGCGGCGCGGAAGAAGCTGCGGCCGATGCGGCCGAATCCGTTGATGCCGACCTTGATCGTCACGTGATACCCCTCGTTCGGAAACTACATCCATGACCGCACGTGAAGCCGCGATGTCCGGCCAGTCCTCATCTTTGACTGTACTGGCCGACCTGTCCTCTGGCTTGCGTAAATGCGCCTGTCCATGGCCTGTTCGCGCCCGAAAGTCGAGGTGGGGCCTCGCGCATTGGAACATCTGATGGTAGTCGAGTACGTGCATGCAGGTATGTTTTTATGGGCCTGTCTGTCACGATGACACGACGCTTCCCGGCCTCCCGGAGCGAGGAGAACGATGGACATGCCGCCCCTTCGCGGGCCGAGCACATCCGTGCCGGACCGCAGTCCACCGCTCGCCGCGCTCGCCGCGCCCCCCGTCCCCGCCGCGGGTACGGCGGCGCGGGTCATCCGGGCCCACGGCGAGTCCGTGTACGGGACCACCGTCCGCCGCGAGTTCGGCGACGTCACCATCTCCCTCGTCACCGGGGAGGCCCACGAGGCCGTACGCCCCGGCCGCCACATCCGCCCGGACCCCTCCGAGTCCCTTCGGGTGTTCCGGGCGCTGGCCGGCGAGATCCACGTCCACCAGGACGGCCGCCGGGGCCAGGCGAGCGGCCCGCAGATCATCTGCTGCGACACCAGCCGGCCGTACCGCCTCCTGCTGCCCCGGCCCTTCCACCTGGTCGAGGTCCAACTGCCGCACCGGCACCTCGGCATGTCGGCCGCCGACACCGCGAAGCTCACCGCCACCGGCTGGTGCGGGCGGATGGGCGCGGGCGCCCTGCTCTCCCAGCTCCTCGCCGGACTCCACGACCACGGCACCGAGATCCACTCCGCCGTGGACCGGGTCGGCGCCACCGTGGCGGGCCTGACCGCGGCCGTCCTCGCCGACCGGCTGCGCCACGTCGCCGCCGAGGACGAGGTGGCCCGGCACGACCTGATGCTGGGCATCCAGGGGTACATCCGCGCACGGCTCTCCGACCCCGACCTCACCCCGCAGGCGGTCGCCGAGCACCACAACATCTCGCTGCGCTACCTCCAGCGGATCTTCCAGGAGCACGGGACCAGCCCCGCCCGGTGGATCCGGGACGAACGCCTCGCCCGCTGCCGGTCCGAGCTGCGCGACCCGCGGCTCGAACACCTGCCCGTCGGGGTGATCGGCGAACGGTCCGGCCTCTACCAGGCCTCGCACTTCAGCCGGCTGTTCCGCGACCGGTACGGGCTCACCCCGCGCGGCTACCGGACCATGCGCGAGGCCGTGCCCACGTAGGACCGATGAAGGCCGCGCACCGGCGAATGCCGAGTAGCTACGAGTACCGCCGCGCACCGACGAGTACCGCCGCGCACCGGCGCGTACCGAGTACCGCCGCGCACCGACGACCGACGAGCACTGACATCCGAGGAGGATGACGGATTTGACCGGCACGAGCTTCGAATTCCCCGGTGAGTACTACGAGATCATGCGGAAGGACTTCCGCAACCTCGACGCCGAGACGGAGTTCCTCGCGTCCCTGCTCCCCGAGGCGGGCACCGTACTCGACCTGGGCTGCGGCACCGGCTCCAACCTGCGGGCCCTGCGCGAGCGCGGGCACCGCGGGACCGGCGTCGACCAGAGCGCCGCGTTCCTGGAGTACGCCCGCGCCGCCGGCGACGAGGGCATCTCCTACGTGGAGGCCCGCGCCGAGGAGTACCGCGCCGAGGAGTACCGCACCGACGAGCGCCACGACGAGCGCTACGACCTCGTGTACAGCCTCTTCATGACGCTGAACTACCTGGAGCGGGCACAGCTCCCGGCCGTCCTGCGCTCCGTCCGCGAGCTGCTGAACCCCGGCGGGCAGGTCGTCCTGGAGTTCGGCCACCTGCTGAACTTCGTCGACTCCTTCCAGCCCAACAGCGTCGGCCACCACCGCCGTGACGGGGTCCTCATCACCCGCCTCGCCCGCCAGTTCATCAACGCGCACGCCGCGAACTGGCGCAACGAGGAGACCCTGCTGGTCCGCACCGCGGACGGCTCGGTCGCCATGTACGACAACTTCTTCGACCAGGCCGTCCTGACCGGCCCCGAGGTGCGCGAGCTGCTGGCCGCGGCGGGACTGACCATCACGGCCGAGTACGGCGGTTTCCGCAAGGAGCCCGCGCCCTTCCACGGCCGGGGCCCGCTCGTCATCGTGGCCACCGCGACCCCCGCCGACACCGCGTCCGACACCGCGTCCGACACCGCTCAGCAAGAGGAGAACCAGGCATGACCGGCACCGGCATATCCCTGCTCGACGGCGGGCCCGCCCCCGAAACCGGCGTCGGGCACCTCGGCGCCGCCCTCGTCCGCGCCGTCGGCGCGAGCGAGGGCCGCGGGGTGACGTACATCCGCGCCGACGGCACCGAGGTCCACCAGAGCTACTGCCGGCTGCTCGACGACGCCTCGCGCGTCCTGGCCGGGCTGCGCGCCTCCGGCGCCGCCACCGGCGAGAAGATCATCCTGCAGTCCGCCGACGACGCCGACCTCCTCGCCGGCTTCTGGGGCTGCGTCCTGGGCGGCTTCCTGCCGCTGCCCGTCAGCGCCGACGCGGTCAACGGCCCCGGCCTGCTGGAGCGCGTCTGGGCCGGCTACGGCCGCCCCCGCGTCCTGACCGGCACCGGCCAGGAGATCGCGCCCGCCGTCACCGCCGACGCCGGCTGGGCCGCCGCCCACCTGGGCGACGTGGCGAGCCTGCGCACCGCCCACGAGCCGGACCTCGCCTGGCACGAGCCCGACGCCGCGGACCCGGCCGTCCTGCTGCTCACCTCCGGCAGCACCGGCGTGCCCAAGGCCGTCAGCCTGACCCACCGCAACATCCTCACGCGCAGCGCGGCCACCTCCCGCGTGAACAAGCTCGACGCGGACACGCGCACCTTCAACTGGATGCCGCTGGACCACATCGGCGGGCTGATCATGTTCCACGCGCGCGACGTCTTCCTCGGCGCCGCCCAGGTCCACGCCAAGATCCAGTGGGTCCTGGAGGACCCGCTGCGCTGGCTCGACGCCGTCTCCGCCCACCGGGCCGACACCACCTGGGCGCCCAACTTCGCCTTCGTGCTCGTCAACGACCAGGCCGACCGCTTCGAGGGCCGCGGCTGGGACCTGAGCTCGCTGCGCTACATCATGAACGGCGGCGAGGCCGTCCGCTCCGGCGTCGTCCGCCGCTTCCTGGACCTGCTGGCCCCCTACGGGCTGCCCGCCACCGCGATGTTCCCCGGCTGGGGCATGTCCGAGACCACCGCGGGCGTGGCCGACTGCCAGTTCACCGAGGCCGCCGCCGGCGACGACCGCTACGTGCCGGTCGGCCGCCCGCAGCCCGGCACCCGCATCCGGGTCGTCGACGAGCACGGCGCCCTGGTGCCGTGGGGCGTCACCGGCCGCCTCCAGGTCACCGGTTCGACCATCACCTCCGGGTACTACGACAACCCCGTGCAGAACCGGCAGTCCTTCACGGACGACGGCTGGTTCAAGACCGGCGACCTGGCGTACGTGGAGAACGGCATCCTCACCGTCACCGGCCGCACCGACGATGTCATTCAGCTCGGGGAGATCGCCTACCACGGCCACGAGATCGAGGCCGCCGTGGAGGAACTCGACTTCATCGAGCCCTCGTACACCGTCGCCTCGCTGGTCGCCGCCGAGCCCGGCGGCGCCGAGGAGCTCGCGGTCTTCTTCAGCCCGCGCGCCGGCACGATCACGGGGGAGCAGGGCGAACGGATCCGCGAGCGGGTCCGCGAGCGGCTGGGCGTCGACGTACCGCACCTGCTGCCCGTCGACCGGTCGGAGATCCCCAAGACCGGCATCGGCAAGCTCCGCCGCGCCCAGCTCCGCAAGAGCTTCGAGGACGGCCTGGCCTCCGTTTCGGCCTCCGGGTCGGCCTCCGTTCCGCCCCCCGAGTCGGCCTCCGTCCCGGCCGGCAGCGCGGCCTGACCGTACGGATGGTGCGGTCCGGGTGGCCGGGGCGGGCCCCCCGACCGCACCATCCCCTCCCCTACGCACGAGGAGCGCCCATGGCGCAGCAGGAGCGGGCCGAGCGGACGCGACGGGCTCTGATCGACGGCGCCGCCAGGGCCATTGACCTCTACGGCTACGAAGGGGCCTCGCTCGCGGTGATCTGCACCGCCGCGGGGGTGACCAAGGGCGCCTTGATGTACCACTTCCCCGCCAAGGACGACCTGGTCAGAGCGGTGCGCACCGAAGCGCGGCAGACGATCGTCGGCGCGCTGGACGCCGTACCGCACCGCCGGACGCGGCCCTTGCAGACCGCCGTCGACATGACGCACGCGGTCGCCGGGCGGCTCGGGCACGACCCCGTCGTACGGGCGGGCGCCCGGCTGACGCGGGAGTTCGTGCGCTACCCCGACGGCAGCGTTTCCTGGACCGATGCCGTCCGCGAGGAGCTGGCCGACGCCCTGGCCGGCGCGGCCGACCCCTGGGGGACGGCCGCGCAACTCGTGTACTCCCTGATCGGGATGGACGTGTGCCTGCGCGCGGAGGAGCACCGCCCGGGCCGTTCCTGCGGGCCGCTGCGCGGGCACCTGACCCGGATGTGGCAGCTGATCCTGCCGGGGATGCTCGCGGCGCCGCAGGCCGTGGAGCTGTACCGGGCCGAGGGCTCCTCGCCGTACTGCGCCTTCGCGGCGGCTCCCGAGCCGGTGTACACCGGGGCGCGGGGATGAGCGGGGACCGGGTGGCCGCGATGGGGGCTGGGGCCGGGGTGGGTGCCGGGGTGGGGGCGGGTGCCGGGGCGGGGGCTGGGGCCGGGGTGGGGACGGGGGCCGGGGTGGGGACGGGGGCCGTGGTGGGGGCGAGCGGGCCCGATCCGCGTCCGCTGACCGGTGAGCCGCTGAGTCTGGACCTCCTCAACACTCATTGGCACGACCGGTACGGCCGGTACGACCTGCTGGACTCCATCTCCGGCCTCGCGTGCTGGCTGTCCGGGTCCCGGGTGGCCACGGCGTACGCCGGCGGCGAGCTGCGTGCCGACCGGACCACCCTGACCGCCGCCCGGGCCGCCCGCTCCGCGCTGGCCGGTGTGGCCGGGCGCGCCGATGCGGGGCCGGGGGCGCTCGACGCCTTCAACCGGCTGCTCGACGCGGGGCGGATCCGTCGGCTGCTCACGGCCGCCGGGCCCGTGGAACGGCTGGAGGCGCCCGACTCCGGGCGCCTGCTCGGGTACCTCGTGGCGGCGGACTACCTCCGGTTGCTCAGCACCGCGGGGGACCGGATGCGGAGTTGTGCCAACCCGACGTGCGGGCTGCGCTTCCACGACGTCAGCCGCAATGGCACCCGGCGGTGGTGCAGCAGCACGGGGTGCGGGAACCGGGCGAAGGCGGCTCGGCACTATGCCCGTAGGACGGCGTCGGCGTCCTGAGCGGTGCGGCGCCGTTGCCGGGGACCGGTCCCCGGGCCCCCCCCCCCCCCCCGCCGGCGGGGCGGGGGGGGGCCGGGGGGGGGGGGGGCGGGGGGCGGGGGGGGGGCCGGGGCGGGGGGCGGGGTGGGGTGTTGGCCTGGACTGCATGATTTAGGCGCCCTGTCCCTTGCTTCGACAGTGATGCCGAGTAGGGCGCCACAAATCACGCTTTACGTCCCGGCCAACACCCCACCCCGCCCCCGTCCCCGACCCCGGGCCCGCAGCCCCCACCGACCCCGGTTTGGGGGAACATCCAGTCCCGGCCGCGCCCTTTCAGCCTGTCCGGCGTTCAACGGGCGCAGTGGGGGGTTGCTTCGTGCAGTGGTGATGTCGTTCTGGTGTCACTGTGGTGTCAGTGGTCTGAGCAGCTGGTTTGGGTGCTGCGGTGTCGCCTCGTCGGGGAGTGGTGCCACATTGGCTCGACATGGCGCCATTGCTGTGCCATGCTGTGCGACATGGACCTCACGCCCTACGTCACCACCCTCCGCCAAGAGCTCGCCGTCGCCGCCGAGGCCGGCGGCGACGAAGCCCGCAAGCTGGCCGAGCGGCTCACCGCTCCCCTGGAGTCGGCGGCCCGGCTGACGCTGCTCAATGTGCTCTCCGCCGCGATGGACGAGATCACCCGCGAACTCGCCCCCGGCTCGGTCGACGTACGGCTGCGGGGGCTCGACCCCGAGTTCGTGGTGACGGTGCCCGCCCGCGAGAGTCACGCTCCCGCGGAGCCCGCCGCCGAACCGCTCGCGCCGCAGGCACCCGCCGACGGCGACGAGGGCGGCACCGCCCGCGTCAACCTGCGCCTGCCGGCCCACCTCAAGGCCCGTGCCGAGGAGGCCGCGAGCCGCGAGGGGCTGTCGGTCAACGCCTGGCTGGTGCGCGCCGTATCGGCCGCGGTCGACGGCGGCGCGAGGCCCCGTACGGCCGAGAAGTCCCAGAGCGTGGGACAGAGCTTCACGGGCTGGGTCCGCTAGCCCGGCGCCATCACCGCATCAGTTCGCCCTACACCACGTCCCACCAGCGGGGACGCCCGGAAGACCCAAGAGGACGGGACAGCCATGCCTTCTTTCGACACCTCCGAAGCGATCTCGGTCACCGCGTACGTGGAGGCCGGCTCCATTCAGTTCACCGCGGGCGACCGCCTCGACACCGTCGTCGCGGTGCGGCCGCGGGACCCGAAGCGCGACAAGGACGTACGGTCCGCCGAGCAGACCGAGGTCGCGTACCGCAGCGGTGTGCTGACGGTCCGGACGCCCAAGTCCAACCCGTTCGGCAAGCCCGGCATCGTCGACGTGACGGTCGAACTGCCCACGGGATCGCACGTTGACACGACCGGCTCCTGGACCCAGGTGCTCGGTGAGGGGCGGCTCGGCGAGGTCCGGGTGAAGACCTCGTCCGGCGACGTGCGGCTCGACACGACCGGCCCGCTCAAGCTGACCGCGTCGCACGGCTCCATCACCGTGGACCGGGCCGAGGGCGCGACGGAGATCACCACCAGCTCCGGCAGCCTGCGCCTCGGCTTCGTCGACGGCCCCGCCGTCCTGAAGAACTCGCACGGCACCACGACCGTCGGCGCCGCGACCGGCGAGCTGCGGGTGAGTGGTGCCAACGGCGACATCGAGATCCGGCGCGCCGAGGACTCGGTCACCGCCAAGACCGCCCACGGCACCCTGCGGGTGGGCGAAGTCGCCCGCGGCACCGTGGAGCTGGAGACCTCCTACGGGGCCATCGAGATCGGCGTCCGTGAGGGCACGGCCGCCTGGCTCGACGTCAGCTCGGGCTCCGGCCAGGTCCGCAATACGCTCACCTCGTCCGGGAGCCCCGAGGGGCCCGGGGACACCGTCAAGGTCCTCGCCCGGACGAAGTACGGCAACATCGACATTCGTCGCGCGATCGCCGCCGGGGCCTGACCCCTCCCCGTCATCGCGCTTCCCCTCCCGCCACTTCAGTCTTCGAATGGAGGGCTCCATGCCTTCTTCTGTCATGTCCACATCAGGTGAAGCGGTCCCGGCCGCCGTCTCCACGGTCGGTCTGCGCAAGTCCTACGGAGACAAGACCGTCCTCGCCGGCATCGATCTGAGCATCCCGGCCGGTTCCGTGTTCGCACTGCTCGGGCCCAACGGCGCGGGCAAGACCACCGTCGTGAAGATCCTGTCCACGCTCATCACCGCCGACGGCGGACAGGCCCGGGTCGCGGGCCACGACCTCGCGGCCTCTCCCGGCGGGGTGCGCGCCGCGATCGGTGTCACGGGGCAGTTCTCGGCGGTGGACGGGCTGATCACGGGTGAGGAGAACATGCTGCTGATGGCGGATCTGCATCACCTGTCGAAGCGGGAGGGGCGGCGGGTCGCCGCCGAGCTGCTGGAGCGGTTCGACCTGGTGGAGGCGGCGAAGAAGCCGGCCTCGACCTACTCCGGCGGGATGAAGCGCCGGCTCGACATCGCGATGACGCTGGTGGGTGATCCGCGGGTGATTTTCCTGGACGAGCCGACGACGGGTCTTGATCCCCGGTCCCGGCACAACATGTGGCAGATCATCCGGGAGCTGGTCTCTGGTGGCGTCACCGTCTTCCTCACCACGCAGTACTTGGAGGAGGCCGATCAGCTTGCCGACCGGATCGCGGTGTTGAACGGCGGCAGGATCGCGGCCGAGGGCACCGCCGAGGAGCTGAAGCGGCTGATCCCCGGAGGCCACGTACGGCTGAGGTTCTCCGACCCGGCCGCGTACCGGAACGCCGCCGCCGCGCTCGGCGAGGTCACCCGGGACGACGAGGCGCTGGCGCTGCAGATTCCCAGCGACGGCAGCCAGCGCGCGCTGGCCTCCCTCCTCGGCCGGCTGGACTCGGCCGGAGTCGAGGCGGACGAGCTGACCGTGCACACCCCCGACCTCGACGACGTGTTCTTCGCCCTGACCGCCTCCACCCACCAGACCAAGGAAGACGTCCGATGAGCTCTCTCTCCTTCGCGGTCCGCGACTCGGCCACCATGCTGCGCCGCAACCTCCTGCACGCGCGGCGCTATCCGTCCCTGACGCTGAACCTGCTGCTCACCCCGGTCATGCTGCTCCTGCTCTTCGTCTACATCTTCGGCGACGTGATGAGCGCCGGCCTCGGGGACGGCGGCGGGGGCCGCAGCGAGTACCTCGCCTACCTCGTCCCCGGCATCCTGATGCTGACCATCGGCGGCACGACGATCGGCAGCGCGGTGTCCGTCGCCACGGACATGACCGAGGGCATCATCGCCCGCTTCCGTACGATGCCCATCCACCGCGGGTCGGTGCTCATCGGGCACGTCGTCGGCAGCGTGATCCAGTGCGTGATGAGCGTCGTGCTCGTCGGGGCCGTCGCGGTGGCCATCGGCTTCCGGTCCACGGACGCCACCGCCGTGGAATGGCTGCTGGCGCTGGGCCTGCTCGCGCTCGTCTCCCTGGCGCTCACCTGGATCGCGGTCGGGATGGGCCTGACCAGTCCGAACGCCGAGGCGGCCAGCAACAACGCGATGCCGCTGATGATCCTGCCGCTGCTGTCCAGCGCGTTCGTGCCGGTCGACGCGATGCCGGGCTGGTTCCAGCCGGTCGCCGAGTACCAGCCCTTCACCCCGGCCATCGAGACCCTGCGGGGCCTGCTGCTGGGCACCGAGATCGGCAACAGCGGGTGGATCGCGGTGGCCTGGTGCCTGGGGCTGGCCGTGCTCGGTTACCTCTGGTCCAAGTCCCTGTTCCAGCGCGACCCGAAGTAGGGGTTGAAGGTGGTGGCTAAGCGATGGGGATGTCCGCCCCCACCGACGCGGGCGCCCGCCTCGGCGACGTCCGGTGCCCCGCGCTGATCGTCGAGGGCACCCTCGACTGCGACTGGGCCGACCCGGCCGCCGAGGGCGCGGCCATCGTCGCCGAACTGCCTGCGGGGCGCGGCAGCCTCGTGATGATCGAGGGCGCGGGCCACTACGCCCACGCGCAGTTCCCCGCCGAGACCGCCGCGGCCATCGTGTCCTTCCTGAAGCAGGCCGCCCGTGCCTAGGGCCTCGCTCTCGGCCGACGCGGTGGTCGACGTGGCGCTGGGCCTTGTCGACGCGGAGGGGCCGGCGGGCCTGACCCTGTCGGCGGTGGCGGGGCGGGCGGGCGTGGCGACGCCCTCCCTCTACAAGCACGTACGCAACCTCGCCGAACTCCGCGACCTCCTGACGGCGCGGATCATGAACGAGATGGCGGACGAGATCGGGGTGGCGGTCATCGGACGCTCCGCCGACGAGGCGATCCGCGCGTTCATGACGGCCTGGCGCGGCTACGCCCTGCGCCACCCCCACCGGTACGCGGCCCTGCCGCACAGCCCCGAACCGCGGACGGCCGAAGCCGCGGAACGCCTGCTCACCGTCCTCTTCGCCACCTTGCGCGGCTACGGCCTGGAGGACTCCGCGGCCGTCCACGCGGCCCGCTGCCTGCGCGCCGCCGCCCACGGTTTCGTCTCCCTGGAGACGGGGGGCGGCTTCGCCCTCCCCGAAGCCCTTGACGAGAGTTATGCCCTCCTGACGCACATGATCGTCACGGGCCTGAACACACCCCGCGCCCCGCACTGACCCGGGCTCCGTACCGGCGGCCGCCCGGTCCGGGGCCGGGTCCAGCGCTCCCTCCTCCCGGGCGTCATCCGTGCCGAAGCGGGCCCCCGGATTGTCGGCGCAGACCTCGGCGAGGGAGCCGACCTGCTCACGCAGACCACGATCCGCATCCCGCGGGCCATCGCGTCGAGTGCGCGCAGGAGGGCCTGCAACTCCGTCTCACTCATGGTCATTCCGCCATCCTGACGACCGGCAAGGGCCGAAGGTGGCGGCTCAGGAGGTCGAGCGGCGGCGGGGTGGCTGTGCGGACTCCACGAATTTCGCGAGGCGCCCCTCCACCAGCAGGGTCAGGGCCTCCACGAACGGCTCCCGCATCCCCTCGGGCAGGGCGGCGAGCACGCTTTCGTGCGTGCTCTCGACGACCTCGTCCGACCGGGAGAGCAGGGCCCGGCCCTTGTCGGTGACCGCGATGATCCTGGCCCGCCGGTCCACCGGGGAGGGTGTACGGACGGCGAGGCCCTCCTTCTCCAGCTTGTCGGTGATCACGACCATCGTGGTCTTGTCGAGGCCGACCGCGTCCGCGATCTGACTCTGCGTGAACTCACCCTCCAGCGCCCGGTGCAGCACGCAGTGGGTGCGCGGAGTCGCCCCTACTTCGGCGAGGTTCGCCGTCATCTCGGTCGCCAGCGAGTGGCCGGCCCAGTTGAGCAGGAAGCTGAGGTCCGCGGTGGGCGTCGTCGTCATGGGCCGAGTGTAACCAATCTGCTTCCGATCCAGAACATTTCGGATCAGAAGTGTCTGGACTGTTCGGTTCTGAAAATTAAAATCCTGGACTCGATAATAAAGAACGGAACTATGTAGTACGGTCCTACTGCGGACCTACCGCGGTCCCCCTCTTCCTTTCGCCTGCCCAAGGAGCTTCCGTGACCACGAACACCCGCCTCGTCGACACCACCACCTCCACCGCCACCGCCTCCGCCACCTGGCGTTCGCGGCTCCTGGCGGTCGTGGGGGCCGCGGCCGGCGCCGCCGTTGTCTTCCTCGCCGGCAAGGCCGGTGGTGTCGCCCTCGCCGTGGACCATAACGACGGCAAGGGGCCGGTCGACCTCGCCCTCGGCAGCTTCCTCGGCTCCGCCGCGGGCGCCGCCCTGCTCGGCTGGGCCTTGCTGGCCCTGTTGGAGAAGTTCGTCCCGGTCGCGTCCCGGAAGATCTGGACCGCCGTCGCCTCCGTGGTGCTCCTCGCCTCGCTGGCCCTGCCGTTCGGCGTCGAGGCCGCCAGCGGTACGAAGATCCTCCTGGCGCTTACGCACCTGACCGTCGGCCTCGTGGTCGTCTTCGGCCTGCGCCGCGATGCGGGCCCGGTCCGGGGCTGAGGGGGCGCGGGTCCGGCCTCGATCAGGCGGGCCGGGTGGGGGCCCGTGGCGGGACGAGCATGCGCTCGGGGCCGAGGCCGCTCGCGCGGGTGTCCTCGTACAGGGTGGTCTCGCCGTCGCTCCAGCGGACGAGGAGGTCGTCGGTGAGGCCGTCGCCGGTGTACCGGCCGGCGGTCATCAGGACGCTGTGGGTCCAGGTGCGGTTCGGACCGCGCAGGCGCCGTTCGCTGCCGAGGCCGCGGGTGCTGATGCCCGGGTGGCTGCCGAGGGCGCCGTTGGACCAGCGGACCATCAGGTCCCACTTGCGGTTGCCGGAGAACTGCCCGGCGGCGAGCAGGGCCGCGCCCTTCCAGGCCGGGCCGGGCCCTTTGAGGCGGTGCTCCCGGCCGAAGGTGCCGGCGCCCACGGCGGTGTGGAGGGAGACCTCCCCGTCGGACCAGCGGACCACGAGGTCGGTGACGTAGTGGGACGCGTTGAAGCGTCCGGCGCTGATCTGGGCGGCGTGCTTCCAGACGGATCCGGCCGGGGCCATCCCGGTGGCGCGGCCCAGCCCGTGGGAGCCGACGTCGCCGTACAGGGTCATCCGGCCGTCCTTCCGGCGGACCAGCAGGTCGAACTGGTCCGAGCCGGTGAAGTCGCCCGCGGTGACGGCGGCGACGTCCTTCCAGCCCGCGTTCGGTGCCATGAGCCGGCGCTCCGGGAGGAAGCCGCCGCGGCCGTCCCCGGGGAAGAGGGTCACCTCGCCGTCCGTCCACACCACGAGCAGGCCGGCGCGGCCGCTGCCGGTGAAGTCGCCGGAGGCCATGGCCCTGGCATGGGTCCACAACGCGCCGGAACCGGGCAGCGGGAAGCCGGCCGGGGAGCTCCGGTAGGGAGGCCGGGAGAGGGTGGCGGGGTCGCGGCCGGAGGCGGCGTCCTGGTACAGGTCCCGGGCCTCCTTGCCGTACAGCGGTGCGTACGTCACCCAGGAGTCGTTGCCGCCGCCGTGGTGGCCGCCGGTGTTGCCGATGACCTTGCCGGTGCGGCGCGCGGGGTCGTAGTCCTTGATCCAGGGGCCGCCGGACACGCCGCCGTAGAAGCCCTTGCACACCATCCGCAGCTGCCGGAAGCCGCTCAGCCGCGTGGTGGGCACCTCGCACCGGACGGCCTGGTGCGCCTTGTTCACGCGCGAGGCGGACGGGTAGCCGACCACGGTGACCTTGTGCTCGTACGTGCTGACGGGCGTGAAGGTCAGGGCCCCGGTGAGGTTCTCCACGCGGCCCTTCGCGTTCGGCCCGACCAGGACGAAGGCGAAGTCCAGGTCGGACACGGCGGCGCTGCCGTGCGACCGGTAGCGGGGGTCCGTGTAGACGCCCCCGGCCCTGACCGGGAAGATGCCGAACGGCTGGGCGGCGGCGGTCCTTCCGTGGCGGTAGCGCGGCACGAACACGGCGTGGTTCGCCGGGCGGCGCATGCCGGCCGCGCAGTGCGCCGCCGTGAGCACCATGTTCCTGCCCGCACTGCGGACGACGCTGCCCGTGCAGGAGGTGTCCGCCGTGCCGATCCCGGTCTGCCGGTAGAAGAAGGTGCCCACCATGGGCATGCCGTCGAAGTGGATGCCGGCCGGGATGGCGGAGGGCGCGCGTGCACCGACCGCGGCGCGGCTCCGGACGGCGTCGACGGGCACGGCCGCCGCCATCCGCCCGGCCGTCCAGTAGGCCTCCGCGGAGCGGACCCCGTCGGGCCCGCCGGGACCGGGCCCGGCGCCCGGTACGGCCGCGAGCACGCAGGCGGCGGAGGCGGCGGAGAGGGCGGAGAGGGCGGAGACGGCGGAGAGGGTGAACCATCCGGATGCCAAAGAACCTGCCCGCCTTCTGCGTGAGGTCGATCCCGCGGAACGCCGAGCCGGCCGGCGAGCCGTCGACGGACAAGAACGAGACCACACGGGCACGCCGGGGACGCGGACCGGCGCGTTCGCCGCGCTGACGCTGCTCCGGATGCCCCGAGACCGCCGGTGCCCGAGGCCGGGGCGCGGATCCTGCTGCCGGGCGCGGCTCCGACTTCTGGTGCGGGGCGCGGTGGGCCGGCCCGGGGCATGACCGCCCGGCGCCCCGGAACGGTGTCCCGCGCCCCGGACAGCGACCACTTCGTGCGGCTGGGCGACCCGGAGGGCTTCGCGACCGCCGTACGGGAGTTCCCGGTACCACTCCCTCACCGTGGAGGAGCTGCCCGAGGACGTCTTCGAGGCCACCGCGTGGGCGCCGGGCGGCATCCTCATGGGCCTGCGCCACCGCGAACGCCCGCTGTGGGGCGTGCAGTTCCACCCCGAATCCATCAGCAGCGAGCACGGACCGCTGATGATGCGCAACTTCCGCGAGCTCACGGCCCGCTGGCAGGAGCGGCACCCCGCCGCGCGGCCCCTCGCACCGGCCGCTCCCGCGGCCGCGCCCGCCCGACCGGCCCCGGGCCGGCACCTGCGCGTGCTCACCGAGCGGCTGCCCACCGCATGGGACCCCGAGATCGTCTTCGACGAACGGCCCGCGTGGCCACGGCCGACGTCGCGGCCGGCACGGTCACCGTCGTGTCCGAGCGGGACGGCGTCGGCAGCGCGCGGGTCGAGCGGCGTCCCTTCTTCGACTGGATCGACGAGGACCTGAAGTCCCTGCGGGTGGACCTGCCCGACCGGGCCGAGAACCCCTGCAACTTCGCCCTCGGCTGGGTCGGGTACCGCGGGTACGAACTCAAGGCCCAGTGCGGCGCGGGCCCGGTCGTGCACCGCTCGGAGCAGCCCGACGCCACGATGGTGCTCGCCGCCCGAGCCACCGCCGGGCGGCTGCGCGCCCTCGCCGGCAAGGCGGCGGACACCGAGGTCCCCGCGCAGCCCGTGGACGCCGGGGACCTGAGCCTGCGCCACGACCGGGACGCCTACCTGGACCGCATCCGGCGCAGCCAGGAGGACATCGCCGCCGGCGAGACCTACGAGGTCTGCCTCACCAACGAGCTGCGCAGCGAGGCGAAGGTGGACCCCTGGGAGGGGTACCGCTTCCTGCGCCGCACCAGCCCAGCGCCGTGGAGTGCGTGCGCACCGCGCTCCCGGGCGGCTCCATGACGGGCGCCCCTAAGATCCGCACCATGCAGATCATCGACGAACTGGAGGAGGGTCCGCGCGGGGTGTACTCCGGCGCGATCGGCTCCTTCTCGCTGTGCGGCGGCGCCGACCTCGGCATCGTCATCCGCACCGCGGTCGTGACCGAGGAGGGCATCCGCTACGGCGTCGGGGGCGCCATCGTCGCGCTCTCCGACCCCGCGGACGAGTACGAGTACGAGTACGAGTACGAGTACGAGGAGACCATCACCAGGACCACCCCGCTGCTCCGCCTCCCCGGCAGGGGCTTCCCCGGCCGCGACGGGGCGGCGGCGTCGGGAGCGGCGTCGGGGGCGGCGTCCGCCGAGCCTGCGGTGTCCCGTTGACCGCGCCGGGCCGGGCCGCCGAACGGCTCTTCGCGCTCACCCCGTACGGCGCCCTGCGCGAGGTCCCCGCGACGGACGCCCCGGGCACGCTCCTCGCCGCGGACTCCTGGCTGGTCGCCGACGGCCGGGTCCGCGCCCTGGCCCGGCACCGCCACCGCTTCACGGCGACCTGCGCCGCCGCCGGAGTGCCCGGCACGCTCCTGGACACCTTCTGGACCGGCATGGCCGCAACCCTGCCCCGGGAGGGGGGCCGCTGGTTCCCGCGCGTCGAGCTGGAAACCGCGTCCGCCGGCGCGACCCCGGACACGGTCCTGCCCGGCGGCCACCGGCTGCTGTACCGGCTGCGCCCCGCGCCCGCGCTCTCCACGACGGCCAGGGTCTGGGGGCTGGCCGTCCGTGACCCGCGCCGGACGCCCCGTCACAAGGGGCCGGACCTGGGCGCCCTGGCCGCCGTCCGCTCCAGGGCCGCGGCCGCGGAGGCCGACGAGGCGCTCCTGGTCACCGCGGACGGGGTGGTGCTCGAAGCGGCCAACTCCTCGGTCCTGTGGTGGGAGGAGGACGTCCTGTGCCATCCGCCCGCCGAGCTCCCCGTTCTCCCCGGGGTCACCGCCGCGCTGCTGCTGGAGCGGGCGGCGCGCACGGGCGTGAGCGTACGTCCCGCCCGGCGCAGGCTGTCCGCGCTGGCCGGGCGCGAGGTCTGGGTGGCCAACGCCCTCCACGGGCTGCGCCCCGTCACCGCCTGGACGGGAGGCTCCCTCCCGGCCGGCGCCCCGGTGCGCGCCGCCGCGTGGCAGAGCTGGCTGGACGAGCTGCGGACCCCGCTGTCGGCGTGATCCCGCTGTCGGTGTGATCCGGCCGTCGGTGTGATCCGGCCGTCGGCGCGATCCCGCTGTCGGCGTGATCCGGTTTCCGGCGTGACCGCGTTTCCGGCGTGAGCGCTCCGGTGGCGCCGGTTTTGCCGCGCACATGCCGGTCGCCGATGCCGGAGGCCATTCCCGCGGAAAGGACCGAACCAACGGCTGCGGAGCCGAATTGCCTTTCCCGCCGGATCCGGTCGGGAATTCGGCCTCCGCCGTTATTCGGCGGCCGCGATCGGCTGGAGCCGGCGGGGGATCGTAGAACCGGCCGGATCGGTCCGGGCCAGGTCACCGGAGAGCACGGCCTGGTGCAGCTGCTGCAGCGGAGCGGACGGCTCCAGCCCCAGTTCGCGTACGAGGGAGGCCCGCAGCTTCTGGTACGCCTCCAGGGCGCGCCAGCCCCCGCCCGAGCGGTGCAGGGCGCGCATCAGCTGCCCGCAGAAGCCCTCGTGGAGGGGGTGGCGGGCCGCCAGCACCCGCAGTTCGGGGATCACCTCGGCGCAGCGGCCGAGCCGGATGTCGGCCTCGATGCGCCGCTCCAGGGCGGCCGTGCGCTCCTCGTTGAGCTGGAGCACCTCCAGTTCGAGGATCGACCCCGCGCGTACGTCCACCAGCGCCGGGCCCTGCCACAGCGCGAGCGAGCGGCCGAGCAGATCGGACGCGGCACGGTAGTCGCCGATGTCGTAGGCGGCCCGGCCCTGCCCCGCGAGCCGCTCGAACTCGTGGGCGTCGACCTGCCCCGGAGGCACCTGGAGGAGGTAGCCGCCGAACCGGGTGACCAGGACCTCCTTGGCGTCGAGCCCCGGGTCCCGCTCCAGGGCGCCGCCGATCTTCCGGCGCAGCTGGAGGATGTACGTCTGCAGCGTCGTGGTGGCGCTGCGGGGGATGTCCTCGCCCCAGATCTCCTCCATCAGCGTCGGCACGGTGACGACCCGGCCGGCGTGCAGAGCGAGCAGGGCCAGCAGTTGCCGGGGCTTCGTGGCGGTCGGAACGACCGAGACGCCGCGCTCCTGGGCAGTGAGCGAACCGAGTACTTTGATCTCCATCTGTGCGCTCTCCCTCATCGCGGGCCACGGACGCCGGACAGTGTGCGACGACCCCTGTGGAGTCTGGCAATCAGCCTCGCAGCAGAGGCCTCGGCGGCCCAGTGAGGTGCGCACGAGGTGAATCATGAAAATGTCATACGCGTCCGGTGAACGTGGCACTGCCGGTCCCGTGAGGTCCCCCTCCAGACTCTCGTCCCAGGCAGACACCAGTGCAGCACCATTGGTCTCAGGGGGAAGTCATGAACGTGGCCCAGGAACTCTTCCGCTTCGCGGAACTCGCCGCCCGTACCGCTCTGGAGCCGAAGCTCGGCCGGCGCTTCGACGCCGACCCGGCAGGAGTCCTGCTGGAGTTCGGACTCGAAGCCCGGGGACTGGACTGGACGTCCGGAGCGACCCTCTCCATCGACGACCTCAGCACCGTCACCGGTTCGCTGTCCAGCTGCCTGCGGTGCACCGCCTGCGCCGGCGGCAACCTCACCGACCAGGCCGACCTCCAGGTCGCGGTATGACGCCCCCGCCCGAGGCCCAGGCGGGCCCCTTCGTCGCCTTCAAGCGCCACGTGCGGGCCGAAGCGGTCCCGGGCGAGGCCGCGTTCGTCCTGTCCGACCAGGGCGTGACGGTCCTGCGCGGAGCCGGGATAGAGAGCCTCGTCCCGCTGCTCGACGGCAGCCACACCCTGGACGCGTTACTCAGGGCCGCCTCGCGGACCATGCCGGTCGCCGAGGTGGGGCGGGCGCTGCGGAGCCTCGCACAGGCCAATCTGGTCGGGTACCGACACGGCGGAGCCGACACCGCCGGCGCCGCCCCGGCCTGCGGGGACACCGCCCTGGCCCAGGCCTACTGGGACCGGGCGGGCCTCGACGGGTACGAGGCGACGGCCGAGGTCGGCACGGCGCCCGTCGCGGTGATCCCGGTCGGCGGGGTCGACGCCGCCGCGGTCCGCGCCGCCTGCGCCGCCTCCGGGCTCAACGCCGTGGACGAGCACGCCGACACCCCGCTGGCCCTGGTGGTGTGCGCGGACTACCTGGACCCCGGGCTGCGGGCCGTCTCCGAGCGGCTGCGCCGCCAGGGCCGGTCCTGGCTGCTGGCCAGGCCGTTCGGCGCCGATCCCTGGACCGGACCGTTCTTCTCGCCATACGCCGACGGACCCGACGGACCCGACCGACGGCCCGACGGACCCGACAGACCCGACGGGCCCTGCTGGTCCTGCTTGGCGCACCGGCTGTCCGAGCACCGCGCCGGGGAACTTCCCGTACAGCGCGCCCTGGGCCTGGACGGGCCGGCGCCCAGACCGGCCCCGACCCTCTCGGCCGTACGGTCGCTGGGTCTGCAGTGCGCGGTGCTGGAGCTGTCCAAGTGGCTCGCGGGACTGCGCTACCCGGAGCAGCGCTCCGTGTGCGTCCTGGACAGCCTCAACCTGAGCACCGCCCACCACACCGTGCTGCGCCGCCCGCAGTGCCCCGACTGCGGGGACCCCTCGCTGGTCGCCCTGCGGACGGCGCGGCCGCTCGCGCTGGCCTCCCGGCCGAAGGCGGAGGGCACCGGCAGCAACGACCGGGCCGTCTGCGCCGAGGGCATCCTCATCGAGAACCGCCACCTCATCAGCCCGGTCACCGGCATCGTGACGAACGTCCGCCCGGTCCCGGGACTGCCCGATGGACTGCACGCCTACGACTCCGGTCACAACCTCGCCCTGCGCGGGCATTCGCTGGCCGGGGTCCACCAGGTCCTGCGGGCCCGCAGCGGGGGCAAGGGGGCGACCGCCACCGAGGCCCGGGCGAGCGCGCTGTGCGAGGCGGCGGAACGGTACAGCGCCGCCCGCCAGGGCGACGAGCTGGTCATCCGGGACTCCCTGTCCGGGCTGGGCTCCGCCGCCGTCCACCCCAACACGTACCAGCTGTTCGACGAACGGCAGTACGCCGGCCGGGAGCGCTGGAACGCCCTGCAGCCGCCCTTCCACCGGGTGAGCCGGCCCTTCGACCCCGACGCCGGCACCGAGTGGACGCCCGTGTGGTCGCTCACCGCGGGGGCGCACCGCCTGCTGCCCACCTCGACCCTCTACTTCGACACCGGCGCGGGCGCCTCCCGCGACGGCCTGTGGGCCGACTCCAACGGCAACGCCGCGGGCGGCAGCCCGGAGGACGCCGTGGTCCAGGGCGTGCTCGAACTCGTCGAGCGGGACGCCGTGGCGCTGTGGTGGTACAACCAGCTGCGCCTGCCCGGCCTCGACCTGGACTCCTTCGACGAGCCCTGGCTGGCGGCCACCCGGTCGGCCCTCGACCGGTCCGGTCACCAGGTCTGGGCCCTCGACCTCACCTCCGACCTGGGAATCCCGGTCGTGGCGGCCGTTTCCCGGCGCACGGACGGGCCCGCGGACGAGTACGTCTACGGCTTCGGAGCCCACCTCGACCCGCGGCTCGCGCTGCGCCGGGCGGTCACCGAGATGGTGCAGATGCTGCCGGCCCCCGGCGGTTCCGGTACGGTCCTGCCGGGCCAGCCGCAGCTCTTCGCGGACCCGGCGCAGTCGCCGCGGACCCCCGCGTCCTGGCGGTACGCCGGACGCAACGCCGACCTCCTCGACGACGTCACGCACCTGCGGACCCTGCTGGAATCGCACGGGATGGAGCTGCTGGTCCTCGACCAGACCCGGCCCGACGTGGGCATACCCGTGGTCAAGACGCTGGTGCCCGGACTGCGCCCGTTTTACGCCAGGTTCGCTCCCGGACGCCTTTTCGAAGTGCCCGTGCGTCTCGGTCAGCGGAATGCGCCCACCGCATTCCGTGAACTCAACGAGGTTCCGCTGCCGTTGTAGAAGGCCTTGCCGAAGCCCTCGTGGACGGCCTTCCAGATCCCCCTCTAGATCAGCTCTCTGCTACCTCTCCGATCTTCGCCGGGCTCGGCATATAGTGCGGACTCGGACCCTCTCGTTTTCCTACCGAGGAGTGAGCATATGACGGGCCGTTTCCGGACTGCGGACAACGACCTAGCTCAGGGGAACGGGCAAGCGGAAACCAAGAATCCGGACAAGCGGCGGGTCACCGACGTGCTCGCCCCGCGCCTCGCGCAGGGCATCGTGGTCACCGTCCTGTCCGGGTACGCGATCGTCACCCTGCTGAACGTGGAATACGCGCTGCGCGACCAGCGGCGCCAACTCCTCGTCTGCGCGGCGGCGGTCCTGGTCCTCTACGGCCTCCAGCTGGTCCTCACCTCGCCCAAGGCCCGGCACTGGTCCACCGGCCGCAAATGCGCCGCCCTGGGTGTGCAGTTGTTCCTGACCTTCCTGCCCCTGGTCTGGCTGAACGTGCTGTGGGGCAGCGTGGCGGGCCCCCTGAGCGCCTCGGTCCTGCTGCTCGCACCGCCCAGGATCGCCTGGCCCTCCTTCGCGGCCATCTCGGGCGTGGTGCTGTGGTGGGCGGTGGGTCAGGGCGTCACCGTGCTGGACCTCGCGTACGCGGTCATCTCCACCGCGCTGACCGGACTGGTGATCTACGGCCTCACCCGGCTGACCGACCTGGTCAAGGAAGTGCACGAGACCCGTGCGGAGATGGCGCGGATGGCCGTCATCCAGGAACGGCTGAGGTTCGCCCGGGACCTGCACGACCTGCTCGGCTACAGCCTCTCGGCGATCTCGCTGAAGTGCGAGCTGATCCAGCGGCTCGTCGTCAACAACCCCGAGCGGGCCCGCGAAGAGGTCGTCTCCGTGCTCGGGGTGTCCCGCCAGGCACTCGTCGACGTACGGGCGGTGGCCCGGGGGTACAGCGACATGTCGCTGGCGGCGGAGGCCGTCTCGGTGGCCGACGTGATGGCCTCGGCCGGAGTGGAGGCGGACGTCGACATCGACTGCGGCCGGCTGCACCCGCTGGTGGACACCGTGCTGGCGACCGCCCTGCGCGAGGGCGTGACCAACATCCTCAGGCACAGCAAGGTGCAGTCCTGCACCATCAGGGCCGCGGTCGTCGACGGGGAGATGGTGGAACTGGTGATGGAGAACGACGGGGTGGTGGCCGCCGGGCTCGCGGACCCCGTGGACCGGGGCAGCGGTCTGGGCAACCTGGCCACGCGGCTCACCGCGATCGGCGGGACCCTGACCGCGGGCGTCGAACCGGGGAGCCGGTTCCGGGTGACGGCGAGGGCGCCGATGAGACCGGTCGCCCCCGACTCCCCGGACACCGTCGGGCCACAGGGACGCGGGTACGTCGGGAGCGCGGACACGGCGTCCGTCGCATCGCTGGAACGTCGAGCCGGCTGAAGCGGCGCGAGCCGACCGGCACGAGGGGTATACGGGGGAACAACCATGCTGTCGCTGCTTCTTGCCGAGGACGTCCACATGGTCCGCGGCGCACTCATCGCCTTGCTCGAACTGGAGCCTGACTTCCAGGTGGTCGCCTCCGTGGACCGGGGTGACCTCATCGTGGCCTCCGCGCTCGAATCGCGTCCCGACGTCGCGATCATCGACATCGACCTGCCCGGGATGGACGGGCTGACCGCGGCCGCCGAACTGCGCGAACGCCTGCCCGCCTGCCGCACGCTGATCCTCACGAGCCTCGGCAGGCCCGGCACCCTGCGCCGGGCGATGGCCGCCCGCGTCTCGGGGTTCCTGCTCAAGGACTCCCCGCCGGCCCGGCTCGCCCAGGCCGTACGGGCCGTGGCCAACGGACAGCGGGTGATCGACCCCGATCTCGCCCTGAGCGCCTGGGAGGCCCTGGACAATCCGATATCCCCGCGCGAGACCCAGGTGCTCCGGCTGGCCGCCCGGGGAGCCGACGCGGGTGAGATCGCCGAGCAGCTCTTCCTGAGCGAGGGCACGGTACGCAACTACCTGACGGCCATCGTGGACAAGCTCAACGCCCGCAACCGGATCGACGCCATCCGCATTGCCGAGGAGGCGGGCTGGATCCCGTAGGGGCAGCATCCCGTAGGGGCTGGATCCCGCAAGGGCAGCATCCCGCAAGGGCCGGACGCGCGACGGACGGGAGTCCGCGGCTCAGGCGACCCGCAGCACCCGGGTCGACTCCTCGCCGACCTCCGCCGCGGCGGACAGCCCCGCCAGCCGGCCGCGGTAGCCGTCGCCCGCGCGCACCCGCGCACAGGCCTCGGCGTCCAGCCACCACAGCACGCCCAGGTAGGACCGGGGATCGGCGGCCGAGCGGAGCAGATCGCTGCCGCCGAAACCGCTGTCCGACACGCACTGCGCGACCAGGGCGCCGAAGTCGAGCTCGAACTGCTTCGGCGGGCCGTCGAGCACGGCCCGGACCAGTACGACGTGGGCGGCGTCCGAGAGCTCGCCCCCGACGGTCATCCGTCCGACGGTGACCATCAGTTCGCTGGTGGAGACCGTGCCCGGACCGATTCCGGGATGCCGCAGCGGCGACGGCCCCTCCTCGTGCCCGTCCTCGTGCGAGGCCTGGAGCAACCGGTCCAGGGTGCTCCACTGGTCGAGGTGGACGTAGCTGCCGGGGCGGTCCGGGCAGGCGGCCGTCACGAGTGCCTCGAAGCCCTTGGCGGACTCCCGGTGGCGTGCGTAGTCGACGAGTGCCCGCTCGAACGAGGAGGGATCCCCGGTCGTGGTCATCCGCTCGACGACCGTCACCTGCCGGCCGCGCTCTCGCTGGGACATCGGCGGCTCCCCTCCTGCTCCGTGCACGGCATAACCGGTGCATTGTCGGCACACACCGCTAGAGCGCCGATGGAACCGGGTCCCCGGCGGGCCCCCGCGACCGTCCCCACGGGCCCCACGGCAGGTTTTCACCAGCCGTGTCGAACTTCTGCCGCTCCCTTGCCGATCGGCTGGCCGTCGCTCGCGCACGCTGGTGGACAGGAGCCGGGAACACGGCGCCCGACGGCCTCCGGGACGGGGCAGGGGAGGACGACGCGTGAAGAAGGTGCACTTCGCGGGGACGCACCGGGTCCGCCACCCCGAGGAGACCTGGGCCCGCCTCGGCGAGCTCCGCGATTCCTTCGGGATCACCCGGATCGCCGATGTCACCGGCCTCGACACCCTCGGCGTCCCGGTCGTCGCCGCGGTCCGGCCCGCCGCCCGGACCCGGCCGCTCGCCTACGGCCGCGGAGCCACCCCCCTGCTCGCCCGGATCTCCGCCGTCATGGAGTCCGTGGAGCTCTGGCACGCCGAGTACGCCTGCCCGCCCGCCGAAGTGCTGCGCACGCCCGCGCGCGAACTCCCCCTGCCCTACGACGTACGGGCCCTGCCCCTGCGGCCCGGCAGCCTGCTGAGCGAACACACCCCGCTGGACTGGGTGATCGGCGCCGACCTGGTCACCGGCGCCCCCGTACCCGCCCCCCGGGACTGTGTCGCCGCGGGCGACGAGACCGGCGCCGAGTGGCGGCCCCCGCTGCTGCACACCACGGCCGACGGGCTGGCCGGCGGCAACAGCTACGAGGAGACCGTGGTCCACGCGCTCTACAAGGTGATCGAGCAGGACTGCGCCCTCGCCCCGGCCGCCCCGGCCGTCGCCCCGTTCGGCCTCGACACCACCGGTCCCGTCGACCCGGCCGGCGTCGACGATCCGCTCTGCGCCGAGGTCCTCGCCCGCCTCGCCGCCGCCGGAGTCCGGGTCACCCTCACCCGCCGGGCCAACCGCTGGGCGCTGCCCTGCTTCTCCGTGGGCCTGTGGTCGAAGTCCTTCCCCGTGCCCGTCACCGCCGTCGGCGTGCACAGCGACCCCGGCATCGCGCTGGGCCGCGCCCTGACCGGCGCCGCCCGCGACCGGCTGCGCGCCCTGGTGGGCGACGGCCCGGCCGCCGCGTCCCCGGCCCGCGCCAGGCCGCCGCGCGCCCCCCGCCCCGCCGGGGCGTCCGCGGGGCGGCTCCTCGACTGGCGGGAGGCCTCCGCCCACGCCGCCGAATTCGCCGAGGACACCGACGAGATGCGCTGGCTCGCCGGCCTGGTCACCGCGGTGACCGGCCACCGCCCGGTGGCCGTGGACCTCAGCACCGAAACCGACTTCCGTGTCGTCAAGGTCGTCGCCGCGGGCCTCACCGGCCCCGCCGCCGGCCCCGCACGCCTGCCCGGGGAGCGCCGTTGACCACCCATGTGTTCGTCGGAGCAGCCCTCGACGCCGGCGAGGCCCGCGCCGCGCACCCCGGGGCGGTCCTCCACCCGCCGGCCCGCCACGGCGATCTGCTCGCGCTGGGCACCGGGCCCGGGGACACCGTCGTGCTCCTCGACGGCGTCCAGTCCCACGGCACCCCGGTGTCCCACGAGGAGATCCTCGACCTCCTCGCCGAGGACACCCGGGTCGTCGGCGCCGCCGGGTTCGGCGCCCTGCGCGCCGCGGAACTGTGGCCGTACGGCATGCGCGGCATCGGGCTCGTCTTCGGCATGTACGTCCAGGGCACCCTGGACGGCGACGCCGAGGTCGCCGCGCACCGGCCCACGCACACCCACGCGCACCCCACCCTCGCGCTGGTCACCCTGCGCTGGACGGTGGCCAACGCCGTCACCGACCGGCTCCTCGACGCCGCCACCGGCGACACCCTCCTCGACCTCGCCGGCTCGCTGCACTGCGGCGAACGCTGCTGGCCCGCGCTGATCCGGCTGGCCGGCGAGCACGCGCCGAGCACCGGCGAGGCCGCGACCGCGCTGCGCGCGTACGCCCTGCGCACCCGCTCCACCACCGATCTCCAGCGCGTGGACGCCCTGCTCGCGCTGTCCTGGCTGGCGCAGGAATCGCCCGGGACCGATGCGGCGTCCCCACCGGAACCGCTGCTCGTACCCGCCTGGTTCCTCGCGCCCACGAGCCGCCGCGCGCAGTGGCGCAGCACCTTCCGGCCCACCCCGGGAGCGCGGCGCCACCCCGCCGTCCGCGCGTCCGACGTGCTCCGCTTCCAGCAGCTCTACGCTCCCGACTTCCCCGCCCGCTACCGGGGCTTCGCCCTGCGCCGGATCGCCGGGCAGCTGCTGCCGGTGGGGGAGTCGGAGCTGGAGACCTGCGCGCTGGAGTCCGCCGCCCGGGCAGGCATCACCGCGGACCTGCTGCCCGCCCAGGCGTGGGAGCACTGGCTGACCCCCGGCGAGCGCCGCTCCGGAACCCCCTGGCACCGGCTGCTCACCCTGCTCGTCCGCTCCTTCCGCAGCGCCCCGGGGGACGCCCCCTTCCACGGAGTGCCCGCGGAGCTGCGCCGGGCCGACGCGGTGTGGGCGGCGAGCACCAGCGCGGTCGCCGCCGTCGACCGGCTGGGCGAGGCCGCCGCGGCGACGGGACGGGGGACCGCCGGGCCGGGGACCGCCGGACCGGGAGCGACCGGACCGGGGACGACCGGAGCGGGGCGCGGTGCCCGCCGGATCCCGGTGCGCGAGGTCCGCGGACACCTGCGGGAGATCTGGGGTTCCGGCAGCCCGGCGGCCCTGCAAGCGGCGGCCCGCGACCGGGGCTTCGGCTCCCTGGCCGAGGCCGAGGAAGCGGCCCGCCGCTTCATGCCCCTGCGCGCGGCCCGGGCGGTCCCCGCCGCGGACCCGAGCCCGTGACCGCGCGGGTGCGCCGCACCCGGCGGGCGTCGGCCCAGGTGGAGGCCCGCTAGCGCCCCGCTCTCGGCCCGCTCTCGCGCCCCGTCCCAGGCCTTCCGGCGGCGGTACTGTCCCGAAGTGGGGTCCACTCGCGGGCAGCGGACCGGACCGGGAGGCACCGATGAGGACCGTACTGATCGTCGAGGACGACGACGGAATCGCCGAGGCTCTGGAACAGGCGCTGATCGTGCACGGCTATGCCACGTGCATCGCCGGCACCGGGGCCGCGGCCCTGGAGCAGCTGGACGACGCCGCCCTGGTCCTGCTCGACCTCGGCCTGCCCGACCTCGCCGGTCACGAGGTCTGCCGGCGGATCCGGGAGCGCTCCTGCGTCCCCGTCATCGCGCTGAGCGGCCGGGCCGAGGAACTCGACCGCGTGATGGCCCTGCACATGGGCGCCGACGACTTCGTGGCCAAGCCCTTCGGCCGCTACGAACTGATGGCGCGCATCCAGGCCGTCTTCCGGCGCTCCGGCGACTGCCCCTGGCACGACGGCGCGGCCGCCGCGAACGGACCGGCGCCCGGGGCCGGCCGCGTACACGTGCACGACCGCGTCCACGACCGCGTACACGGCCACGAGCCCGGCCACGAAGCCGGTCGCGAAGCCGGTCACGAGGCCGGCGGCATCCTGCGGGCGGGCCCGCTCAGCCTGGACCGGCGCGCCCGCAAGGTGTACCTGGACGGCACGGAAGTACGCATCACCCGCAAGGAGTTCGAGCTGCTGGCCATGCTGCTGGAGGAACCGGGCACGGTCATGGAACGCCAGGACATCATGGCGCGGGTCTGGGACGAGAACTGGTTCGGTTCCACCCGCACGCTGGACGTCCACGTGGGCTCCCTGCGCAGCAAGCTCGGCAGCAACGACTGGATCGAGGCCGCCCGGGGCGTCGGCTACCGCCTGACCGTCCCGCAGCCGCAGGCGTCGTGAACGCCACGAACGCGCCCCCCGAGTGGGCGCCGGAGCCGCCCTCGGTCGCGGTGGCCGCCGCCCACCAGATGCGCGGCCCGCTGTCCTCCGTACGACTGCGCCTCGAACTCCTCCAGGACCGCTTCCAGGACGCGCCCGATCCCGCCCCGGCCCGGGAGGTGGCCGCCATCCTGCGCGAAGTGGCGCGGCTCTCCGAGGTTCTTGAACAGGTACTGGCCTGGGGCGCGGTCGAGCACGCCGCGGTACGGGCCGAGACCGCGGACGCCCTGGCCGTCGCCGCCCTGCGCGTGGAGGCCTGGTCCGCCGCGGCGCGGGCCGCCGGCACGCACCTGGAGATCATCGGGGAGCGGGCGGCCCTGCTCCAGCAGCGGGGCACGCTGGAGCAGACCCTCGACGTCCTGCTGGACAACGCGCTCAAGGTCTCCCCGCCGGGCGCGACGGTACGGGTGTCGGTGGGCCGGGACGCCCCCGGCGAGGTGGCCGTGGACGTCTGCGACGAGGGCCCGGGGATGACCATCGAGGAGATCGCCCACGCCTGCGAACCCTTCTGGCGGGGCCGTGCGGGCCGCGGCGTCCGGGGCAGCGGCCTCGGGCTGACGATCGCCGCCGCCCTGCTCGCCGCCTCGGGAGGCCGCCTCGAACTCGGGGCGCGCGGAGTCCTTCCCGGTCTGCGCGCGAGGGCCGTCCTCCCCGCGGACACCCTCGCGCGGACCGCCCCGGCTCAGTCGCCGGCCCCCGCCCCGGCCGGTCCGCCGTTGCTCCGCACGACCTCGTAGGAGAACCGATGGATGCGCAGGCCCCTCATGCGTTCGGCCCGTGCGTACGGGCCTGCCACGTGCGGGGTCCGTCGAAGCCGCCGACCCGCTCGGGGCGGCGCCAGCCGGCCGCCGGCCGCCGCGGGTGGACCGGTTCCGCGGCGGGCCCCGGTTCCGCGGCCCTGGCCAGCAGGACGGCGGTGAGCGCGGCGACCTCCTCCGGGCTCGCACTGCCCTTCTCCACGCGCACCAGGAACGGCTGGTGCTTCTCGCGCACCGCGTCTCGTACCTCGGTCTCGGTCATCTCCGGGTCCTCCTCACTGGGGCGGGTTGCCGTGCTTGCGGCGGGGCAGCGCGGCGTCCTTCGTGCGCAGCATCGACAGGCAGCGGATCAGCGCCGAGCGGGTCTCGCGCGGGTCGATCACGTCGTCGACGAGACCGCGCTCGGCCGCGTAATAGGGGTGCACCAGCTCGGTCTTGTACTCGTTGATCTTCTGCAGGCGCATGGCCTCGGGATCCTCGGCGGCGGCTATCTCCCGCCGGAAGACCACGTTGGCCGCGCCCTCGGCGCCCATCACGGCGATCTCGTTGGTCGGCCAGGCGAGCGCGATGTCCACCCCGATCGAGCGGGAGTCCATCACGATGTACGCGCCGCCGTACGCCTTGCGCAGCACCACGGAGATCCGCGGCACCGTCGCGTTGCAGTACGCGTACAGCAGCTTCGCGCCGCGCCGGATGATGCCCTGGTGCTCCTGGTCGACGCCGGGCAGGAATCCCGGTACGTCGACGAGGGTGACCAGCGGGATGTTGAAGGCGTCGCAGAACTGCACGAACCGCGCGCCCTTCTCGCTCGCCTTGATGTCCAGGACCCCGGCCATGGCCGCGGGCTGGTTCGCGACGATCCCCACCACCTGGCCGCCCAGCCGGGCCAGCGCCACGACGAGGTTCGGCGCCCAGCCGGCGTGGACCTCCATGTAGTCGCCGTCGTCGGTGATCTCCGCGATCACCTCGCGGATGTCGTACGAGCGGTTCCCGTCGGCCGGGACCGTGTCGAGCAGGGCGTCGCAGTGCCGGTCGGCGCTGTCCTCGCTGTGCACGTCCGGCGGCAGCTCGCGGTTGTTGGAGGGGAGCAGGGAGAGCAGGTAGCGCACCTCGGCGAGGCAGGTCTCCTCGTCGTCGTAGACGAAGTGGGCCACGCCCGAGACCCCGGCGTGGACGTCGGCGCCGCCCAGGCCGTTCTGCGTGACCTGCTCCCCGGTGACCGCCTGCACCACGTCGGGACCCGTGATGAACATCTGCGAGATGTCGCGGACGGCGAAGACGAAGTCCGTGAGCGCCGGCGAGTACGCGGCCCCGCCGGCGCACGGCCCGAGCATCACGCTGATCTGCGGGATCACGCCCGAGGCCTTGGTGTTGCGCTGGAAGATGCCGCCGTAGCCGGCGAGCGCGGAGACGCCCTCCTGGATCCGGGCGCCCGCCCCGTCGTTGAGCGAGACCAGCGGGGCCCCGGCGGCCAGGGCCATGTCCATGACCTTGTGGATCTTCTGGGCGTGGGCCTCGCCGAGCGCCCCTCCGAAGATCCGGAAGTCGTGGGCGTAGACGAACACGGTCCGGCCGTCGACCTCGCCCCAGCCGGTGACCACGCCATCGGTGTAAGGGCGTTTGTCCTCCAGGCCGAAACCGGTCGCCCGGTGTCTCCTCAGGCCCTCGACCTCGGTGAAGCTCCCCTTGTCGAGGAGCAGGCCGATCCGTTCGCGCGCGGTCAGCTTGCCCTTGGCGTGCTGGCGCTCGGTGGCCGCCGGATTGGCGCCCTCGCGGGTCTCCTCCTTGATGCGGGCCAGTTCTCCGAGCCGGTCGGGCGGTGCGCCGACCCCGTCACCTTGCTGTGTCGTCACCACGGCGCTGCTTCCTCCCCGTTGTATGGGTCATTGCGTCTACCGGTCGGCAGACGGTTCGAAGTCCGAGCACATCGACGGCTCCGCGGCGATCAGCTCCAGGGCGTCGGCGGCGGTCAGCATCTCCATCGTCACGAAGCGAGCGGTGATCTCGTGCGGTCCGTCCGTGAGCAGGGCCGACGCCGCCACGTGGGCGGGGCAGCTCGGCAGGTTCTGGACGATCCAGCCCTCGGGACGCTCGGGCGCGTCCGGTCCCTCGTCCGTGCCGAGGTAGTCGGCGGACAGCTCCCGCCCGAGCCCGGTGCCCAGGCCCTTGAAGTAGGCCTCCTTGCGCGTCCAGAGCCGGCCGAAGGCCAGTTGGCGGTCCGTCGCCTTCTCTATGGCGGCCAGCTCCTTCTGCTCCATCGGGTGCAGATCGGGCGAGCACAGGTCGGTCGTCTCCAGCGACGGCACCCGCTGCACGTCGATGCCCACGGTCGAGGTCGCGATCCCGATGAGGACCACCCCGTGACTGTGCGACAGGGAGAAGTGCAGCGGCAGCGGCGAGTCGAGGAGCACCGGCCGGCCGTGGGGGCGGTCGCAGCAGGGGCAGGCGTCGCGGCCGAACTTGAGCAGGCCCGGCGCGGTACCGGTGTAGGCGGAGAGCAGCCGCCGCAGCGCGATGTGGGCCGACAGATAGGTCAGCCGGTCGTTCGGCCTGATGAACGCGGCGGCCCGTTTGTGCTCCTTCGCGTCGAGCTCGTCCGTGACCAGGGCGTGCTGGTTCTCCTCCGTCAGGTCCGGATGGCACACCCACAGGTGCATGTCCTGGTCGGGTGGGGTGATCCGGGCCGTCCCGGCGGCGTTGCTCATCGGCCCGCGCCGGCGGTGGCGGCGAACCGGGCCTGGGCTTCCCGGCGGTCCGGCATCAGCGCGCACAGCAGGGCGGCGACCTCGGCCACGCTGTCGTCGCGCAGCAGGTCCGCCGCCTTCACGGTGACGCCCAGCGCCGTCTCCAGCTTCCGCTTGAGCTGGATGGCCATGATCGAATCCACCCCCTGGCTGCGCAGCGGCCGGCGGACGTTGATCCGGTAGGCCGGCGGGATGTCGAGGGTTTCGGTGAGCTCCTGGCAGATGTACTGCTCGATGATCCGTATGCGCGCCGCGGTGTCCGCGGCGCGCAGGGCCGGGAGATCGGGCAACCGTTCGAGCCAGGTGGATGTGTTCTGGAACGTCATGGTGTGTACCGCCTTCTGTGAAGGGTGGACGGTGTTCCGGGGTACGGCGGAGGGGGACTCGTCGCCTCCTGGTGGTGGGGGCGCGGCCCTCGGGCGGAGCTCTGGCCTCGTTCCGTCCGGCTCAGTCGCCGGTTCCGCTGGGGGGTGGCGCGTCCTGCCCGGCGCCGAACCACCGCAGCAGGGCCCGCGGCAGGCCGGCTCCGGCTCCGGTGTCGGTACCGGCTCCCGTTCCGGCCGGTGCGGTCCACACGATGTGGCCGTCCGGCCGTACGAGGACCGCGCCGGTGCCGTGCAGGGGGCCCGGCGGCGCTCCGGGTTCGGGACGGGCGGTGACGAAGACGACCCGGTCCGCCCAGGGGCGGGCCGTGCGGCGCAGGGCGGGGCTGCCGACGAGGTCCAGCAGCAGCCCGCGGCCCGGGCGCAGCATGGCCGTCGTCGTCATGACGGGTCCCCAGGGCGTGACCAGCCGGGCGTACGGGATCCGCGTACCCGGCACCGTGCGCGGAGGCTCGGTACCGGGCGGCGGGTGCGGTCGGGTCCTGATGGTGGCCGGGCCCCGGCGGCCGGCCTCGCGCCGCTCGGGGTCGGGCCGCTCGGGGCCGCGCCGCTCGGGGTCGTGGCTGTCGAGCGGGCCGGGCGGCGCCCAGCCCCGTACGGCGGCGGCCAGCTGCCGGCCGAGGTCGACCGCGTCCTGGAGGCCGAGGTGGAGCGCCCGCCCGCCGGCCGGCGCCCGCCGGTGGGCGGCGTCGCCCGCGAAGAGCACCCGGCCGGGGAACCGTGCCCCGGTCAGGCGCCGTACGGTGCCGTGCCCGCCGTCGCATCCGACGAGGTAGCGGCCACGGACGCGTACGGGTCCCGCGGGGCCGACGGCCTCGGCCTCCACGTGCTCCTCGGTGACGGTGAGCCCGCGCAGTTCCCCGCGGTCCAGTACGGTCACCTCGGCGCCGCCGAGCCGCAGTTCACCGGCGAGCATCAGCCCGACGGGCCCCGCGCCCACGACGACGACATCGGTGTCCAGCCGGTCTGGCCGGTCTGGCCGGTCCAGTCGCTCCACCTGGTCCACCCGGTCTTCGCGCGAGCCGAGCTGAGACATGCTCACTCCCTTGGTCTCGATCCCGGCGGACAGCTGACCGGACCGTGCTTCACAGCTTCCGCGGGCCGGGGCGCGGGTTCAACACACCGCGTTTTCAGAGCCTGGCCAGAATCTGCAGACGTCGCTCACCTGTGTAAGCAGCGACCCACGTGAAGTTCAGGGGAGGAACAGGGGGGACCCGCGTGCCCTCAGGCGGAGTCCTCCGGGGACCGCGGCGCGGGCTTCGTGTGGAGGACCTCGCGGGCCTGCTCCGCGGCGCGGGTTATGCCCTCGCTCACGAAGTCGACGAAGCGCGCGATGTTTTCGAGGCGGGTGGCGGCCGGAGTGCCCGGACCGAGGACGCCGACGCCCTGCCGGGCCGTCTCCACGAGCAGGGTGTGGGCACGGGCGCTGGCGATCATGCCCTGGTACCAGACGTCGTCGTCGACGACGTAGCGCTCGCGGCGGCCCTCGTCGGGCTCGCGGCGGACGAGGGACTGGCCCTCGAGGAAGGTGATGGCCTTGGAGACGGTCGCCGGGCTGACCTGGAGGCGCCGGACGAGCTCGGACGCGGTGAGACTGCCCGCGTCGGTGGTGTAGAGCGCGGCCAGCACCCGGGCCGTCATCCGGGACAGGCCCGACTGCATGAAGATGCCGGCGAAGGTCTCCTCGTACGCGCGCACGGCCTCGGCGTCGCGCCCGTCGGTCTGCGGGGAGGCCTGCGGCCCCCGGGGCGCGGTCTGCCTGCTCCGGTGGGCGCGGCGTTCGGTGGCGCGGTGGGCCAGGTCGGAGCGGTAGGAGGCGGGGCCGCCGTTGCGCATCACCTCGCGGGTGACCGTCGAGGTCGGCCGGTCCAGACGCCGGGCGATCTCCGCGTAGGCCAGCCCGTCGGCCAGCCCCAGCGCGATCTGCTGGCGCTCCTGCTGGGTGAGTCTGCCTCCCGGCACCGTGATCTCCCTCTGTAGGTCCCCGATGATCGCCAGCATAGCGTTCACTCCCAGTTCATTGCAACGTCTACACGTCCTCCGTTGCGTTGAATTCAAGACCATTGCAACGATAATGGGCCTTTGAGCTGCGCATATAAGGGTTCTGTGCAACGAGTATGTTGCGGGATATTGGAACGCAACGTAGCTTTTCTCTTGTCGGAAACAACCGGCACCACGGAAACGCACAGGAGAGAAACCATGCAGAAGTTCGCCACCACCACCCCGATCGCCGCCGTCCTCGACATCCCCGCCGGCCGCATCCGCCTCATCGCCGCCGACCGGGCCGACACCACGGTCGAGGTCCTGCCCGCGGACGCCTCGAAGGGCCGCGACGTGAAGACGGCGGAGCGGACGACGGTCTCCTACGCCGACGGCGTCCTGCGCATCGAGGTCCCCAAGCCGGAGAACCGGATCCTCGGCGGCGCCGGATCCATCGAGGTCACCGTCCAGCTCCCCGCCGGCTCCCGCGTCGAGGCGAAGGCGGCCGCCGCCGAGCTCCGGGGCGTCGGACGGCTCGGCGACGTCGCCTTCGAGGGCGCTCAGGCCTCGGTCAAGCTCGACGAGACCGCGAGCGCCCGCCTCACCGTCCAGTCCGGCGACATCGCGGTCGGCCGCCTGAACGGTCCCGCGGACGTCAGCACCCTCAAGGGCGACATCGCCATCGCCGAGGCCGTGCACGGCACGGTCGTGCTGCGCACCGAGTCCGGCGGGATCTCGGTCGGCGCCGCCGCCGGAGTCAGCGCCTCCCTGGACGCGGGCACCTCCTACGGCAGGATCCACAACGCGCTGAGGAGCACCGGGGACGCGGCCGCGCGGCTGGACATCCGCGCGACCACCTCGTACGGCGACATCACCGCCCGCAGCCTCTGAGCAGCACCGGGCAGCACCGGGCGGCACCGAGCACCACCGGGCCGCGGGCCTCGAGGCGGAACCCCTCGCGGCGGCGCCAACCGGGTGGGTGCCTTCGGCCGCTCCGGAGCGGGACACCGCACCGTCAGGCGACGCAGCGCAGCATCTCCAGCGGCGGGTTGTCGGCGAGGTTCGCCCAGTGCTCCGCACCGAACTCCCGCAGGCCGGCCTCCGACACCATCACCGGGATCCAGGTCAGCTCGCTGAAGCCGGCCGCCTTCAGGGAGGCCTCGTAGACCTCGCGGCGCGGGAAGTTCGCGACGAACGAGACCGGCGGGTCGAGCAGCGCCGTGGTCCGCACCTTGAACCCGGTCTCGACCTCCTCACCGGTGAGTTCGGTGCGGAAGCCGTACTTCTCCGGGGTCGGCCCGTCGAAGCGGTAGTCGGGCGACTGGTTGATCAGGAAGAGCTCGGCGCCGGGCTTCAGGCTCCGGTGGATGGTGCGGCACATCCGCTCCGTGCTGGCGATGTCCGAGGCGTAGTTGAGCAGCTGGACGGCCAGCCCGATGTCGAAGGGCTCCTCGAAGGACCGCAGCTCGGCCGCGTCGCCCACCTCGTAGCGGACACCCAGGGGGTCGCGCTCCTCGATCGCCCGCGCCACGGCGACCATCTCGCCGGAGATGTCGATCCCGAGCACGTCGCCCGCGCCGCGCCGCTTGAGCTCCCGGCTGTAGAAGCCGGTACCGGAGGCCAGGTCGAGCACCGACTTGCCCGCCACGTCCCCGACCAGGGCCAGGAACCCGGGCACGATCGCCCACTGCTCCAGCGGAAGGGCCTTGAACCCCTCGTACGCCTCACCGATCTCGTCGTACTGCTCCTGTGCACTCATCGTGCCGTCCTCCCCGTTGGTTCCGCACCGTGCGGGAGGGCCCGGCGCCCGCCCTCGGACACGGCGGACAAGCCCTCTGACCGGCAGTCTCTCCCCAACGGACGGGCCATCAGCCTTGGCGAAAACCACGAAAACCGGCCCCCTCTCCCGGCCTCCCGCACAGCCGCGTCCCGGCGGCGGGGGCGCATGCCGAAGGGGACCCACCGGTCGGTGGGTCCCCTTCGAAGCCCCGGGATGCGTGGGTTTCCGGGGGGTTCCGGGAGGTGCGGGGAGGTGCGGGAAGGTGCGGGGAGGTGCCGGGAAGGTGCGGGGGATCGCGGCGGGTTCTCGGCTCAGGAGGCCGCGAGCGCGACGCACATCCCGCCGAGCGCCACCGCCTGGAGCAGCACCCGGACGTTGATGACGCTGTCCCAGGTGCGCTGCAGGCCACGGGCGTCGGGCGCGACGCGGCAGTCCAGCGCCGCGCCGGTCAGTTCCTTGTTCACGGGCGCGCTCACCTTGTTGTAGATGACCAGCCACACCACCAGGGCCAGGGCGGCCACGCCCGAGGCCACGGACGGCGTGGTCTTGCCCTCGAATCCGGCCACGGCCGCGGTGCCGACCGTGGCCACCAGGCCGAAGACGCCCGGTACGGGCATCCGGCTGTCGCCGAAGCGGTGGATCTGGCCCATGGCACTGGTCAGGGCCGCGTCGTCGACGTGGGCCATGGCCGGCCGCTGGACGAGTGCCGAGAACACGTCGGTTCCGTAGACCACCGCGTTGGCCATGGTGGCCACCACGGCCAGCGTGAGCAGGAGCGCTTCCATCACAACCACCTCTGTCGTTCTGCCGGTTGCCGCGTGGCCGTCGTGCCACGGGGGATATAGCGATGCTAGATGTCCTGCCGACACTATCAACATCGGCGCTCGTAATGCTAGCGTTGACAACTACCGGAGTCCGTCAGGGATCTCGTACCCGATGGGAGCGGCCCGGCCGCCCGGACAGCCTTGAGGAGAGCTAGACATGGCCATAGGACGACGTCCCCGTCGCGTACTCATCGCCGGCGGAGGGATCGGCGGTCTCGCCGCGGCCCTCGCACTCCAGCGCAAGGGCTTCGAGGTCGTCGTCTTCGAGCGCGCCGAGGAACTGCGCGACGGCGGCGCGGGACTGCACATCTGGACCAACGGCGTGCTCGCGCTGGACTACCTGGGCCTGGCCGAGAAGGTCCTGGAGATCGCCCCGGCCCAGCAGACGGCGCACTTCAGCACCTGGCGCGGTGAGGTGCTCGGCGCCTGGCCGGTGGGCGACTTCGTCACCCGGTACGGCCAGCCCACCATCGCCGTCGAACGCTCCGTACTGCACGGCATCCTGCGCGACGCGCTCCAGGGCCCCGTGGTCCGCACCGGCGCCCGGGTCATCGGCTTCGACCAGGACGCCGAGGGCGTCACCGTCCGCTTCGCCGACGGCGGCAGCGACCGCGGCGACCTGCTGATCGGCGCCGACGGCATCCACGGAGCCGTGCGCGACGCCATGTTCGGCCCCGCCAAGAACCGCTTCAGCGGCTACATCGCCTGGCGCGGCCGGGCCCCGATGGAGCACGCCGACATCCCGGCCGGCACCTTCAACGCGATGTTCGGGCCGGGCACCCGCTTCACCTACTACGACGTCGCACCGGGCCTGGTGCACTGGATGAGCGTGGCCAACGGAGCGCCCGGCGGGCGCGACGAGCCCGGCGTACGGGACATGCTGCTGCGCCGCCACGAGGGCTGGGGCGGCCCGGTCGCGGACATCCTGCGCGCCACCCCCGAGGAGTGGATCCTGCGCGGCGACGTCGAGGGCCGCAAGCCCGAACGCCACTGGGGCAAGGGCCGCGTCACCCTGCTCGGGGACGCCGCCCACCCCATCACCTTCAACATCGGCCAGGGCGCCTGCCAGGCCCTGGAGGACGCCCTGGTCCTGGCCGAGCACCTGGAGCGGGCGGGAAGCGACCCCGTCTCGGCGCTCCGCGGCTACGAGACCGAGCGCCGCGCGCGCACGGCGCCCCTCCAGCGCATCGCCTGGCGCATCGGCCAGATGGGCTCGGTCGAGAACCCGCTGCTGATCAAGGCGCGGGAGGCCTTCATGCGCAAGAACTGGAACACCAAGGCCTTCGGCGCCGCCGAGAAGGGCCAGGTCGCCTACGGCACCCGCTGGGCCAAGGCCCCGGGACGGGCGGCCGCGCAGCCGGCCACCGCGCCCGGCGCGGCCGCCGAGTGAGTCGAGGCGCATTCGAGGAATGCGCCAGAACGTGATGCCAGATTTCACGGGGTCGAGGACCGGTCGCCGAAGGCCCTGTGGTTCTGCGGCCCAACGGGTCGACGGCCCGAAGGCTCGACGACCTGTCACCCACAACTCAGTGAGGTAGGAACGGGGATGATCGACAATCTCTTCACGATGTTTCCCGGTCAGGGCTCGCAGCGCGCGGGCATGGCCGGACACCTCCTCCGCGAACACCCCCGCACGGTCGGGCGCGTCCTGGCCCGGGCGGAGGAGGCCACGGGACTCCCCCTGACGGAACTGTGCACCACGGCCCCGGACGCGGACCTCGCGCCGACCGAGATCGCCCAGCCCGCCATCGTCGCCACCAGCCTCGCGGTGTACGAGGTACTGCGCGAGCAGACCGGTTTCCGGCCCGCCGCGGTCGCCGGGCACAGCCTGGGCGAGTACACCGCCCTGATCGCCGCGGGCGTCCTCGAAGCGCGCGACGCGCTGCGCCTCGTACGCCGCCGCGGCGAGCTGATGGCCGGCGTCTCGCGCCGGGTGTCCGGGGCCATGACCGCGGTCATGGGACTGGCTCCCGAGCGGATCGAGCAGCTCTGCGCGGCCGCCGCACCGCTCGGCGTGGTGGAGGTCGCCAACTACAACGAGGCCGGCCAGACGGTGGTCTCCGGCCAGAGCGGGGCGGTCGCCGAGGTGAGCCGGCTCGCCCTGGAAGCGGGTGCCGAACGGGCCGTGCCGCTGAAGGTCTCCGCACCCTTCCACTGTTCGCTGATGAGCGCGGTCGAGGACGAGTTCACCGCCGAACTGGAGCGCACCACGTTCTCCGCGCCCCGGCTGCTCGTCATCAGCTCGGTCACCGGCGGCGCGGTGCGGGACGGGGCGCACGCCCGCGACCTGCTCCGGCGCCAGCTCGCCGGCCCGGTCCGCTGGGTCGACGTACTGGCCGCCGCCTCGGTGCACGGCGTGGACGGCTACCTGGAGGTCGGCCCCGGCCGCGTCCTCAGCGGCTTCGCCAATCGCTGCGTGCCCGGCGCCCTGGTGCGCAGCACCAACGACGAGCGCCGCGTCGCCACCCTGCTGCGCGATCTGCGCGCGGAGTCCGTCATCGGCGCGGCCGCCGCGTAGCCGCGTACGCCCGCCCGTCCCTCCGTCCCCTCCTCCTCACTCCACCCTCCTTCTCGCCCCTCCGTGAGAATCCACTTGAAAGGCAGCAAACGGTGCCCGAAACCCTGACCACCCTGTCGACCGACTACCTCCCCGCGGTCCAGGCCGCCATAGCCGACGCCCTCGGCATCGACGAGGCCGAGGCCGTTCCCGACGCGACCCTCCTCGGGGCGCTGGGTGCCGAGTCCATCGACCTGCTCGACATCCTCTTCCGGCTGGAGCGCGCCACCAAGGTGAAGATCACCGTGGCCGACATCGCCAACCTGCTCCAGGGCGGCATCCCGGACGAGGAGTTCGGCGACGAGAACGAGGTCGTCAACGACACCGGCCTGAGCCACCTGGAGAAGGTCCTGCCGCAGTTCGACCGCAACCAGCTCGCCGAGCCGCTGACCGCCGAAGGCGTCCTCGGCCTGTTCACCGTGCAGAACCTCACCGATCTGCTGACCGAGCGCGCCCACGCGGCCGCCGCAGCCTGACATGCCCTCCCGCATCCGCCCGGCCCCCACCGACGGGCCGGGCGGACGCGGGGTGGCGCCGGGGCCCTTGGGCCGTCTCTTTCGGATCTTGCCGGGCCCGCGAAAGAGACGACCCAGGGCGCCCGCCGGCCGCAGCAGCCAGGACGCCTACCTCGTAGCAGAAACGGGAAGAGACAGATGAAGCTGAAGGACCGCACCGCCCTGGTCACCGGTGCCTCGCGGGGCATCGGCCGGGCCATCGCCCTGGCCCTGGCCGAACAGGGGGCGGCCGTCGCAGTCAACTACCGCTCACGCCGGGAGGACGCCCTGGCGGTCGTCAAGGAGATCGAGGCGGCGGGCGGCCGGGCCGTGGCGATCGGCGCCGACGTCTCCGACCCCGCCGAGGCCGCGGAACTGGTCGCCGAGGCGATCCGTCAGCTGGGCTCCCTGAACGTACTGGTCAACAACGCGGGCACCAGCGACGACGGCCTGATCTACGATTCCGCGCCGGACGCCTGGCTGAACGTCATGAAGGTCAACTTCGGCGGGGCGTACCACTGCACGCACGCCGTCATGGAGCACTTCATGGCCCAGGGCGACGCCACCGTCGTCAACATCTCCTCCGCCATGGGCGAGCGCGGCTGGATCGGACAGTCCAACTACTCCGCCTCCAAGGGCGCCCTGAACTCCTTCACCCGCTCCGCCGCGATCGAACTCGCGCGGTTCGGCGTACGGGTCAACGCGGTCCTCGCCGGCTTCACCCCGACCGAACTGGTGGGCGAGGTCCTCCAGCGCGACGGGGGCAAGAGCATCAAGCGCCAGATCCCCCTGCGCCGCTTCGCCACCGTCGAGCAGGTCGCCGCCGCCGCCGTGTTCCTGGCCGGCCCGGACTCCGGCTACACCACCGGCGAACTGCTCACCGTGGACGGCGGATTCTCCGCCCAGCTCGGCATCGGCCGCCCGTAACGCACCGGAGGGAACGGAAGAGACCCCGAGAGACGAAGAGACGAAGAGACGACCATGCGATTCCATCTGATCGACCGGATCGAGACCTGGACCCCCCGCGAGCGGATCACCGCCCGCAAGGTCACCACCGTCGACGAGGACTACTGGCAGGACACGGCGAACGGCCCGGCACTGCCCTTCGGACTCGCGCTGGAAGCCCTGTGCCAGTCGGCCACCTGGCTGATCATGCTCAGCACCGACCACAAGCTCCGCGCGGCGCTGCTCGCGGTCGGCGAGGCCACCGCCCACCGTCCGGTGGTGCCCGGTGAGGTGCTCCGCATGGAGGCCAGGATCGAATCGATGAACGACGACGCCGCGATCCTGGACGGCACCGTCACGGTGGACGGCGAGACCGTCCTGGAAGCGAGCGGCATCATGTGCGCGCTCATCGACGCCGAGCGTCTCGACGACCCGGCGAACACGGCGCGCATGGCGCGACAGCTGCAGGGCGGAGGACCGGTCGGATGAAGCGCGTAGCCATCACCGGAGTCGGGGCGGTCACCCCTCTCGGTAACGATGCGGACAGCACCTGGGAAGGCCTGGCCACCGGACGCAGCGGAGTGGGTCCACTGACCACCTTCGACGCCTCCGGCTTCCCCGTACGGATCGCCGCGCAGGTCAAGGACTTCGACGCGGCGGCCGCCATCCCGGCGAAGGTCGGGCGCAAGCACCTCTCGCGCGTCGGCCAGTTCGGCGTCGCGGCGGCCTGGGAGGCGGTGCGCTCCGCCGGGGTCGACACGCTCTCCGAGGAGGTGTACGCCGCCGACGAGCGCGGCGTCGCCATGGGGGCCAGCGTCGGCCGCCCCGAGCTCCAGGCGCTGCTCGACATCGGGCACCTGCGGGCCACCACCGGCCAGGCGGACGCCTTCATCTGCCAGCCCCCCGCCCTGACCCTGACCGACGACCAGAACGTGCCCCTGGCCGCCATGGCCCGGATGGTCGGCGGCACCGGTCCGATGCTGGGCATCAGCACCGCCTGCGCCGGATCCGGGCACGCCATCGGGGAGGCGTACCGCGCCATTCAGGAGGGCGACGCGAAGCTGATGATCGCCGGCGGCTACGACTCGCTGACGACCTGGCTCGACCTGCTCGGCTTCAGCCTCCTCGGGGCCCTGACGGACCAGTACAACGACGACCCCGAGCACGCCTCGCGCCCCTTCGACGCGGACCGCAGCGGCTTCGTGGTCGGTGAGGGCGCCGTCGCCGTCATCCTGGAGGACATGGACGCGGCCCGCGAGCGCGGCGCCACCATCCTCGCCGAGGTCCTCGGCTACAGCTCCACCCTCAACGCCTACCGCATCACCGACTCCCCGCCGGACGGCTCCGGAGCGATCCAGGCCATGGAGGGCGCCATCGCCGAATCGGGCCTGGGCACCGAAGGCATCGACTACGTCGTGGCGCACGGCACCAGCACGCACGGCAACGACCAGTCGGAGACGACCGCCATCAAGAAGGTGTTCGGCGCCGAAGCCCAGCGGATCGTGGTCAGCGCACCCAAGTCCATGGCCGGACACCTGACCTCGGCCAGCCTCGGACTCGGCGTGCTCGCGGCCGTCAACGCGATGCAGCACTCCCTGGTACCGCCCACCCTCAACCTCGACCGGCCCGACCGGGGCCTCGACCTGGACTACGTACCGCACACCGCGCGCCCCATGCCGGTGTCGGGAGTCCTCATCAACGCCTTCGCCTTCGGCGGCAGCAACACCAGCATCGTCATAGGCGCCCCGCAGGAGGAGGCGTGAGCACCGCGACGCGGGTGAGCACCGCGACGGAGGTGAGCACCGCGACGCAGGTCGGCACCCCGGCCGCCGAGGTCCCCCACGGCTTCGACCGGCTCGTCGAGCTCGCCCCGGGCGAACGGGCGGCCGCCGTCCGCAACATCCCCGCGACCCTGCCCGTCTTCGACCACCACTTCCCCCGTCACCCCATCCTGCCGGGCGTACTGCTCCTGGAGAGCATGGCCGACCTGGCCAAGGCCGTCGCGGGCGGGGACCCGGCCGGATGGCGGCTCGCCTCCGTACGGGGCGTCCGCTGGAAGCACTTCGTGGCCCCCGGCGACCAGGTCGAGATCACCGTCGAGGTGACGGGCCGCACGCCGCAGACGACCGATGTACGGACCACCGCCCGGGTCGAGGGCCGTGTGGTTGCCGCCGCTCGCCTCCTCACCCTGGTGAGCGCAGAGAAGCCCAGGGAGGGCACAGCATGAGCGACGACAGGCGGCGCGTGATGGTGACCGGCATCGGTCTGATGACCGCGATCGGCCAGGGCGCCGCACCCACCTGGGAGAACCTCCTCGAGGGCCGCAGCGGGATCGGCCCGCTGCGCGCCTACGACCCGGCGCCGCTGCGCACCGGGATCGGCGCGGAGATCCCCGACTTCGACCCCACGCAGTGGGCCAGCCGGCGCACCCTGCGCATGCTGTGCCGCGGGGACCAACTGGCCCTGGCGGGCGCCACCCTGGCGCTGCGCGACGCCGGCCTGGACGGCGCGGGCGACCTCGGCCAGCGCGCCGGGCTGTTCCTCGGCAGCAACAAGGAAATGCCCCGCATGGACGAGCTGATCGCCCAGCTCCAGGCGGTCCGCGCCGAGGACGGCACCCCCGACCTGTACAAGCTGGGCCAGACCGCCTCCTCGGTGATCGCCCCGCTGTTCTTCGTCGAGGGGCTGCAGCCCGCGGCCGGCTTCCACATCTCCGAGAAGTACGGCATCCGCGGCGCCAACGCCTACTTCGCGGGCACCGCCGACGCCGGCGCCATGGCGATCGGCCGCGGCATGCGCACCGTACGCCGCGGCGAGGCCGACATCGTGCTCGCGGGCGGGTACGACGACGCCACCGGCTGGTGGGCCATGTCCAAGATGGACGGCCTCGGCGTGCTGTCCACCCGCACCGACCTCGGTCAGGAGGCCTTCCGGCCCTTCGACCGGGACCGCAGCGGCTCCGTGTTCGGCGAGGGCGCCGCCCTCCTCGTCCTGGAGGAGCGCGAACACGCCCTGGCGCGCGGCGCCCACTGCTACGCCGAGGTCACCGGCTACGGCGCGGGCAACGACTGCGTACGCCCGCCCAGCCCGCAGGCCCGGGCCCGCGGCCTGTCCCGGGCGATCGTCCGGGCGCTCGAGGACGCGGGCGGCGTGTTCCACGACGGCGGCTACATCGCCGCGCACGGCTGCGCCACCGTCCAGGGCGACGCCAGCGAGACGCTCGCCCTGCACGACGCGCTCGGCACGGCCGCCAAGGCGGCGCAGATCAGCAGCATCAAACCGCAGACCGGCCACCTGGTCGGCGGAGCCGGGGCACTGAACGCGGCCGTCAGCGCGCTCGCCCTGAACTCCGGCGTCGTCCCCGCCACCCAGAACCTGCACCACCCCGCCGACGAGTGCGACCTCGACTACGTACCGCTCACCCCGCGCGAGACGCGGCCCGACAGCGCACTGGCCCTCGCCCGCGGCCTGGAAGGCCAGGCGGTGGCCATCGCCATGGGGCGGGCCTGATGACGGACATACGGACACCCCCGGACGGAGAGCGGACATGACCGACGACGTGTACGAGCACGACACCGCGCCGGACGGCGCGGGCGGCCGGACCCGGACCGTGGTGGTCTGCGGGGTCGGCGCCGTGACCGCCCAGGGAGCCACCGCCACGGCGCTGTGGGAGGGCGTACGGGCCGGATTCTCGGCCATCGGACCGGTGCGCGGCATGCCGATGGACGGCTACGGCACCGATATCGGCGGCGAGGTCCAGAGCGAACTCGCCCCCGGCTACGACTACTTGGCTGCCTTCGGCGGGCGGGAGCGCGAGCCCGCCGTCGACTTCGCGCTGGCGGCGGCCCGGGAGGCGCTGGACCAGGCGGACCTCGGCGGTGTGCCCGCCGCCCGCTGGGGCGTCTCCTTCGGCTCCTGCAACGGCGGGCTGCGCAGTGCGGAGAAGCTCGCCCGCCGCGCCCGGGCCGGCGAGGCGCCCGAGGACGACGGCCGGCACTACCTGCTGGTGCCGCCGCAGGCCATCGCCGAGGCGCTGAGCAGCGCCTTCGACCTCAAGGGGCCGTCCCTGTCGGTGAACACGGCGTGCGCCTCCGGCGCCCACGCCATCGCCCACGCCGTCGAGTCGATCCGCTCGGGCCACTCCGACGCCATGCTCGTCGGGGGCAGCGACGCCTTCACCGAGACGGCGTGGGCCGGGTTCACCAGCCTCCAGTCGCTGTCCAGCAAGCCGGCCGCCCCCTACTCCAAGGACCGCGACGGCCTCTCGCTGGGCGAGGGCGCGGGCATGCTCGTCCTGGCCGAGGAGTCCGTGGCCCGCGCCGCGGGCGCCACCGTCCTGGCCGAGGTCCTGGGCTACGGCCTCTCCGCCGACGGCTACCACGCCACCGCCCCGCACCCCAAGGGCGAGGGCGCGGCCCGCGCGATCCGCGGCGCGCTGCGGTCCTCCGGCCTCACCCCCGAGGACGTCGGCTACATCAACGGCCACGGCACCGGCACGCCCAAGAACGACTCCGCCGAGAGCAACGCGGTCCGCGCCGCGCTCGGCGAGGCCGCCGAGAAGACCCCGCTCAGCAGCTCCAAGTCGATGATCGGCCACCTGCTGGGCGCCGCCGGCGCGGTCGAGGCCATCGTCACCGTCCAGGCGCTGGTCGAGCAGATCGCCCCGCCGACCGCCAATTTCACCGGCGTGGACCCCAAGTGCGGCCTGGACGCCGTGCCCGACGCCGGGCGCCCGCACGCCATGGACGCCGCGCTGTCGAACAACTTCGCCTTCGCCGGGGCCAACGCGTGCGTGGCCTTCGGCCGTCCCGACGGCCGGCGCTTCACCGCCGAGGTCCCGCCCGCCGGAGAAAAGGTGGTGGTCACCGGCTTCGCCGCGATCACCTCGGCCGGTACGGGCGCCGACGCCCTGTGGCGGGCCTGGAGCGAAGGCAGCCCGCTGGGCGCCGACGAGGACGGACTGCGCGTGGCACGCGCCGACTTCGACCCGGCGGCGCACACCACGCCCGCCGAGCGGCGCCGCGTGGACCGCCTCGGCCAGCTCGCCGTGGCCTCCTGCCGCGTCGCCCTGGAGCACGCCGGCCTCACCGCCGACGAGCGGGTCGGCGTCGTCCTGGGCACCGGGCTCGGCCCGATGCGCAGCATCGAGGACTTCCTGCGGCCCGTCCTCGACATCTGCCCCTCCTACGGCAGCCCGGCGGTGTTCCCCAACACCGTCTTCAACGCCGCCGCCGGCCAGGTCGCCATGAACGTCGGCGCCAAGGGCCCCACCTCCACGGTGACGACCGGCCACGCGGCCGGGGCCTCGGCCCTCACCGTCGCCTACGACCTGCTGCTCCAGGGCCGCGCGGACGCGGTGCTGTGCCCGGCGGTGGAGGACCTCTCCCCGGGCGTACTGGAGGCCTACCGCGGGCTGCCCCTCTTCGGGGACGAGGGCTACACCCTCTCCGAAGGGGGCATCGCCCTGGTCCTGGAGCGCGAGTCGAGCGCCCGGGCCCGCGGTGCCCGGATCCTGGCCGAGTTCGCGGGCCACACCACCACCTGCGACGCCCAGGGCATCGGCCGCTGGGACGCCACGGGCGAGGGCGTGGAGCGGGCCATGCGCGGGGCCCTGGCCCACGCGGGCGTCCAGCCGGGCGAGCTGACCGGGATCTGGGCCAACGCGGCCGGCCTGGAAAGCGCCGACGCCCCCGAGGAGCTGGCCGCCGGCCGGCTCGAAGGCGCGGGCTCCGTCCCCGTCCACACCCCCAAGCGGACGCTCGGCGAACCGGCGGGCGCGGGAGCGCAGCTGGCGGCCGTGCTCGCCCTCACGGGCTGGGACAACGGCCTGGACCGAGGACCGGTCCTCATCAACAGCTCCTCGCTCGGGGGGACCCACATCAGCCTCGTCCTGCGTCCCGCTACGGAGAACTGACCATGTCACCCAGCACCGACCGACACGTATCGATCCTCGCCACCGGTGCCCACCTGCCGGGCGAGCCCCTCGACAACGACGCCCTGGCCCGGGTCTGCGGGCCGCTGCCCGACGACGTCCTGGAGGGCATCCAGGTCAAACGCCGCCACTGGATGGTGGACCCGGTCACCGGCGAACACCGTACGAGCACCTCCGCCATGGCCACCGCCGCTGCCAGACAGGCCCTGGAGCGGGCGGGTGTGGAGGCGGCCGAGGTCGACCTGATCGTGCTCTCCACCGCCAGCCCGGACTACCTCCTGCCCGTGGCGGCGACCTACGTCCAGGAGCAGCTCGGCCTGGCCAACTGCGCGGTGATCGAGGTCCGCGCCGGCTGCGTGGGCGCCGTCCAGGCCTTCGACATCGCCCGGCGCCTGCTCGCCGACGGCACCTACCGCACCGCGCTCGTCATCGGCGCGGAGTCGGTCTCGCCGCTGCTCGCACCCGTCTTCCTCGGCGTCGACCCGCACAAGGTGCGGATGCGCGACCGGCTCACCGTCTACACCTTCGGCGACGGCGCCGGCGCCGTGGTGCTGCGCGGCGGCGAGGAGGGCTCGGCCCACGAGGGCAGCCGCCAGGTGTTCGCCACGCGGTCCATGGGCGGCGCCCGCAAGCCCGGCATGCTGATCGTCGGCGGCGGCACCGACGCCCCGCTGCACGAACAGCAGCAGCGCAAGCGGCTGATGGACATCAAGCTCGACATCCCCGGCACCGCGCAGTTCGGCCCCAAGGTCTTCGTGGAGGGCATCCACGACATGCTGCGCCGCTCGGGGCTCGCCCTCTCGGACATCGACGCGTGCGTGCTGCCGGAGGGCAACGCCGAGTACTTCGCGAGCGAGTACGGCACGGCCGGACTGTCCGCCGAGGACCAGGCGACCCTCAGCAAGATCATCGTGGAGAACCTCACCGACGTGGGAGCCACCGGCTCCGCCGCGGTCCCCCTCGCGCTGGACGCCGGCTGGACCGAGGGCCGCATCCGGCCCGGGGACACCGTGCTGCTGCTCGCGATTGAGGCCAGCCGCTACGTGTACGCGGGACTCACCCTCACCTGGGAAGCACCCTTCCCCACCAGTTAAGGACGGAACGTGTCGATACAAGAGACGGTGCGCAGCGCGGTGAGCGTGGAGGAGCGCAACAAGAAGACCATCCGTGCGGTCTTCGACACCTTCGTGAACCGGGGCGACTTCTCCATCGTGGAGGAGATCTACAGCCCCGACATGGTCGACCACCAGCCGCTGCCGGGCGCGCCCGAGGGGCTGGAGGGCGTCAAGTACACCATCGCCGGCCTGCGCGAGGGCTTCCCCGACCTGCACGTGACCATCGAGGACATGAGCGCCCACGGCGATCACGTCGTCATCCACAACACCTGGCGCGGCACGCACCGGGGCGAGTTCCTCGGCATGCCGCCCACCGGGCGCTACATCGAGTTCCAGGGCGTGGTGGTCTGGCGGCTGCTGGACGACGGCCTGATCGCCGAACGCTGGGGCATCGGCGTCGAGTCCAACATGCTCTCCGTACTCGGCATGCGCCGCCTGGCCCCCTCCTCGCGCACCGCCGCCCGCGCCTCGGCGCGCCGGAGCGTCGAGCCCGCCACCGTGCTGCTGTCGCTGCCCGAGGGCGGCGCCGCGCGCTGGAAGGACGTACAGGCGGAGTTCTCCGGGCCGCGCCTGAGGGAGTACGAGGCTTCGCGGCGCAGGGCCGGCATCCTCCAGGAGTCCTTCGCCCTCCAGCGGCTCGGCGACCGGGACGTGCTGGTGCACCGGGTGGAGGCGCGCGATCCGGCGGGGGCCGCGATCCGGCTGGGGCAGTCCCGCGAGGCCTTCGACGTGTGGCTGCGCGAGGCCGCGGCCGAGGCGCTCGGCGCCGATCCCTGGGAGGCGCTCGCCGCGGGGAACACGGCGGAGCGGGAGCACACCTGGTCCTCCGTCACGACCGAACTGACCTCCGCCGCCTGACCACGGCTCCACGCCGGATCGCCGCCCTCCCGGCCCAAGGCCTCGAGGGCGGCTCCGGCAGCTCTCTAGTCTAGCTCTGCTAGTATTTCTAGCGTCGATAACTACCGCGGAAGGCGCATGATGATGCGGCAACGAAAGCTCGGCAGCCAGGGCCTGGTGGTGTCCGAGCAGGGTCTCGGATGCATGGGCATGACCTTCGCCTACGGCCCGGCCGACGACCAGGAGGCCCTGCGTACGGCCCACCGGGCCTTCGAACTCGGCGTGAACCTGCTCGACACCTCGGACTTCTACGGTCCGCACACCAACGAGGAGTTCGTCGCCAAGGCCATCGCGGGGCGGCGCGACGAGGTCGTCGTCGCCTCCAAGGTCGGCAACGAGGTCACCCCGGACGGGCAGATCACCGGCAAGCAGAACGGCCGCCCGGAGTACATCCGCGCCGCCGTCGAGGGCAGCCTGCGCCGGCTCGGCACCGACCGGATCGACCTCTACTACCTGCACCGGGTCGACCCCGACGTCCCCGTCGAGGAGACCTTCGGAGCCCTGGCCGAGCTGGTGGCCGCCGGCAAGGTCCGCCACCTCGGCATCTCCGAGGCGGCCGCCCCCACCATCCGCCGCGCCCACGCCGTCCATCCCCTCACCGCCGTGCAGACGGAGTACTCCCTCTCCACGCGCGACGTCGAGGTCAACGGCGTCCTGGCGACGGTCCGCGAACTCGGCATCGGCTTCGTCGGCTACAGCCCGCTCGGCCGGGGCCTGCTGACCGGAGCCATCCGCAACCTCGACAACCTGGCCGCCCACGACTTCCGCCGGATCGCCCCCCGCTTCCAGAAGGACAACCTCGACGCCAACCTGCACGTCGTCGAGCAGCTGGAAGCCATGGCCGCGGCCAAGGGGATCACCACCGGACAGCTCGCGCTGGCCTGGGTACTGGCCCAGGGCGACGACGTCGTCGCCATCCCCGGCACCAAGCGGGTGAAGTACCTGGAGGAGAACACCGCCGCCAGTTCCGTCGCACTGAGCGCCGACGACCTCGCCGCCCTCGACCGGATCGCCCCCCACGGCAGCACGGTGGGCGACCGCTACCCCGCCGGCGCCATGGCCACCCTCGACGGCTGAAAACCGTCCATCCCAACGTGAGTGAGTGATTGACCATGGCGAACATCACGATCATCGGCGGCGGACTGGCCGGCCTGGCCGCGGCGATCTCCGCCGCCGAGCAGGGCGCCCGCGTCACCGTCCACGAGGCCCACTCGCACCTCGGCGGGCGCGCCCGGTCGGCCTCCGCCCCCTACGTCACCAACGACGGCCCGCACACCATCATGGACAACGGGCCCGTCTGGCACTGGCTGGTCCAGCGAGGCCTGGCCGGCCGCTACGTACGGCTGTCGTTCCACGAGTGGACCCGGATGCGCTTCCGCCACCAGGGCAAACTCCGGATGACCCTGCCGAGCGGCTACATGAAGATGTGCTGGCTCCACCGGGACATCGAGGTCCCCGTCGACCGCTCCTTCCAGGACTGGGCGAGCGAGCGCTTCGAGCAGCAGACCGTCAACGAGGCCCTCGGCTTCCTCGGCCCCATCCTCTTCGACGGGGATCCGGGCCGGCTGTCCGCGGCCTTCGTCTGGGAGCGGCTGCTGCGCGTGGGCACCCCCCGGTTCCCGCTGCCCAGCCGGTACTTCATCGGAGGCTGGGGCACCGTCATCGAGCGCATGGAGCGGGTCGCCAAGCGGCACGGCGTGGTCATCGAGACCGGGTCGCGGCTCACCGAACTGCCCACCGACGGACCGGTGATCGTCGCCACCTCCCTGGCCTCGGCCCGCAGCCTGCTCGGCGACAGATCGCTGGACTGGCCCAGCGGCACCTCCGCCCTGCTGGACATGGCCGTGACCCGCTCCAAGAAGGACGGCAACGTCTCCTTCGACATGGACGAGGGCGGCTTCACCTCCCAGTACTCCGACCACGACCCCTCGCTCGCCCCGAAGGGCGAGGCCCTCTTCCAGGGGGCCATGCCGCTGCGGCCCGGCGAGTCCAAGAACGAGGCGCTGGCCCGGCTGGAGAAGCTCTTCGACCTGACGACCCCGGGCTGGCGCGAGCGCATCCTGTGGCGCCGCGACGGAGTCTCCCGCGGCCGCACCGGAGCCCTCGACCTGCCCGGCCTGAGCTGGCGCGACCGCCCCGCCGTCGACCGCGGGGACGGCGTCTTCCTGATCGGCGACGCCGTCGCCGCCCCCGGCATCCTCGCCGAGACCTCGATCAACAGCGCCGTGCACGCCGCCGGACTCGCCGTCGCCGCCAAGCCGGTGACACGGCGCACCGCCGTCGCGAGCCTGCGCTGATCACCCCACCTCTCCTCCCACTCCACCCTCCAAAAGGGGCGGCACATGAGAATCACGCTTTCCGAGCGCGGCACTCCCGACTGGCTGGTCGCCGCAGAGCTTTCCCAGAAGGTGTTCGCCAAGCAGTACCAGGCCAGCATCGCTCCCGACCCGGACAGCTTCCTCGCCTTCTTCGAGGACGCCGAGGACGGGACCGAGGAAGCCCTCGCCTGTGCGGGACTGACCTTCCCCGAGGTGGAGGGCAGCAGCATCCTGCTGGAGCGCTACCTCGACGGTCCCGTCGAGGACGTCATCAGCGCCTCCGTCGACGGGCCGGTCAAGCGCTCCCAGGTCATGCAGGTCGGCAACATCTCCTCGGTGCGGGCCACCGCCGGCGCCGAGATCATCAAGGCCATCCCGCTGGTCATGGCCTGCCTCGGCCGGCCCTACGCGGTGATGACGATGACCCACCGGCTCGCCGCCCTGATGCAGCGCCTCGGCGTGGTCTTCCACCCCCTCGCCGACGCCTCGCCCGACCGGCTGTCCACCGAGGAGGCCGCCACCTGGGGTTCGTACTACGAAACCCGGCCGATGGTCGGCTACGCCATAGCCGCCGAGCAGAGCACGCTGCTGCTCGCCGCGATCGGCCGCTACTGCTTCGAGACGATCGACATGCGGTTCGTCAGCAACCGCCCTGAGGCGAAGGTGCTGACCCGTGCCGCGTGACACACCCCGGGTGTCCCTCGCCGGGGGACTGCTGGAACAGGCCGACAGCGACGCCGTGATGGTACGGGTGCTCGCCGCCGCCGGCCCGGACGGCGCCCCCGCGCGGGCCGCCGCCACCTGGAGCTACCGCGAGATCATCGGCGCGGCCCTCGTCTGGGCCGGACGCCTGCGGGACTGGGCCGGGGAGCACGGCCGCCCCGCCCGGGTGGGACTGCTCGCCGAGAACTCCCCCGAGTGGGTCGTCGCCGACCTCGCGCTGCTCTTCAGCGGGGCCGTGGAGATCCCGGTCCCCACCGCCTTCACCGCCGAGCAGGCGGCCTCCCTCCTGGAGAGCGCCGACATCTGCCTCGTCGACGACAGCGGCGCCCGCGCCCTGGAGCGCTGGACGGCGGACACCCGGGCCGCCGTCCTGCCGGCCGGCTGCCCCGTGACCCCCGTCGGCCTGCCGGCGCTGCCGGCCGGGCCGCCGGCCGCGGGACCCCGCCCCGAAGTCCCCGAAGTCCCCGAACAGGACGCGGTCGTCAAGGTCATCCACACCTCCGGCACCACCTCGGCCCCCAAGGGGGTACGGATCCGCCGGCACGGCCTGGACGAGCTGCTGACCTCGCTGCGGGCCCGGGCCAGGCCGGCCCTCTTCGAGCGCTACCTCTCGATCGTGCCCCTGAGCCTGCTCATCGAGCAGGTCGCCGGGCTCTACATGCCCTTCCTGGCGGGCGGGTCGGTCTCCTTCCTGCCGCCCGGCACCGCGCTGGTCGGCACCGCCGCCGACGCCGGCCCCCGGATGCTGACCCTGCTGCGCCAGGCCCGGCCCACCGCCCTGGTCGTACCGCCCACGGTCGCCGCCCTGTTCCTCGCGCTGTGCGACGAGCGGCCCGGGGAGAGCGTGCGGGAGCGCCACCAGCGGATCTTCGGCCACGACGGCCCGGTCTTCATCGCCTGCGGCGGAGCCCCCGTGCCCGCCGAGGTCCTGCGGCGCCTGGACGCGTACGGCCTCACCGTCCACGAGGGCTACGGGCTCAGCGAGAACTCCTCGGTGGTGTCCTGGAACTTCCCCGGAGAGGTCCGCTTCGGCACCGTGGGACGCCCGCTGGACCACGTGAAGGCCGAACTGGCCGAGGACGGCGAACTGCTGATCCACAGCACCTCGCTCTTCGCCGGGTACACCCGGGAGGACCCCTCCAGCGTCGTCGTGGACGAACAGGGACGGCTGCACACCGGCGACCTCGCCGAGATCGACGAGGACGGCTACCTGCGGATCACCGGCCGCAAGAAGAGCATGGTGATCACCGCGAGCGGCCGCAACGTCTCCCCGGAGTGGGTCGAGTCCCGCTACCGCGAACTCGGCTTCATCCGCGAGGCCGCGATCATCGCCGACGGCCTCGAACAGGTCCACGGCCTCTTCGTCGTCGACGCCGCCCTGAATCCCGCCACCGCACGGAGCCGGATCGAGGAGTTCGGCCGCGAGCGGCTCTCCGGCATCGAACGCGCCGCGGTCATCCACCTCATGCCCGAGGACGACCCCCGGTACGCCACCTGTTTCACCGTCACCGGCCGCCCGCGGCGCGACGTCGTACGGGCCCACGTACTGCAAGACCACACCACCGACGAGAAGAACCTGGAGAAGGCATGACCTCCGCTGTCACCACGGCCGCCGCCACGAGGACCGCTGTCAGAACCACCCCCTACGGCACCGGCACCGGACTGCTCGTGGAGCCCGTCGAGGGCGGAAGCCTCGCGGACATCGACCCGAAGGTCCTGCGCGACCTGCTGGCGGAGGCGGGCTTCCTGCTGCTCCGCGGCTTCACCGGCTCCGACATGGCCGGCTTCACCGCACTGGTGCAGTCCACCTCCACCTCCACCACCATCGACCCCGCCCGCGACTTCTACTCCGAGGTCGCGCAGAAGGTGGACGCCGGCTTCGACGAGGTCGGTCTGCACACCGAGAACGGCAACAGCCCCTTCCGCTCCCACCTGGCCTGGTTCTTCTGCCAGAAGGCCGCGTCCTCCGGCTCCCAGACCACCGTCTGCGACGGCTACCGCGTCTGGGACGCCCTCAGCCCCGCCGCGCGCGAGGCCTTCGCCGCACAGGACATCGTCTACAGCCGGTACGTCGCCGAGGCCCAGTGGCGGGCCATGGCCCACCACCTGCTCGGCGGGACCACGCCCGCGGCGGAGATCGACGTCGCGGACCTCATCGCGCTCGGCGACCGGACGCCCGGCACCGAGATCGTGGCCCAGGAGGACGGCGGGGTCCGCTACTCCTTCCGGACCCCCGCCGCCGGCCGCACCGTCTTCGCCGAGCGGCCCTCCTTCGCCAACAGCATCCTGGGCCCCTCCTTCAACTACGAGAAGCCGAAGATCACCTTCGCCGACGGCACCGAGCTGTCCGCGCGGCTGCTGGCCGAGGTCGAGTCGGTGACGGCCCGCCTCACGGAGAACCTCGACTGGCAGGACGGCGACGCCGCCCTCATCGACAACACCCGGGTCATGCACGGCCGCCGGGCCATCACCGACCCGGACCGCACGATCTTCAACGCCCTCAGCTACATCGAGGCCCCCGCAGCCTGACCGTCCGGACCGATGGGAGAAACATCCGATGGCACGCTCCGGAGACACCCTGCACATGGGGGCCGACCGGCTCACCTTCCTGGCCACGGCCGCCGACACGGACGGCGCCTACCTGGAAGTCGAGGTCGATTACGCGAGCGCGGCCCACATGCCGCCCGCGCACTACCACCCGAAGCAGACCGAACTCTTCCGCGTCCAGAGCGGGCAGATCAACGTCCGGCTCGAGGGCACCCTGCACACGTACGGCGCGGGAGCCGAGTTCCACATCCCGCCGGGTGTGGCCCACTCGATGTGGAACGACGGTCCGGAGCGGGCCCGGATGACCTGGCGCGTCACTCCCGCCTACCGGACCGAGCAGCTCTTCGAAACCCTCTGGGGACTGGCCGGCGAAGGCCGGCTGCGCCCCGACGGCACTCCCTTCCTGCAGATGCCGCTGCTCGCCCTGGGCTTCCGCGACGAGTACCGGGCCGTCACTGGCCGCCCCCACGCCGTGGACATGGCCCTGTCCACCCTGCTCGCGCCGGTCGGCCTGGCCTGCGGATACCGCCCCACCTACCGTCCGCCCCAGCGCGCCGAGCAGAGCAGGAGCGCCGCCTGACCGCTCCCGTCCTCGCCCGTACGTCCACCCGCACGAACCGGTATTCGAGCGGGACGCGAGGGCGCGCCGAGGCGCGCCTCCTAGCGTCAGCCGCATCAGAAGACGGTCACCTGCGTGGAGGAAATGTCATGGCCATGGAGCACGAGTTCATCCTGCCCGGTGCGGACCTGCCCCAGCCCGATGCCGAACTGCGCAAGAAGCGCGAAGCGGTCATCCTGGAGCACACGGTCGCCGAGATCGCCTGGGACATCGACGGTGTGCTCGCCACCTTCCCGCGCGGTGGCATCTACCGCATCCAGGCCTTCGAGGAGGGCCCGCTGATCGGTGCGGAGGCCATCAAGAAGGGCTACTTCGCCGAGCTCCAGGCCGCGTTCCCGAACCTGGAGCACGAGCTGCACCACGTGCACCACACCCCCACCGCGGTCATCCTCGAGGCGCAGGCGCGCGGCAAGCAGGAGGCGGACTGGCGGGGCATACCCAACCTCGGCAAGTCCATCGACGCCCCGGTCGCCGTCTTCTTCCACTTCGACGGCGACGTGCTGGTCGACGAGACCCTCTACTTCGACATCGCCACGTTCCAGCGTCAGCTCGGCTGACCCGGTACGCCCTTCGCGCTGATGCGGGGCCCCGTACCGACACCGGTGCGGGGCCCCGCAGCGTTGCGGCACCCGACCGGAACTCAAGTTGAACTTGAGGTTCCGTCCGTAGCGTCAGGAGCGCCGGCTCGGCATGTGTCACCCTCCAGAAAGGAAGCTCTGAATGAGCGCCGTCAACCCCCCAGCCTCGGGCGGTGGGAACAAGAAGGTGGTCTTATGGGCCATCCTCACCACCAGCGTCGCCTCCTTCATGGCGGGGCTCGATCAGCTAGTGATCATCACGGCGCTGCCGACCATCAAGGACAAACTCGGCGGCAGCCTCACGGACCTGGAATGGACGGTCAACGCCTACACGCTGTCCTTCGCGGTGCTGATGATGTTCGGCGCCGCACTGGGTGACCGCTTCGGCCGGCGCAAGGTCTTCGTCCTGGGCCTGCTCCTCTTCACGGCCGCCTCGGCCGCCGGGGCGCTCGCCCCGGGCATCAACGAACTGATCGCGGCGCGCGCCGTCCAGGGCGCGGGCGCGGCGATGATCATGCCGCTGTCGGTGACCCTGCTGACCGCCGCGGTACCCGCGGAGAAGCGCGGTACGGCCCTCGGCATCTGGGGCGCCGTCAACGGACTCTCGGTCGCCGCCGGTCCGCTCGTGGGCGGCGCCATCGTCGAGCACCTCTCCTGGCAGTGGATCTTCTGGCTGAACGTCCCGATCGGCCTGATCCTCGCGCCGATCTCGCTGCGCATGCTGGCCGAGAGCAAGATCTCCGGTTCCCGCCTCGACGCCGTCGGCACCATCCTGGGCGGCATCGGCCTGTTCGGCATCGTCCTCGGCATCGTCAAGGGCCACGGCGACGGCTGGACCTCGCCGCTGGTGCTCGGCTCCATGATCGGCGGAGCCGTCTTCATGGTCCTCTTCGTCCTCTGGGAGAACCACACCGAGCACCCGATGGTGCCGATGCGGCTGTTCCGGATCAAGGCGTTCACCGCGATCAACCTGGCCGGCACCCTGATGTCGATCGGCATGTTCGGCGCGATCTTCCTGATGACCCAGTTCTTCCAGAGCATCCAGGGCTACAGCGCCATGGAGACCGGCGTCCGGCTGCTCGCCTGGACCGCCATGCCGATGGTCGTGGCCCCGCTCGGCGGCATGGTCTCCGACCGCATCGGCGGCAAGCCGGTGGTCACCCTCGGCCTCGCCATGATGACGGCCGGCATGGTCTGGTGGGCCTTCGTCCTGGAACCGGGCGCCTCCTACGTCGCCCAGCTGCCCTCCCTGATGATCTGCGGCGCCGGCATGGCCCTCTTCTACGCCCCGCTGATGAACCTGACGATGGCTTCGGTCAAGGAGCACGAGCAGGGCATCGCCTCGGGCGTCACCGCCGCCACCCGCGAGGTCGGCGCGGCCCTCGGCGTGGCCCTCCTGGCCTCGATCTTCAGCGCCAACGGCGGGTACGCCTCCGCGGAGAACTTCGTCGACGGCCTCGTCCCCGCGATGTGGGTCGGCGCAGCCGCCGTGGCCGCCGCGACCCTGTCCATGCTGATCGCCCCGGGCCGTAAGGCGGGCGGACCGCCCGTCGCGCAGTCCGCGTCCGCGTCCCAGTCCGCGTCCCGGTCCTCCGCTCCGGCGCCGGCCCCGGCCGCTTCGGTGGCCGCCGCCGAGGAGTCCACACCGGCCGCGGTCCGCTAGCCCGCAGCCCCGTACCCCGTACCCCGTACGCACGTCGACGTCGACGGCCTCCGCGCCCGCGCGCGGAGGCCGTCGCCATGTCCGCTCCAGCCCGCTCCGAGCGGTGCCGGAGCCGGCCGTCACAGACTCTGACCCGGCCCGCAGTTCACGCCCTACGACAACGAACCGAGGAAACATGCCCATTGAGGAGATGAAGATCCAGGACGCCTTCCGGATCACGCCGTCACCGCTCTCGGACAACCGCGGCAGGTTCTTCGAGGCCTGGCGCGTCGGCGAGCTGACGGAACTGTCCGGCCAGCCGTTCACCGTGCGGCAGGTCAACTTCTCGGTCTCCCGCCGCAACACGCTCCGCGGCATCCACGGCACGCTGCTGCCGCCCGGCCAGGCCAAGCTGGTCACCTGCGTACGGGGCGCCGCCCTCGACGTGGTCGTGGACCTCAGGGTCGGCTCGCCCACCTTCGGGATGTTCGACACCACCCTCCAGGAGGCGGACTCGGGCATCGGCGTCTACCTCGCGGACGGCCTCGGCCACGCGTTCCTCGCCCTCACCGAGGACACCTGCATGAACTACCTCTGCTCCGAGGAGTACGTGCCGGGCACCATGGTGGACATCCAGGCGCTCGACCCGGAGATCGGCATACCGTGGAACGGCTCGGAGCCGTTCATCAGGTCCGAGAAGGACGCCGCCGCGCCGAGCCTCTCGCAGGCCGCCGCCCTCGGACTGCTCCCGACCTACCAGCAGGCCGTCGCCTCCTACGGGGACTCCTACGCGGACGCCCACGCCGACCGCCTCGCCCGCTGATCCGGGCACACACGAAGACGCGGCGGGCGATGTGCGTGCCCGCCGCGTCTTCGTGTGCCCGCCCCTGGCGCCCTCCGCTCAGGACAGGGCGGCCCGCTGCTGCAACGGCTCCCACCAGGCGCGGTTGTCCCGGTACCAGGCGAAGGTCTCCGCGAGCCCCTCGGCGAAGTCCTTGCGCGGCCGGTAGCCCAGCTCGGCCGAGATCTTGGAGCAGTCCACCGAGTAGCGCAGGTCGTGCCCCAGCCGGTCGGCCACGTGCTCGACGCTGTCCCAGCCCGCGCCGGCCAGGTCCAGGAGCAGCGTGGTCAGCTCCTTGTTGCTGAGCTCCGTGCCGCCGCCGATGTTGTACACCTCGCCGGGCCGGCCGCCGGTGCGCACCAGTTCCAGGCCCTGCACGTGGTCGTCGATGTGCAGCCAGTCCCGGACGTTGAGCCCCTCCCCGTACAGCGGGACGCGCAGCCCGTCGAGGAGCCGGGTGGCGAACAGCGGGATGACCTTCTCGGGGAAGTGGTGGTGCCCGTAGTTGTTCGAGCAGCGCGTGACCCGCACGTCCAGGCCGTGCGTGCGGTGGTAGGACAGGGCGATGAGGTCGGAGGAGGCCTTGGAGGCCGCGTACGGGGAGTTGGGCTTCAGCGGATCGGTCTCCGGCCAGGACCCCTCGGACACCGAGCCGTACACCTCGTCCGTGGAGACGTGCAGGAAGCGCGCGCTGCCGCCGGGGCGGCGCAGCGCCGCGTCCAGCAGGGTCTGGGTGCCCAGCACGTTCGTGGTGATGAACTCGCCGGCGCCGAGGATGGAGCGGTCCACGTGGGACTCGGCGGCGAAGTGCACGACCTGGTCGTGCCCGGCCACCAGCTCCCGCACCAGCTCCGCGTCGCAGATGTCGCCCCGCACGAAGCGGAAGCCGGCGTGCCCGCGGACCGGGTCGAGGTTGGCGGGGTTGCCCGCGTAGGTGAGCTTGTCCAGCACCGTGATCTCCACGTCGCCCGGCCCCTGGGGGCCCAGCAGGGTACGGACGTAGTGGGAGCCGATGAACCCGGCTCCGCCGGTCACCAGGATGCGTGTCGTGGTCATGATGATATCTGCACCTTGCTGTGGTCTCCGAGGATGAGCCGGTGGGCGGCGGGCACCGGCGGGGCGGGGGTCACCTCCGCGTGGCGTCCGATGATCGAGGCCTCCACACGGCTGACGCCGCGGACCGAGGCCCCGTCCAGGACGATGGAGAACTCGATCTCGCTGTCGACGATCCGGCAGTCGCGGGAGACGGAGGTGAACGGGCCGATGTAGGAGCCCGAGACCACCGTGCCCTGCCCGATCACGGCGGGCCCCACGATGCGCGATCCGCTCACCTTGGCGCCCTCGTCGATCTGGACCCGCCCGATGATCTCGCTCGCCTCGTCGACCTCGCCGCGGGTGTGCGGTTCGGCGAGTTCGAGGACGGAGCGGTTGACCTCCAGCATGTCGGCGACGTTCCCGGTGTCCTTCCAGTACCCGGAGATCGTCGTGGAGCGGACGTCCTCGTCCGCGTCGATCAGCCACTGCAGTGCGTGGGTGATCTCCAGCTCGCCGCGCCAGGAGGGTTCGATGGCGCGCACGGCCCGGTGCACGGCGCCGGTGAACAGGTAGACCCCGACCAGGGCGAGATTGCTCTTGGGGACCTCCGGCTTCTCCTCCAGGCCCACGACCCGGCCGTCGGGGCCCAGCTCGGCCACCCCGAAGGCCCTCGGGTCGGAGACCTCGGTGAGCAGGATCTGCGCGGCCGGCCGCTCCGCCCGGAAGGCCGCGACGAGATCGCGGATGCCGCCGACGATGAAGTTGTCCCCGAGGTACATGACGAAGTCGTCGTCGCCGAGGAACTCGCGGGCGATCACCACGGCATGGGCCAGGCCCAGCGGCGCGGACTGCGGGATGTAGGTGACCTGGAGCCCGAACTTCGACCCGTCGCCGACGGCTTCCCGGATCTCCTCGGCGGTGTCCCCGACGACGATCCCGACCTCGGTGATGCCGGCGTCGGCTATCGCCTCCAGGCCGTAGAAGAGCACCGGCTTGTTGGCCACGGGAACGAGCTGCTTGGCGGATGTGTGGGTGAGGGGGCGCAGGCGGGTTCCGGCCCCGCCGGAGAGCACGAGAGCTTTCATCTTGACTCCTTCGTGGATACCCCCACCTTTAGGTGGGGGAGGAAAAGAAGCTCCTGCGGAGCGGGGCAATGGGCTGGGATTCGCCGCCGGGGCGGATCGCAGTGTCCTGACCAGCAGGTTTGGTCTTCACATTCTGTGCCTCTAGTTTTTGACTCATGGCCGCGAACCTGGTGAGGCGGGCGTTCAAGTACCGCTTCTATCCGACCGATGCGCAGGCAGCCGAGCTGTCGCGCACGTTCGGCTGTGTACGCAAGGTCTACAACCTGGCGCTCGCCGCCCGCACGGAAGCGTGGACGCGTCAGGAGCGGGTCAACTACAACCAGACGTCGGCGATGCTGACGGCCTGGAAGAAGACCGAAGAGCTGTCGTACCTGACCGAGGTGTCCTCGGTCCCGCTCCAGCAGTCGCTCCGGCACTTGCAGGGCGCGTTCACTAATTTCTTCGGGAAGCGGTCGAAGTACCCCCGCTTCAAGTCGAAGCACACGTCCCGTGCCAGTGCCGAGTACACCTCCAGCGCCTTCCGGTTCCGGGACGGCAGGCTGACCTTGGCGAAGATGTCCGAGCCGCTCGACATCGTGTGGTCCAGGCCGGTCCCGGAAGGGTCGGCGCCGTCCACGGTGACGGTGTCCCGTGACGCGGCCGGACGCTGGTTCGTCTCGATGCTGTGCGAGGACCGGACCATGATGCCCGTACCCGCGAACGCTGCCGTCGGGATCGACGCCGGGATCACCAGCCTGGTCACGCTCTCCACCGGGGAGAAGATCACCAACCCGAAGTTCGAACGCCGTGACCGCGAACGTCTGGCCAGGGCACAGAAGAACCTCGCTCGTAAGGCGAAGGGCTCCGCGAACCGGTCCAGGGCCCGTGTGAGGGCGGCGAAGGTCTACGCGAAGATCGCGGACCGGCGCCGTGACCACCTGCACAAGCTGACCACTCGACTCGTCCGTGAAAACCAAACGGTCGTGATCGAGGACCTGACCGTCCGCAACATGGTCAAGAGCCACACGCTCGCCCGCGCCATCTCGGATGCGGCCTGGCGTGAGATGCGCATGATGCTGGAGTACAAGGCCCAGTGGTACGGGCGGAACCTGGTCGTGATCGACCGGTGGTTCCCCTCCTCCAGGCTGTGCTCGGTCTGCGGCACCATCGCGTCGAAGATGCCCCTCAACGTCCGTGAGTGGACGTGCGACTGCGGAACGACCCACGACCGGGACGTGAACGCGGCGAAGAACATTCTGGCCGCCGGGCTGGCGGTGTCTGTCTGTGGAGACGGTGTAAGACCTCAACGGAGCACTCCTGAGAGGCGACAGTCAGTGAAGCAGAAAACCCCGACCCGCGAGGGTGTGGGAATCCCCCTCCTTTAGGAGGGGGAGGATGTCAAGGCACCGAAGGCTAGGAGCGGGCACTTGAGCCGGGATGGGGGACCGGCCGTACGGCGTCACCCGGACCGCCGATGTGACACGGGTATCGGACGCGGCGATGAGTTTTCCCCGGCCGGCAGGTCTCAGTACCGTCGTCGACGTCGTCAACCCAGGAGGAACGCGTGGCTCAGCTGCTGAGGGTCCAGAACTTCAACGTCTCCAGCGACGGGATCGGTGCCGGGGAGGACCAGACCCTGGAGAGGCCGTTCGGCCATGTCGATCCCGCGCGGCTGTTCTCCTGGGCCGGTGCCACGGCGAGCTGGCCCATGCGCACCGATCCCGGCGGCAGCCGCGGCCTCGACGACCACTTCACGCGGGACTACGCCCGCAACATCGGCGCCGAGATCATGGGCCGCAACAAATTCGGGCCCCAGCGCGGTCCCTGGCAGGACCACGAGTGGCAGGGCTGGTGGGGTGAGGAGCCCCCGTTCCACACCCCGGTGTTCGTCCTGACCCACCACGGGCGTCCCTCGATCACGCTGTCCGACACCACGTTCCACTTCGTCGGGGGCGAGCCCGCCGAGATCCTCCGGCAGGCCCGGGAGGCCGCGCGGGGCAAGGACGTCCGCCTCGGCGGCGGGGCCACCACCATCCGCGAGTTCCTCGACGCCGACCTCGTCGACACCCTGCACGTGGTGGTCTCACCGCTGAAGCTCGGGACCGGAGTACGCCTCTGGGAGTCCCCCGACGAACTGCTCGACCGGTTCCACATGGACGTGGTCCCCAGCCCGAGCGGGGTGACGCACCACCTCTTCTGGCGGAAGTGACCGCCCGGCCGAGGGCGAGGCGTCCTCAAGAACGGCTCGACCGGAGTTGTGGATCCTCGGACCGCCGACCATCCACCGGCCACCGGTGACGAGAGCCCGAGAGAGGCACCCGATATGTCTGACAACCACCGCGAACTCATCCAGCGCTTCGTGGACATGATCAACAGTCACGACGTGAGCACCATCGCCGAGCACACGGCTCCCGGGCACATCGACCACAACCCGATCGTCGCGGACGGGATCGAGGCCAACACGGCCTTCTTCCAGCAGATCTTCGACGCCTTCCCGGACGTCAAGATCCTCGTGCACGACCTGATCGTGGACGGTGACCGGATCGTCGGCCGCTTCGAGTACTCCGGCACCCACCAGGGCGAGTTCTTCGGCATACCGGCCACCGGCCGCACCCTGACCTTCCAGACGATCGACATCTGGCGGGTCGAGGACGGCCTGCTGGCCGAGCACTGGGACCAGCTCGACGTGGCGGGGATGTTCCACCAGCTCGGCGCCGACTTCTACGCGGGCCGGGGCGAGTAGCACCCCACGGGCGGCCGACGGGCCGATGGGCCGGTGCGTGCGGTGGAACTCACCGCACGCACCGGCCCATCGGCCGTCCCGCACTCCCCGTCCGCCGTCAGGACGAGGCGGCGCGCTCCACCTCGTCCACGAGCCGGGCGTGGGCCAGGATCGCCTCCGTGTGCGGGGTGAAGTCCTCCCCGCACAGCACGGCCCGGGCGAACACGCCGGCGATGTTCGTGAAGTGCCGGTCCGGCCGGAGCGGGATCTCGGTGACGTCGCCACCCCGCTCGACCCTGAGTACGGGCGTGAGTTCGTCCGGCGTGCTGAAGGCGCGCTCCAGACGCAGCCGGCCCTCGCTGCCCCAGAGCGCGTAGCCGCTGCGGTACCCGTGCTCGACCCCGTACGCGAGCTGGGCCGCCACCCCCGAGGGGGCGACGAGCAGCGCGCTGCCCGCGGGCTGCGGACCGTACGGGCTGTCCGGACGCACCTGCGCACCCGCCACCCGCAGTCCGTCACCGAGGAAGAGCCGGGCGGCCCGGATCGGGTACGCGGCGACCTCCGGCAGGGTGCTCGCGCGCCGCGGGAGGCCGCCGGGCCCCGCGTCGGGGCGCAGCGGGATGCCGAACTCCGAGCCGAACAGCTGGACCTCTCCGATCAGGCCCTCCGCCACCAGCCGGCGCACCTCCGCGTGCTGGGAGTGGTGGAGGAACATGAAGTTCTCCATCAGCAGCAGGCCGCTCTCCCGGGCGAAGGACACGGCCTTCTCCGCGTCGGCCAGGCTGGTGGCGAAGGGCTTCTCGCACAGCACGTGCTTGCCGGCGGCCAGCGCCCGCAGGGTCCACTCCACGTGCAGCTCGGGCGGCAGCGGCACGTACACCGCGTCCACGTCGTCCCGCTCCAGCAGCCGCTCGTACCCGGCCACGGCGGCGCCGCCGAACCGCTCGGTGAACCGCCGCGCCCGCTCGATCCCGCGGCTGGCCACGGCCGTCACCTCGACGAGCGGCTGCGCCAGCATCGAGGGCAGCATGCGGCGCTCGGCGATGTCCGCGCACCCCAGCACGCCGATCCGCAGCCTCCCGGCCGCAGGCTCCGTACCGCTCCCGCTCCCGCTCCCGTTTCCGATTCCGTTTCCGATTCCGCTCCCGCTCACAGGCCGTACTCCCCGTCCAGCGCCCGGGTCGCGCGCAGGCTGGTCAGCAGCGTCCTGGCCTCGATGTTGAGGTAGTTGCTGTGCCGCAGCAGGCCCGCGAGCTGTCCCGGGGTCACCCAGAGGAAGTCCTCGGGAACGTCGAGGGGGAAATCGTCCCCCACTTCGACGAGCACGTACCGGTTGCCCGCGTGGTGGAAGCGGCCGCCCTCCTCGGACTGCACGGTGTCGTACAGCAGCCGGCCCTGACCCCGCAGGACCAGTTCCAGATAGCGCGGCCGCTGCTCGGGGGGCAGGGTCAGCGCCCGGGCCGGCTGGCACTGGACGGTCGGGCCCAGCTCGGCCACGTCCAGTACGCCCGCTTCGGACCTGGCCTGCGCCAGCAGGTGCGTCACCCCGCCGATCCGGCGGACCAGGAAGGCGGCGAGACCCTGCTCGGCGGGGGCGATCAGCGGCTGGGTCCAGCTCTTCACCTCGCGGTTCGCGGCCTGCACGGAGGCGGCGATGACGCTGAAGTGGTGGCCCGTCTCGTGCTCGATCGCGTAGTCCGTGCGCTGCCAGCGCTGTACGTCCGACAGCGGCATGGTGGTCTGCACGAGCTCCCGGAGCGCCTTGATCTCGGTGAGCCGGTTCAGCAGGGTTTCCGTGGTGTGCAGCGGAGTGCCCTCGCTGGCGAACGAGGGGATCAGCGACAGGACCGTGCGGGCGTCCATGTTGACCACGTTGGACTCGTTCAGCAGCTGGTGGATCTGACCGAGGGTCAGCCACATGAAGTCCTCGTGCTCCGGCACGTCGCCGATGGCCTCCACGACCATGTTCCGGTTGCGCTTGCGCAGGAACCAGGAACCCTGCTCGGACTGGAGCGAGTCGTAGAGGACCCGCGAGCCCACCCGCGGCGGGCGGAAGTACTCGATGTAGTTGACGGCCGCGCCCTTGTGCACGCCGGTGTAGTTGCTCCGGGTGGCCTGCACGGTGGGGGACAGCTGGACCGTCTCGATGTTCCCGGGCTCCATCTTGGCCTGCATCAGGCAGTGCAGGACGCCGTCGAACTCCTTGACGACGATGCCCAGGATGCCGATCTCGGGCTGGTTGATGATCGGCTGCGACCAGGACGCGCCGAACCCGTTCCACTCGGAGCGCACGTCCAGGCCCACGACGGAGAAGAACCGTCCGCTGTCGTGGACGAGGTTCCCCGTGGAGTCCTCGAAGTGCCAGCCGACCAGTTCGGAGAAGGGGATGCGCCGCACGTCGTAGCGGTTGGTGCGCCGCTGCTCCGCGAACCACGCGCGGAACACCGCGTTGGGCGTGACCGTGCTGTCGAGGGTCTGGGCCGACAGCGTGAACCGTCGCCCGAGACTCGGAACGAGGCCCGCGGGCACCGTCTGGGCTGTGATCATCAATGGCTCCTTCGCCTTGTTCCGCATGCCCAGGGGCAGGCGGCCGCATCGCGAGGATGGGGGAGCTCGATCGGCCGCCACTGGAGCGAGCCTCGACAGATAATAGACCGGCGGCAAAATTTCTAGCAACACTAGACACAGCCCGGCGGCGTCCCTACGCTGAGGCCTCATGAGAATCCTCTTTGCCAGCGTGGGCAATTTCGGGCACGTCTTCCCCTTGCTTCCCTTGGCGAGGGCCGCACGGGCAGCCGGCCACCAGGTGGCGTTCGCCACGGGTGAGCAGTTCCACCAGACCCTCCGTGACGCGGGGTTCGAGCCGGTGACGGCGGGCCGGTCCGTGCCCGAGGCGTTCATCGAAGCAGCGGGCGGTCAAGCGTTCCTCGAGGCGCACGGCGGCGAGGTGGGCGCTCAGGACGTTCCGGCGTCGGTCCTCGCTGACCTGCACATCAAGGTGTTCGGCTCGGTGCTGCCCCGGTGGATCGCCGCCGACCTGGCCACGGCCTTCGCCACCTACCGCCCCGACCTGGTGGTCCACGAGGTGCTCAACCCGGGCGCCGGCTTCGCCGCGCGGCTCGCCGGCATCCCGGCCGTCGCGCACGACGTGGGCCTGCTCGCGCAGGACCACGAGGCCGACCGGCTCCGGCAGGAGATCCTCGCCACCGCGGCCGACCTGGGCGTCGACGTTCCCGCCGACCGGGTCAGCACCCTCGGCAACACCCTCATCGACATCTGCCCGCCCTCCATCCAGGACCGGAGCCTCCTGGAGTCCGGCCAGCCGCGCGTCGAGCTGCGCCCCGTCCCGTACGTGGAGCAGGGCGAGATCCCGGGCGGACTGGGCGCCTCCGGCGACCCGTTCGTGTACCTCACGCTGGGCACCGCGCTCGGCTCCGCGGACAACCTGCGCACCGTGATCGACGGGCTGCGCCCGCTGGGCGTACCGGTCCTGGTGGCCACCGGGTTCCGGATCCAGCTCGCCGAGCTCGGCGAACTGCCCGACAACGTGATCGCCGCGCCGTGGGTTCCGCAGTCCGAGGTCCTGAGGCGCGCCTCGCTGGTGGTCCAGCACGGTGGCAGCGGCACGACCCTGGCCGCGCTCTCGGCCGGACTGCCCCAGCTGATCATCCCGCAGGGCGCGGACGGCCCGGCCAACGGCCAGGCCCTGCACGCCGCCGGCGCCGGCGAGTTCGTCTTCGACCTCGCGGCCGACGCCGTGACGGAGAAGGCCCGCCTCATCCTGGCCGACGAGAGCTACCGGGACGCGGCCCGCAAGATCGCGGCAGAGATCGCCGCGATGCCGTCCCCGGAGGAGGTCGCCACCCGCCTCCCCGGCCTCGCCGGCTGACCCCGAACTCCCGGACGTCCATCCCCCGCCGTCCGGGCCCATGGCATCCGGTGTGCGCGGATCATCCCCCGGTCGCGCGCACACCGGATGTACCGTGGCCCGCCAGCCCGTGGCCTGTCAGCCCCTGGCCCGCCAGCCCGTGGGCCGGCAGGTCCTCGACGGGATCCTGCGGGTCCGCGCCCGTCAGCGCCTCCACACAGTCCCGCAGCTCGCCCGCCAGCCTCTCCGCCTCGGCATGGGTGAACACGCCGGACGCGAACTCCAGACTCAGCAGCGGATCCCCTCCCCACCGCAGCACCCGCAGTGCGGCGTCCGCGGTGGTGCCGCCCAGGTGCCCGTGGTGGAAGCGCGACGTGAGCGGTCCCGCCTCCAGCGTCTCGGGCAGCAGTTCGTCGCAGGCCGCGAAGACCACCTGCGTCAGGGCGGGCCGGGACCGGTCGCCCGGTACTCCCAGCTCGCGCGCCAGGGCCGCCGTATCGAGGTCCGCGTAACCGAGGGCCTCGCCGAACGCGCAGGCGACGCCCCGCAGGAAGTAGTCGACCCCGCCCTCCAGCTCGCAGCACACCGGCACCGTCGCCGAGCACGGCGCGACCGTGCCCAGCAGCTCGGCCGTGGGGCGCCGCGGCATCTCGGTGCCCACCAGCAGCCGTTCGTGTCCCGAGCGCCGCCCCGCCGTCAGCGCCCACGCGGCGAGCAGGACCACCGCGTGCGGTACCCCGGCCCGCGCGGCCGTCGCGTCGACCGCCTCGCGCAGTCCCGGGCCGAGGCCGAACAGCACCCGGTCGCCGCGGAAGTCGAACACCGCCGGCCGCCGGCCCGGCTCCGTCAGGTCCACGACGGCGGGGAAGTCGCGCAGCCGTTCGACCCGTTGGGCCGCCAGCGCGCGCAGCGCACCGGACCGGTCGAGTCCCTCGGCCCGCCGTGCGACCGCGTCGGAACCGGAGCGCTCACTGCGGTCGAGCGGCCGGCTCCGTACGGCGCGGCCGTAGTCGGCGAGCAGTTCCCGCCAGACCAGCGAGACGGACCAGCAGTCCACCGCGGCCTCGTGGTACAGGAAGGTCAGCAGGTGCCGGTCGGCCGCCAGCCGGGTCAGGGCGAAGGCGAGCGGCGGCCGCCGGGGATGTCCCGCCAGGTGCTCCACGTCCGCCGCCAGCCGGGCGTGCGCCGCGGCCACCGGGTCTTCGCCGACGCCGGCGGGCACCTTCGGCATGACGACCAGCGGCAGCGTGTACGCGTCCAGGACACGGCGTACGGGGCCTCCCGGCGAGGACCCGAACGCCGTCCGCAGCCCTTCGTGGCGCGAACCCAGGGCGTCCAGGGCCGTACGCAGCGCGCCCAGGTCGAGCGGCCCGGTGAGCTCGGCGCTGAGCATGCGGTGCACCGCGGCGGCCCCGGTGTACTGCTGCGCGGTGAGGGTGGCCAGTTGGCCGGGCAGCAGGGCGCGCGGCCCGGAGTCCGCCGCCCGGGGCGCGGCGGACTCCGGGCCGCGCGGGACGGCGACGGCCCGCGCGAGGACGTCCGCGAGGGGGACGGGGCCGAGCAGCTGCGGTATGTCCAGCGAGAGTTCCAGCTGTTCGCCGGCCAGGGCCTGGAGCCGCATGGCCTGGCCGAGCCCACCGCCCAGCGTCATGAACGGCGAACCGGAGGCCCTGGCGGGCAGGGTCCGCCGGTCGTGGCCCAGCAGGTCCGCCGCCAGGTCGAGCAGCTGCTCCAGGGGGGTCGGGGTCTGCATGGGGGTGGCCTCTCCGTGGGCGGTCTTGCCCCGCATGCTGCCGACCGCACCTCGAAGGCCACTAGACGACCGCTGTGGACACCGTCCGAAAAGGGCCCCACCCAAAGACAGAAACCCTATCACTGACAACTAGAATTTCACCGACAGTGCTACCGTAGTTCGCATGACCCTGAAAGAGCGCCGAGTCCGTGAGCAGGCCCAGCGCCGCCAGTTGATCCTCACCACGGCCCGCGAGATGGCCGAGGCGGAGGGCTGGGACTTCGTCACCACGCGACGGCTGGCGGAGCGCATCGAGTACAGCCAGCCCGTGCTCTACCAGCACTTCAAGAACAAGGACGCCATCGTCAACGCGGTGGCGCTCGAGGGGTTCACCGAACTGACCGCGGCGCTGCACGCGGCCCGGCTCTCCTCGAAGGACCCGCACGCGGCCCTCGACGCGGTCGCCCGCGCCTACGCCGACTTCGCGGCCCGCGGCCCGGTCCTCTACGAGGCCATGCTCACCCTCGACGTCGGCCTGGAGCACTCCGAGGCCGGTACGCCGCAGCCGCTCCTGGCGGCCTTCGCCGAGATCAGGCAGGCCGTCGAGCCGGTTGCGGCCGACCGCGACCCCGACCTCGTCGCCGAGGTCCTGTGGAGCGCCTGGCACGGCCTGGCCACCCTCACCTGGGGCCGCCGCCTTCGCCCGGACCTCACGCGCGAGCGCCTGGCCGCCCTGACCGGCCTCCTGGCCGGCCCGGCGGCCTAGGAGGGGTCAGACCGAGCTGTTCACCTGCTCGGACTGCTCGGGCTGCCCGGGCCGCGCGCCCTCGTGCTCCTTGACCCGCTTGCCGAGCAGGATGAAGAGCAGGACGAGTCCCACCGTCAGGATGATGTGGCCCAAGCCTCCCACCAGGGAGAAGAGTTCGGGAACCTCATTGCCGAGCACGGTCTGGGTGCCCCGGTAGAACATGCTCAGGCAGGTGATCGTGAGTCCGGTGTTGTAGAACCAGAAGAAGTACGTGAACTGCTTCGCCCCCGAGAGTCCGAACACCTTGTCGAGGCCGAGGACGATCAGGAAGACCAGCATGCCCAGCGCGAGCAAGTGGGTGTGGAGGACGCCGAGCTGGGTCTCGCCCTCGAAATCGTTGATCTTGGTGAGCTCGCGGTAGTACAACCCGGAGAGCACTCCGACGATCATGTAAACATGCGCCGCGACGTACGACTTACGCATCCCCGTGCCCGCTCCCTGCTGATCCAATAGCGCCCCTGACGGTGGCCATTGAAGCATCTCGCGTAGCCTGTTCGGCGGAATCCGGCGGATCACTCGAGCCCGATTCGAGTGACATTCCACGAACCCTGTAGCGCCACCACTCCGACGTGGCGTAGTGGTCCACCCCTTTCCGGCCACTCATCACGGCAAGGCGTCCGGCGCCTTCAGGGCCGTCCCGGTCGCCGCGGCGACCTCCGGCGCCCGGCCCGCTCGTTCACGTCAGACGGCCGCCTCCCTGGGCCCCCGCCGTGCCGTCCCGATCCGCCCGGCCGACTCCGTGACCGCCGCCCCGCACCCGGCCGAGCGCTGTGGCCCAGGTCACATCACCGGATCTGTCACACGGGCCGGGGCACCGGTGTCTTGTGCCCGGAAGCCTCGAAGCGACGGAGCGACGGAGAGACACGATGAACCAGAACACGAACACCAACGCGCACACGAACACGAACACGAACACGAACACGAACACCGCAGTGGTCGTCATCGGCGGTGGATACGCGGGCGTGATGGCCGCGAACCGTCTGACGCGGCGCGGTGATGTGACGGTGACGCTGGTCAACCCGCGTGCGGACTTCGTCCACCGGGTCCGTCTGCACCAGCTGGTGGGCGGGTCGGACGCCGCGGTCATCGCCTACCGGGACGTCCTGGCCGAGGGCGTCCGCCTGGTCGTCGACACGGTGGCGCGGATCGACGCCGGCGACCGCGGCCTGGCGCTGACCTCGGGCGCCACGCTCGGCTATGACTACCTGGTCTACGCGGTGGGCAGCGGCAGCGCCGACCCGGGCGTACCGGGAGCGGCCGAGTTCGCGTACCCGATCGCGACGCTGGAGGACGCGCAGCGACTGCGCCCGGCCCTGGACGCCGCGTCCCCGGCGGCCGCGGTGACGGTGGTGGGGGCCGGGCCGACGGGCATCGAGACGGCGGCCGAACTGGCCGAGCAGGGCCGGGCCGTGACCCTGGTCTGCGGAGGGGTGCTCGGCCCGTACCTGCACGCCCGGGGCCGCCGTTCGGTCGCCGCGCGGCTGGCCCGCCTCGGGGTGAGCGTCGTCGACGGCCCCGGCAGCAAGGTGACGGTGGTGACCCGCGAAGCCGTGGGCCTCGAGGACGGGCGCGAGGTGGCGAGCGCGGTGACGATCTGGACCGCCGGTTTCAGCGTGCCGGACCTGGCCGTGCGCAGCGGTCTGACCACGGACCCGCTGGGCCGCCTCCTCACGGACGAGACGCTGACCAGCGTGGACGACGTACGGATCGTCGCGGCCGGCGACTCGGCGGCTCCGTCGGGCCTGCCGCTGCGGATGAGCTGCCAGGCCGCGATGCCGTTGGGCGCACGGGCGGCGGACACGGTCCTGAGCCGGATCGCGGACGAGACGCCGGCGACCCTCAACCGGCCGTTCGCCGCCCAGTGCATCAGCCTGGGCCGGAACGCGGGCATCTTCCAGTTCGCCAACCGGGCCGACGTCGCCGTCTGGTTCACCATCGACGGCCGTCCGGGCGCGAAGCTCAAGGAACTCGTCTGCAAGGTCATCCCCAAGCACCTGGCCGACGAGGCGGGCAAGCCCGGTTCGTACAGCTTGCACCTGAAGTCGGGAGGCGCGGCGCGCCTGCGCCAGCTGGAGGCCGGGCGCCAGGGGGCGCCGGCCACCGCCGACCAGGCGGCCTGATGCCGCACCCGATGGGCGGAGGGCTTCTTCGGGGACGGCGCCGACGGGGCGTCGTCCTGGAGCCCCTCGAGGCGTAGGGCGGAAATGAAGAGCCCGGCCGGCTCCATACACCGTGACGGGTGGTGACGGTGGGGCAGGTCGATGCTCGTGTTGAAATTGCAACAATCTGAGACTTTCGTGCATGCGTCCGGGTTTGGCACCATGATCAAGTCCTGCATCGGCAGGACGCTGATTCTGGGGGGAATCCCGATGTCCCGCATGCACCTTTTCGCCGCGCCCGTTCTGGCCGCCGGCCTCGCATTCGTCGCCGCGCCGAGCGCAAGCGCCGCCGCCACCGCCACCATCAGCAAGGCCGAGTACGACCTGATCAAGCTCGGCACCACCACGTCCAAGATGCACAGCATCGCCGACAGCGGCGCCTGCAAGCTCAAGAGCAGCGAAGCCTCCGGCGGCGTTTCCTACCGCCACTACGAGTGCAAGGGCAACAAGCCCTACAGCAGCGCTTCGTTCGACTTCGTGAACGGCAAGCTGGAGATCAAGGGTCAGTTCTACCTGGACGGCGTGGAGTCCAACGGCAAGATGACCAGGACCAAGTACGGCAAGATCAAGGTCGGCAGCACGATCACCCAGATGCACGAGACCGCCGGCAAGGGCACCTGCGTGCGCGTCGCCCAGACCCTGTCCCGTACGGACAGCATGTCGATCTACAACTGCGAGCAGGCCACCACCTTCGGCATCGCGACCTTCCTCTTCGAGAACGGCAAGCTCACCATCCGCGACCAGTCCGGCCTCCGCTGACCCGACACGCCGTGAACTGACACGACGAGGGGGTGGTGGCGCCACAGCGCCACCACCCCCTCACGCGTACCCGCCGCCCGCACCGCGCGCCGTCAGTCGGAGATCGCGGCGCCGTACCAGTCCTGGCCCTCGGGGGCGCCGAAGGCGGTGCCGGTGAAGCCGATGGAGCCGGCGCCGGTGATGCCGCCGGTGGCCGGCCCCCTTCGGAACCCAGGCCCGCCCGAGCGTAGTTGTTGTCGCGGTACGCGCCGACGACCAGATCGGCCGTGTCCTTCGAGGCCCTCCCGTCCGCGCCCACCGTCATGCCCCGGACCACCACGTCGGCCTTGCCGTCGTGGTTGACGTCCCCCATGGTGACGTGCCCCGGCAGGATGCCGTCCTCAACGGATCCCCGGCGACGTTGGCCCGGCTGATCAGCTTGCCCCCCGTCGTGGTCAGACCACGGGCCGACCCGTTCAGCGCGGTCATGTACCCCGCCCACCCGACGCCGTTCACGTTCGCCTGCGCGGCGCCGATCACCGCGTCGGGATAGCCGTCACCGTTGACGTCGCCCGGCAGCACGGCCCCGGGAGCCGCCACGGGCTGCGCGAAGGCCGGTCCACTGGACACGGCGGCACACAGAGCCGCCGCCACTGCACAACGCATACGCATACGCATACGCATACGCATGAAGTTCCTCCGTCAAGGGCGCTCCCGCCCGCAGCAGCAAGACTCACCTCCCCGCGGCATGGTTGTACGGCGGACGCCTCGGGATGTTCCGTCACACGCCTGTGACGCGGACCGGACCGTTCCACCCCACAAGATCACTAATTTTCTGTCTGCAGCCAACAGCCCGAACTCGACGGCCTCCACCGGAAGAGACCACGGCATACGGCTCTCCTTACACCCACAGCACAGTTCCAAGGAGTCGTCATGCGCACCGCCCTCCGCGCCACCACCGCCACCCTCGCCCTCTTCGGTGCGGTGATCGCCGTCCCCGCCACGGCGTTCGCGGCCTCTTCCCCGGCCCCGCAGGGTTCCCCCGCGCGCACCGAGGTAGTCGCCGAGAACTGCGTCAAGACCAAGGTCATCCCGTCCGTGTTCGCGGGCCTGACGGTCAAGCTGACCAACAGCGCCCACACCGGCGCCAAGGCCCAGTTGCGCGACGAGAGCGGCAAGGTGCTGGGCACGGTCGACCAGTCCAAGCCGCTGGACCTGTCCAGCGGCCTGCGGATCGACGGCGTACTGTCCACCGCCCCGGTCTTCAAGCAGCGCACCCAGGGCGGTGACACCCCGTGGACCGCCACCGCGTTCCCGAAGCTGCCCAAGGACTGCCACACCGCCGGCAGCCTCTACTCCACGACGAAGTACGGCGGCCTGACCGTCAAGACCTACAAGGCCGGTGCGCAGGACTTCAGCGCGTACATCATCGAGAACGGCAAGCGCGTGGGCTTCCTGAACCCGGCGCCCACCGCCTACCAGGACGTCCGTAAGCTCGGCGACCGTTACGTCCGCCTCACCAGCGACGGCGAGATCCACAGCTGGACCGGTGCCACCACCGTCTCCCCGAAGCTCGGCGTCTACAAGGTCGCGGGCGGCACGAAGGTCCGCCTGGTGAAGAAGGACGGTCTGTACGGCGTCCAGATGACCTCGCGCGGCACCTGGAGCAACTGGACCTACGTCGCCAAGGGCAAGTCCGTGATCCTCCAGTCCGACAACACCATCATCGTGCTGAACGCGAACGGCACCCTCTCCAACTTCGTCTACGGCATCTCCCGTCAGACCGCACCGGTCTGGATCAACGCCTGATCCTCCGCCCCACCGAACCGACCCGCACCACCCCGAAGGGGGCCGCCCCGGCAGGCATGCTGCCGGGGCGGCCCCCTTCAGGGCTTGCCCACCGCGGGTACCGTCCCACCCCCTAGAGGATGTTGTAGACCTGGAACCCGCTGCCGATCTTCACCGGCTTCTGGAACGGCGCCGAGGCGCTGCCCGTGCCCGAGTACCGGAAGAGCTCCCCGTTGGGCTTGCGCGCCACGAGATCGCTCTTGCCGTCCGCGTTCAGGTCACCGACCGACACCAGCCGGTCGTAGATGTTCCAGCCCGCACCGACCTTCGTGCGCGGCGCGAAGGGCGCGGAGTAGTTGCCGGTGCCCTTGTACAGCCACAGCACGCCGGAGGTGTCCCGGGCGACGATGTCGGCCTTGCCGTCACCGGTCAGGTCGCCCTGTCCGGCGATCTGGGAGTACTGGCCCCAGCCGGCGCCGATCTTGATCCGGGCCGTGAGCGACCCGCTCGGGTAGGCCAGGTACTCCCACAGCACGCCGGCCTTGTCGACGGCGAGCAGGTCGGCCGACGCGCCCCCGCCGAGCTGACCCGGCGACAGGAGCTTCCCGGCGTAGATGTGGTAGCCGGTCCCGACCTGCTTCTCCTGGTACTCGTCCGCGTCGTCGATCCAGGAGTAGGACAGCCGGCCGCTCTTCTCGGCGATCCAGGTCCCGTCGCTGAAACCGTCCTTGTCGTTGTCCACGTCGATGAAGTCGGACAACCCCGAATAGTCGAGGGGCAGGTTGTGCTTGGGAGCGAAGCCGCCCTTGCCGTTCGGGAAGAACAGGTCCAGCTGGAAGTTCTTCTTGTTCACCCCGAACAGCGGGAAGGTGGGCGTCTCCACCGTCACGGCGGCACGCTTCGCCGGCGCTCCCTGCGCCTGCTGCTTCTTGGCCTCGCGCAGGGCCTCGGCCGAGGCCGGGTCCCCGGCGGCGAACGCCGAACCGGCCATCACGCCCATGGCGACCGCGAGGGCGGTTGCCGCGACCAGCCCGCGACGTGCAATTGAATTCATGGGATTCCCCCTGCTCAGTACAGGGCGGTGGGATGGCCCGCCGCCCAAGATCCACATTCTCATTGCCCTCTGACAGCCCTCCGCGCCGGTCGAACGGACCGGGCGGGGGCGGCAGAGAAGTTCAAGCGTCAGGCGACGTGATGTCCCGCGTCGCCGACGTACGGCAGCGAGGCCGACTGCCTCGCCCGCAGCGGAGCCCGCCACGCGCCGGTGCCCCCGTAGAGGTATCCGCCGGTCGGTCCGAGCGCGACCAGGTCGGGGCGGCCGTCGCGGTCTCCGTCGCCGATGGCGACGAGGTGCTGGTACTGCCCCCAGCCGGCGCCGATCCGCGTCGGCGCCGTGAACGTGCCGTCGCCCTTGCCCAGGTACAGCCACAGGACCCCGGCCTTGTCCCGGGCCAGCAGGTCGCCCGCAGGGCCGCCCGCGATGTTCCCGACGGCCGTCAGCTCGTTGAAGATCTGCCAGCCGCCGCCGATCTTCGTACGGGCGGCGAAGGGGGCGGCGGCCGAGCCGGTGCCCTTGTAGTACCAGAGCACGCCGGCCTTGTCGGTGGCGAGCAGGTCGGGACGCCCGTCCCCGTTCAGGTCGCTGCCCGCGGCGATCCGGTCGTAGGTGTTCCAGCCGGCGCCGACCTTCGTGCGCGCCGCGAACCCGCCCCGGCCGTTGCCCTGGTAGAGCCACAGCACACCGGCCTTGTCGCGGGCCACGAGGTCGCCGACCGCCGTCCCGCCGACGTTCCCCGTCGCCTCGATCCGGTCGTAGATGTTCCAGCCCGAGCCGATCAGCCGGCGCGACTGGGCCGTCAGCTGGCCGTACTCCTTGTAGTACGCGGTGTCGCTCAGCCACAGCCGGCCGGCGGCGTCCCGGTCGATCACGTCCGCGCTGCCGTTGTCGTCGAAGTCGTGCGGCACGGTCTTGCGGGAGACCTGGAAGGTGCCCGACGCGGAGGTGGACGGACCGATGCCGTTGGTCGGCGCCGCGGTCATCTCCCACGTGTACGCGCCGTTGTACGCGCTGGTGGAGTCCGTCCCGATCGTGCCGTCCCAGGCGAACGTCACCGTACGGCTCCGCGGGTGGGTGACGCTGAACTCCCGGGTCTTCCCGGTCCGGACGTGCCGCAGGGTGACCTTCACGTCCACGCTGTGCCGGGAGAGCTGCCAGGTGAGGTCCGCCTTCCCGCCGTTCTGGTCCAGGTCGACGACGGCGGGGACGCTGTTGCCCTCGATGACGACATGGGTCGGCTCGCCGGTGCTCGCCACCATGCCGACGACCGGGGCCGCGCCGCCCGCGCCGGGCGCGAGCTTGTACAGACCCTCGCCCAGGGCAATGGTTCCGCCCCGCACGTACAGGGCGTCGGGGGCCGCCGCGAGCGAGGTGAGGTGGTCGAGCAGCTTCACCGTCTTCTTCGTCGCCGGGTCGTAGCCGGTCAGGGCGTACAGCGGACTGCTGTCACCGTTGGCGATGCCGCCCGCCTCGCCGTACACCACCCAGCCGCCGACGAGGCCGATCCGCAGGTCGCTCGACCATTCCTTCGGGAGCGGGACCTGCTGGACCGTGCCGGACGACCGCTCCAGCAGGAACAGCGCGGGACTGTACGTCCCGCCCAACTCCGTCTCCGCCCAGGCGACGTGCGTCTGCGAAACGGCCATGGCAGCGCCCACGGAAGCCGCGGTCCGCGTGCGGATCCCGCTGACGGTGCCGGCGGCGAGGTCGACCAGCCCCCACTTCGCGACCGCGCCGTCGTTGAAGGTCACCAGGGCGTCCTCCGGGGTACCGGGGGAGAAGCGGACGGCGCTCGCGCCGGCCGGCAGCCCGGCCACGCTCACCGTGCCGCCCTCCGCTTCGTGCCGGTGCATCCGCACCGTGCTTCCGTCGCCGGCCCTGGTGAACACGGCGTTCCCCGCCGACCCGAGGTACGTCGCACCGTTGGTGTCCACCGTGACGCTCAGCCAGGACTTCGTCGACAGGTTCTCCGACGTCACGGACAACCCCCCGGACGTGACCAGATAGTCCGCGGTCCGCGAGGACCGCACCACGGTCGCGAAGTTCTGCCCCGTCGAGGCCCCGTCGGAATACCGGGTCCAGCGCTTCTCCAAACCGCCCTTCGGCCGCGACAGGAACCCGGTCAGCCCGGCCTCGGTCACCTCCGAATCCTTGGGAAACGCTATCGGGGCGGCCACCCCGGCCGCCGTCCCACCGGCCGCGTGCGCGGCAGCGGCGGACGGGGCGACGGCGACGGGCCCGACCACGCCGAGCGTGACGGCGAGAACGGTGGTGGTGGCGGCCAACAGAACCGGACGCAGGGTCGAACGGGCTTGAAGCACGGACGGTTCTCCCTCAGAGATGCGAACGAAGCCAGCGCACCGGGCGCTGCAGAAGGAGGACCCACGAGACCGCACAACGGTTGTACGGGACCCGAAAGAAAACGGCAGGCCCGCCCCGAGTCACGGGACGGGCCGGGTCGTCACCTCGGATCGCCGGGTTCAGGAGACCGTTTCCAAGGCGTCCAGCCGGCTGTCGTACTCGGACCGGGCCTTGGCGATCTCGTCCTGGTGGTCCTCGGTCCAGTCGACCAGGGCCCGGATCGTGGTGTGCAGGGTCGCGCCGAGCGGGGTGAGTTCATAGTCCACGCGCGGCGGAACGACCGGGTGCACCGTCCGCTTCACCAGGCCGTCCCGTTCGAGCTGGCGCAGCGTCACCGTCAGCATGCGCTGGCTGATGCCCTCGATGCGTCGGCGCAGCTCGGAGAAGCGCAGGGTCTGGCGCTCCAGGTGCGCTATGGCGAGCAGCGACCACTTGTCGGCGACGCGGTCGAGGATCTGCCTCACCTCGCACCCCTCGCGGGTGTCCCACTGGTGGATGTCGTAGTCCTGGTCGGTACCCGTGCAGTGACTCGGTGACTTTAAAGTGCGTTCTTCCATAGCTCCCAACGGTGCCGCATGCTGCCAGTGGTTACAAGTGGGAACCAGCAGAATTGCTTCTTTGCGACTCGTCCGAGCCGGCCGGGTTCTCACGCGAACTTCAAGGGAACGCCACGCGCCCGTCGCGACAATGCGGATGGTTCCCTCTCGCTATTCCTTCGCGTTCAAGGAGAAAATTCTGTGTCCACACTGCAATCGCCGTCAGGCAGCGGCACCGACCGCATGAGCGGGCGCGCGTGGGGCGTGCTGTTCGTGCTGTGTGGCGCGATCTTCCTCGAAGGCATCGACGTGGCCATGCTCAACGTGGCCCTGCCTTCGATCCGCGAGGACCTGGACATGTCCACGGGCATGCTCCAGTGGGTGATGAGCGCCTACGTACTCGGCTACGGCGGCTTCATGCTGCTGGGCGGCCGGGCCGCGGACCTGTTCGGACGCCGCCAGATGTTCGTCTTCTGGCTCGTGATCTTCCTGCTCTTCTCCGGCCTGGGCGGTTTCGCCACCGAAGGCTGGATGCTGATCGTCGCCCGCTTCGTCACCGGTGTCGCCGCCGCCTTCATGACCCCGGCGGGCCTGTCCATCATCACCACCAGCTTCGACGAGGGCCCGCAGCGCAACAAGGCCCTGCTCGTCTACTCCGGCACCGCTGCCGGCGGCTTCTCCATCGGCCTGGTCGTCGGCGGTCTGCTGGCCGCCGTCAACTGGCGCTGGGTCTTCTTCGCGCCGGTCATCCTCTCGCTCCTCATCCTCATCGCCGCGATCGCGCTCATCCCCAAGTCGGCGCGCCCGGACCGTACGGGCCAGGGCGTCGACCTCGGGGGCGCGATCACCGTCACCGGCGGCATCCTGCTCCTCGTCTTCGGCGTCGAGCGCGCCACGCACGCCTCCGCGGCCGTGACGACCGCCACGATCGGGGCCAGCCTGATCCTCTTCATCGCCTTCGTCGCCATCGAACGCAAGTCGTCCTCGCCCCTGGTGCGCCTGGGCATCTTCCGCAACGGCTCGCTGGTCCGCGCGAACCTGGCCGGCCTGCTCTTCGCCGCGGGCTTCTTCGGCTTCCAGTTCATCGCGGTGCTCTACCTGCAGGAGCTGCGCGGCTGGTCGACCCTGCAGACCAGTTTCGCCCTCATCGTCATCGGTGTGGACGCGATCCTCTCTCCCACCCTCACCCCCAAGCTCGTGGCCAAGTTCGGCAACGCCCGGGTGATCTTCGGCGGTCTGCTCCTCGCGGCCCTGTCCTACGCCCTGTTCCTGCCGATCGGCGCGGACTGGACGTACCTGGCGATGTTCCCGAGCCTGATCATCCTGGGCCTGGCCTTCTCCCTCGCCTACGGACCGCTCACCATCGTGGCCACCGACGGCATCGCCGAGGAGGAGCAGGGCGTCGCCGGCGGTCTGCTGTACACGTCCTTCCAGTTCGGCGCCGCGCTCGGCCTGTCCTCGGTCGCCGCCGTCAACATCGCCGCCACGGACGGCACCTCCCCGGCAGCCCTCCTCGACGGCTACCAGGCCGCCCTGGTCGTGCCGCTGGTCGCCGCCCTCGTCGCCGCCTTCATCAGCGCCTTCGGTCTGCGCAGCCGGGACGGGGCGGACGACGCCGCCTCCGCACCCGTCGAGACGCTCGCTCCGGTGGAGCCCGTGGAGGCGTCGAGGTAGTTCTCGCGCCTGCGAACCAGCCGGCGCGCACAGACAGCATTGCCCTGGCCTCCATCCCCCGGGAGGTCAGGGCAATGCCATTTCCTGTGTGGCCCCATTCCTCGGTAATCGCCTGCTCAGCAGTTTGCCGAGAGTGTTGGATTACCTGTACATGACCTGTCCCCAGAGAGAATACGAATGCCCGTCGGCGTAAAGAAAACATGCGCCGTAAAGTTGCTGTGGCAAATTCTTAGGAGACAGGATGACCACGACCGACAGCGCCGTCACCGCGGTGCTGGACGAGGTGACAGCCCTCGTCGCCACGCTTCGCAAGAGCGGGCCCGAGTCCGAGGACCGTCGCTGGATTCCCGACGAGAACATCGAACTGCTCGACAAGGCCGGCGTGTACCGCCTGGCGGTCCCGCGCCGCTTCGGTGGCCTCGAAGCGCCGGTCGCCGACCAGGTCAGGATCCTGAGCGAGATAGCCCGTGCCGACACGGCCACCGGCTGGGTCTCGATGATCTGGGTGTCCAGTTCCTGGGTTCCCAGCCTCTTCCCCGACAAGGCCCAGGAGGAGGTCTACGCCGGCGGCGCGGTGCGCGTCTCCACCGGTTTCACCCCTTCCGGCACGCTGACGGCGGGCGACGGCTCCTACACCCTCAGCGGCTCCTGGAAGTGGATCTCCGGCTCCCGGGGTGCGAACTGGGCGCTGCTGTCCGCTCTGCTCGCCGGACCGGACGGAACCCCGGCCCCGTACGCGGCCCTCGTCCCGTTCAGCGAGCTCAGCATCGCCGACGACTGGCACGCCTCGTCCGCGGCGGGCACCGGCAGCTCCACGGTCAGTGCCGAGAACGTGACGGTCCCGGCCCACCGCGTGGTCAGCCTGATCGAGGTGCTCGGCGGCACCACCGGCGACCGTTCCAACACCGGCGCCACCGGCAGCAACTACGCCTTCGTCCCCTTCTTCATGGCCCAGGGCGCTTCGGCGTACATCGGGTTCGCGAAGGGCGCCTACGAGCTGTTCCTGGACCGCCTGCCGGGCCGCGGGATCACCTACACCTCCTGGACCGACCAGAGCCAGTCGCCGGTCACCCAGATCCAGGTCGCCGTCGCCGCCAACAAGATCGCGGCCGCCGAGGCGCTCCAGGAGACCTGGCTGCGTCAGCTCCAGAAGCACGCCGACGCCGGTACGAGTCCGTCCGTGGACGAGCGTGCCGCCGCCCGGGGCAAGGCCGCCTACGCCATCCAGCTCGCGAAGGAAGCCGTCGACGGGCTGTTCGAGGCCAGCGGTGCCTCGGTGATCATGCGGGACGTGCCGCTCCAGCGATTCCACCGGGACATCCAGGGCCTGGCCCTGCACGCCCTGTTCGCCTTCAACACCAACCAGGAAGTGCACGGACGGGCCATCCTCGGGCTCGCTCCCGACACCCCGTTCCTGTGATCCACCGTTCCGGATGACCGGAACGCTCCGGCCACCGGGCCGCCCGCACGCGCGGGCGGCCCGGTCTCGTACATCCCCTTTGCAGGAAGGCCCATTGCCATGACCGACACCACCGTCCTCGTCCTCGGCGGCACGGGAAAGACCGGCCGCCGCGTCGCGAACCGGCTGAAGGAGCGCGGGGCCACCGTCCGCGCCGCCAGCCGCTCCGGAGACGTCCGCTTCGACTGGGACGACTTCAGCACCTGGGAGCCCGCGCTCGCCGGCGTCGACGTCGCCTACCTGGTGGACGCGCAGGACAAGCCCGGCGTCTGGGACGCCGAGGCGGCCCTGCGCAAGCTGTCAGGCCTCGCCGTCGACAACGGGGTCCGCCGGCTGGTGCTGCTCCAGGCCCGGGTGAGCGAGCCGGTCGGCGGCAAGTCCCTGATAGCCGGCGAGCGCGCCGTCCAGGAGTCCGGTGCCGAGTGGACCGTGCTGCGGCCCAACTGGTTCTTCCAGAACTTCGACGAGGGGGTCCTGCTGGACGGTGTCCGCGCCGGCGAGCTGTCCCTGCCCGCGGGATCGGGCCGCGAGCCGTTCGTCGACACCGAGGACGTCGCCGCCGTCGCGGTCGAGGCCCTGCTGGAAGACGGCCACGCCGGACAGACCTACGAGCTGAGCGGCGCCCGGGCCCTGACCCTGGAGGAAGCCGTCGGGGAGATCGCCCGGGCCACCGGCCGGGACATCCGCTACGTCCCCGTCGAGCACCAGGCCTACGTGGACGAGCTCGTGGGCTACGACGTACCCGCCGACTACGCGCTCTTCGTCGCCGATCTCGTCGCCCAGATCCGCGACAACAAGAACGCCACCCCCACGGACACGGTCCGTCGCGTGCTGGGCCGTGAGCCCCGGGACTTCTCCGACTTCGTGAAGGACGCCGCCGCACGGGGCGTCTGGAACGTCTGAGTTCGCCGCGGACCCGACGTGCCGGGGCCCCGCCGGATCACCGGCGGGGCCCCTTCCCGGTCCCGCGGCCTCATACGGCGACCTTCCGCTCGCGCGAGGGCGCGTACGGATCGGCCGCCGAAGGCTCCGCGGAGCGGTCCGTCCGCGGCGGCAGCAGGGTCAGCGTCGACGCGCGGTGCTTTCCGCCGCCCCAGCCGGGGCGGCGGTCGAGCAGCTCCGGCCGAGCCGTGGTGACGGTGAGCAACGGGGCCGTGCCGGCGCCGTCGGACAGCGACTCGAGCCGGTCCAGCAAGACGTCCGCCGCCCTGTGGGCGTCGTCGACGAAGACCACGACCGGTTCGAGCGCGGCAGCCGCCGCGAGGAGCTCCGCCCACACGTCCAGGACCTCGCCCCGGTCGGCCGGGTGCACCGGCGAGCCGCCCGAGGGCAGGAGCGGCAGGAGGCGCTGGTACACGTGGACGCGGCGGGCCTTGGGCAGGGGCAGCCGCCAGACGGCCGTGGCGAGTTTGGCCCGGGAGACCTCGGCCGCGTCTTCGGCCAGCACACCGCAGTAGCCGGAGAGGATCAGCCCGGCCACGGACAGCGGCTCGCCCCGTCCGGTGGCCCGGGCGCTCAGTACCCGCGCGGTGGCCGGCGACTGCACGGCGATGCTGCGCTCGAACTCCGCCAGCAGATGGGACTTGCCGACGCCCGGCGCGCCGAGGACGGTCACCAGATGGGGAACGGAGCTGTGCCGGGCCCAGTCGAGCAAACCGTTCAGCACCCCCAGTTCGTGCTCGCGGTCGGTACGGAAACCGGCTTCGTCCCCGACCAGCCCCAGGACCTGCCACCCGTCCGGCGAGCCGGCGGCCGGCTTCGCCGCGACGGACGCCGTGGTCGCCAGGCGCGCCGCACCGCTCATCCACACCTCGCCGTCCGGCACCCGCGCCAGCATGGCCCGGCCGTCGTCCAGCACGGCTCCCATGGGCGAGGGGCGAGCGACTTCGGCGTCCGCACTGAGCCGGACCAGGGCCCTGCCGGTGGTCACCGCCGCCCTGAGGGAGGTCCGCACGTCGATCGAGAACCGCTCCCGCAGGGTCAGGGCGGCCCGTACGGCCCGTTCGGGATCGTCCTCCCCGGGTCCGTGGACGCCGAAGAGGGCCAGCGTGACCGATCCGATCGCGGCGACCACGGTGCCGCCGAACCGGGTGATGACGTCTTCGACGGTGTGGAGGGCCGCGTCGATCTCCCCGGGGGACGCCTCGTCGAGGCTGCCCAGCCGGAGCCCCACGAGCAGGGCGCTCACCGGGATCCGGTCCGCCGCGGCCGTGCGGCCCGGGCGCGGAACCACGAGCGGGGCGGCGACGGGCTGTTCGGCCGGGGCCCGGGACGCAAGGCCCGCGGTGACGGCCTCGCGTCGCGGAGCCGGGACCTGCGCGGCCAGCACGGGGTCGTGGGTCAGGATCGCGTGCTGGAGCGTACGCAGGCCGTGGCCCGGTTCCAGACCGAGGTTCTCCACCAGGGAGGACCGCCCCCGCTCGTAGACGTTCAGGGCGTCGGCCTGCCGTCCGCAGCGGTACAGCGCGAGCATCAGCTGCCCGCGGGCCCGCTCGCGCCACGGCTCGGCCTCGGCCATCATCGTCAGCTCGCCGAGTACGGAGTGATGGCGACCGCACTCCAGTTCGGCCTCGAAGAAGTCTTCCAGGACGTCGAGCCGGTCCCGGCGAGCGGCGTCGAGCTCCGGCCAGGCGATGCCCGACTCGGCCAGATCGGCGAGGAGCGGGCCTGCCCAGAGGTCGAGCCCCTTTTTCAGCAGCCGCGAGGCCGCGTCCGGTGAACCCGCGGCGAGTTCGGCCCTGCCCGCGGTCACCCACCGGCGGAAGACCAGCAGATCCACATCGTCCGGATCGACCCGCAGGACGTATCCCGGCGCCTTGGTCACGAGCTCCGGCGCATCGGGGGAGGCCGGACCGGCGCCTTCGGCCAGGATCGTCCGCAGCCCCCATATCGCGTTGTGCAGGATCTTCCGGGCCGTGGCCGGTGCGTCCTCGGTTTCCCACAGGACGTCCACGAGCTTGCTCGTCGCCACCACGCGGTTGGCGTGCAGCAGCAGATAGCCGAGCGTCGCGCGCTGCTTCGTGCCGCCCAGGGCAACGGGTCCGTCCGCCGATATCGCGTCCAACGGCCCTAGCAATCTGAACCTCATTGCCCCCCGCTCCAAGGTTTGAATCTATATTCGGATTCTTGTACCACTCTCTCACCGGAGCCTTGAAAGAATCTTGAGCAGTGCGTGAAGGGAATGATTCCCGTCCCGTGGGCCGGGAAATACGGAAACTCGTGACCGATGGCGAATCCGAAGCGGACGTGGAAATTATGGGCCCGGGAAGCGGGACCCGGCCGGGGCGCCGGGCAAGTCCCGGGATCCGGTGCGGCCGCGATGGACCACCTGGTGCGGAGAGCGGGACGACCGGCGCCGATGTCACGCCGGGAGCCGGGCCTCCGTCATCGATCGGGTCCGCCCACGTCCCTGACGGTATCCGCGAGATAAGTCGGTGACTTCAAAGTGCCTTCTTCCGTGACGGGCGGCCGTGTCGCATGCTTGTACCGGAAGGGGCTTTCCAGTGGCCCTTGCCGCAAAGAGTCGGATGCCGAGAGGAATTTGATATGGCTACCAGCGTGAAATCCTTCTCGGAAATCGAAGACAAATTCTTCTCCTACATCCAGGACATCGTCTACTGCACCATGATCACAGTGGACAAGAAATCGCGCCCCCGGGCCCGGGTGCTCCTGCCCATCTGGGAAGTGGTCGACGGAAAGCCGGTCGGCTGGCTGGCCGCCTACAAGACACCCGTCAAGGTCGCCCATCTGGCCAACAACCCGGCCACCACCTACTCGTACTGGTCTCCCCGCCAGAACGCGGTGTTCGTCGACAGCGTCTCCACCTGGGCCGAGGACCAGGAGACCAGGCAGTACGCCTGGGACCTCTACCGCAAGGGAAGCCCCGCGGGCGTCGGCTACAACCCGCTCAACTTCTGGCGCGGCGGCCCCGAGGACCCCAAGTACCACGTCCTGCGCATCGACCCCTGGCGGGTGCAGGTGCTCCGGGGCTCGGACCTCAGCAGCCGCATCTGGACCGACGAGAGCGGGCGCTGACCGCCGGCTCCGACTCCCGGCGCGGACAGGTGAATCGGCCCCTTGTCCGCGCCGGGCCCGTTCCGGAAACCTGGTGATCAGCATTCGGCCGCCGGTGAAAACCTTCAAGATTCCCATAGAGCGGTAACCGGACACTCATCAATTCATAGTCCCGGCAATGATCGAGGTGTGAGGGAATTCCGGAAGCGGTGCAATGAAACGGCGGTACAGTCGGGGCCGAATCGAATGAATATCGCGGCAGAGGAGGCAGGATGGCCACGGTCGACATCGACACCGGCACGGTACTGAAAGCGGTTCGGGACATAGCCCCCGTACTCCGTGAGAACGGGCGCCTGACCGAGGAGCGTGGCTGGCTCACGCAGGAAAACATCGATCTGCTGGATCAGGCCGGCGTCTTCCGGTCCGCGGTTCCGCGCAGGTTCGGCGGGCTGGACCTGCCGCTCGCCGACCAGTTCGCGATAATCGCCGAGATCGCCCGCGGCTGCGGCTCCACGGGATGGGTGGCCAACGCCTGGATCTCCAGCGCCTGGATCATCTCCCAGTACCCCGACCTCGCGCAGGAGGAGATCTACGCCACCAGTGGGGGCTCGCTGAAGGTCTCCGGAGGCTTCACCCCCACCGGCCGGGCGACCCGCACCGACGGCGGCTTCGTCCTCAACGGAAGCTGGCGCTTCAACACCGGCATCCGCGGTGCCGACTGGAACATCCTCGCCGCCCTCGTCGACCGCTCCGACGGCGTGCACGAGGAGGTCTACGCGGTGGTGCGCGCCGACGAGATGAGCATCGCCGACGACTGGGACGTCACCTCGGCCGCGGGCACCGGCAGTTGCACCTCCTCCGTCACCGACCTCTTCGTCCCGGCTCACCGGGTCGTGGACGGGATGGAGGTACTGGAGGGCCAGGTCTCCGGTCGGGCCCACACCGCGGGGAGCGGCCGGGAGTACGGACTCACCGCGTACGTGATGGCACTGTCCGCGGCGGCCTACGTCGGAATGGCCCGGGCCGGCCTCGAACTCTTCCTCGACCGGCTGCCCGGCAAGGGCATCGCCTACACGCACTGGGAAGAGCAGAGCGCGCACCCCCACATCCAGTACCAGGTCGCCGCCGCCGCCAACAAGATCTCCGCGGCCCAGGCACTGGCCGACAGCTGGACCCTGCGCATGCAGGCCGCCGCGGACGCGGACGAGCGGTTGTCCTTGAACGACCGGGTGGAGATCCGCAGCCAGATCACTTACGCGGTCCTGCTGGCCAAGGAGTCCGTCGACATCCTGCACTCGGTCAGCGGTGCTTCGGTCATCCAGCGCTCCCAGCCGTTCCAGCGGGTGCACCGCGACATCCAGGGGCTCGCGCTGCACGGCCTGATGGCACCGCTCGGCGGTTTCGAGGCGTACGGCCGGGTTCTCGTCGGACTCGACCCGGACACCGAGTTCTACTAAACCACCGACCCCTCCCACGAAGGCCGCGTGCGGATCGCCTCGCACGCGGCCTTCCGGCAGCTTTCAGGGCCGCAGCACGACCTTGCCCGTCGTACGGCGCTCCCGCAGGTCGGTGTGGGCCGTACGGGCCTCGGCCAGCGGGTATTCGGCGCCGGTCACCGGACGCAGCCGCCCCCGGAGCGTGAGCGCGAAGAGCTCCTCCAACGCCTCGGCCAGGGCCCCCGGCCGGGCCAGGGTGGGCCGCAGCCAGAAACCGACGACGGCGGCGTTGAGCCGGCTGAGCCGCGCCGGGTCGAGCGCGGCGAACGCGGTACGGGAGGCGTTGCCGTAGGTGACGAGCCGGCCGAAGTCGGCGAGGGAGCCGAGCGCGTGGTCGAAGAGACTGCCGCCGGCCGCGTCCAGGATCACGTCGGCCCGCAGCGCCAGCGGATACCGGGCGACCTCGTCGGCGCCCAGCCCCAAGGCGATCCGCTCCTTCTCGGCTGTGGACGCCTGTGCCAGGACCCGGCCCGCCCCGAACTCCCGGGCCAGCTGCACCGCGAGGCTGCCCACACCGCCCGCGGCGGAATGCACGACGACGCTCTCACCGGGTCGGAGCCGCGCCGCGGAGCGCAGCAGGTGCCAGGCGGTGACCCCCTGCATCAGCAGGGCGAGGGCCCGGGGGGCGTCCAGCTCCTCGGGGATCTCGACCAGGCCCGACTCCCGGGCGACCACCATTTCCGCGTACCCGTGGGTGACCTTGGCGAGGACCCGGCGGCCGTCCTCGGTCCGGCCGACGACCTCGCTGCCGGGGATGTGGGGCAGCAGGTCGGGGGAGAGGTAGGACCCGTCCATCTGAAACGTGTCGGCGAAGTTGACGCCGGCCGCCTCCACGGTGATCAGGGTCTCCCCGGGCCCGGGAACCGGGACGGGCACATCGACGGGCATGAGCACTTCGGGACCGCCGAACCGGTCGAACCGTATGGCGAGCATGATCAGGCACGTTACCCGGCCCGCAGCCCCAAGGCCCTTCAGCCGTCCGGTGGTTGAGACTTTCCAGCCCGTCCGGCGTTCGAGGCTTTTCAGCCGTCCGGCGCACGAGGCCTCCCACCCCGTCCGGCGCTTGGGTTTTTCAGCCGTCCGGCGTTTGAGGACCGGGGTCTGGGGCGGAGCCCCAGGGGGTCCGGGCGCAGCCCGGTACCCTCTCCCCCTTCAGCCGGTCCGGCGTTTGAGGACCGGGTCCGGGCAGTGCCCGGGGAACGGTGGAAGGGCGGGTAGGGGACTTCTCCCCGCGTAGCGGGATGCGCCGGGCGCAGCCCGGGTCGGGGTCCGGGGCCGAAGCCCCGGACCCCTGGTCCAGGACGTCAGTCCTTGATCTCGCAGATGGGCGCGCCCGAAGTGAGGGACGCGCCGACCTCCGCCGCGAGGCCCAGGATCGTGCCCGAGCGGTGCGCGTTCAGGGGCTGTTCCATCTTCATGGCTTCGAGGACGACGATGAGATCACCCTCGTTGACCTGCTGGCCTTCTTCGACGGCGACCTTGACGATCGTGCCTTGCATGGGCGAGGCGAGGGTGTCGCCGGAGGCGGCCGGGCCGGACTTCTTGGCGGCGCGGCGCTTGGGCCTCGCGCCGCCCGCGGCCGCCGTACGGGCCAGGGTCATACCCAGCGCAGACGGGAGGGAGACCTCCAGGCGCTTGCCGCCGACCTCGACGACCACCGTCTCGCGACCCGGCTCGTCCTCGGAGTCCTCGACGACCGGGACGACGAACGCGGGGATGTT